>DASXOF010000073.1:0-7344 GCA_036494495.1 Solirubrobacterales bacterium | reverse complement strand
CGCCCCCCCCCCCGGCCGGCTGCTACTTCATGACCTCCACGGTGAACGCCACCGTGTGCACCTCTCCCCCGGCCCGGAACTGGAGGAAGAGACGGAAGGTCCCGGCGGAGGGGAATTCCGCCTCGAAGGTGAGGGTCCCGGCTTCCGCGTCGTGGGCGACCGGGTGGATGTGCGAGTAGGCGAGATCGGGCTTTCGCAGCGCGACCAGGTGCCCGTAGGCGCCCAGATAGGTCTGCAGCTCCTGTTCGGGCTGGCCGCCGTGCTCGACCGTGAACGTCAGCTGCTCCTCGGTCCCCGCCATCAGCATCCCGTCGGCGAGCGTGACCGTGTAGCCGTCCACCGCCGCCTCATTGCTCGGAGGCGGCAGCGGCACCGGCTCGGCCTTGCCCGGCACGCTGACGTCCACCCCCAGCGGGTAGCGCTTGCCGCCGGTGGTGAAATCGCCGATCGCCCGGTACCGGCCCGGGCTCGGGAGGGTGACCGGGAGCTTGAATTCACCCTTCGAGTCGAGGACCGGATGGAGGTGCTGGTAGCCGCTGAGATCGTCGCGGACGACGATCAGGTGCATGAATTTCGTCTGGTCGCGTTCGAACCGGGTGACCGGCATGCCGTTCGAATCCAGCACCTCGAGCGTCCAGTCGGCGGGCTCGCCGGCGGTCAGCTTCGGCGTCGCGAGCGTCAGCTCGAGACCATCGGCGGAGTCGCTGGTGCCATCGGCGCCGGCGGCAGGCGCCGCCATGCCCTGCATCTGCATCCCCGGCATCGCATCGCCGGCGTGGGCGGCGTGCCCGTCGTTCGATTCTTCTTCCGCAGGCATCGACATGCCGTCCATCGCGGCACTCGAGTCGGTGGAATGGGATGAAGAGCCGCAGCCGGCGAGCAGCCCCGCCGCGAGCAGCGCGGCGAGCACAGCAGTCATCAGTGTGCGATCGAGCCTCATTCGAGGTCCTCCTTCGTCGTCGGATCGTGGGTCGCTTACGGCTCGGCCCACCGGGGCCGGCCGCAGATCGCGATCAACGTCGGAGGACCGTGGTGCGCAGCTCCGGCCCGGCACGTGGGAGCGCCGCGGCCGACGGCCTCGAGCCGACCATCGCGACGGGCCTGAGATCCCCGGACGGCCGAGGCCGCGGCAGCAGGTGCCCTGTGCGCCCGGTCAAGCCGAGGCCGCCGCCGAGCACCGCGAGGCAGATCGCTCCCATCTCCATCCCGCTGGCGCCTTCGGGCATCAGGTTGTGATGGGCGACGACGAGGCCGAGCAGGGCCAGCAGGGCCGCAACCACCGCCAGGCGATATCGACTGCTGCGCGCGATTCGAGCGGCGGTCGAGCTCGGCACGGAGGGTCTCCTTTCGGTTCGGGCGCTGCCGAGCTTACACCCCCCGGGGGTATGCTAGGCTCGCCCTCCCAGATACCCCCCACCCGTATAGAGGAGGATTGTCATGGCGCCCGCTGAGCGGACCTACGAAGTGCTCGGAATGACCTGCGGCCACTGCGTCGCATCGGTGCAGGAGGAGGTCTCCGAGCTGCCCGACGTCAAGCAGGTCAAGGTCGACCTCGACACCGGCCTGCTCACCGTGACCGGCGCCGAGATCGACGACGATGCGGTCCGCGCCGCGGTCAGCGAGGCCGGCTACGAGATCTCGGCGTGAGCCGTCTCGACCTGCCGATCGAGGGCATGACCTGCGCCTCGTGCGCCAACCGCGTCGAGCGCCGGCTGAACAAGCTCGACGGCGTCGCCGCCTCGGTCAACTACGCGACCGAGCGCGCGAGCGTCGAGTACGACCCCGAGACGACCGCCACCGAGGAGCTGATCGACGCTGTTGAGGCCGCCGGCTATCGGGCGGCCCTGCCGGACGCCGGCGCGAACGGGAGCGCGAGCGAGGAGAGCGAGGAGAGCGAGGAGGCTGGGGCCAGCGACGAGGAGGCCCGGCTGCGCCAGCGGCTGCTGGTCTGCGCCGCGCTGAGCGCACCGCTGCTGGCGATCTCGATGATCCCGGCGCTGCAGTTCGACAACTGGCAGTGGCTGGCGCTGCAGCTCGCCACCCCGGTCGTGCTCTGGGGAGCCTGGCCCTTCCACCGCGCCGCCTGGGCGAACCTCAAGCACGGCACCGCGACGATGGACACGCTGATCTCGATCGGCGTCCTCGCCGCCTGGACCTGGTCCCTCTACGCGCTCTTCTTCGGCGACGCCGGGATGACCGGGATGAAGATGGCTTTCGAGCTGACGCCCGAACGCGGCGGCGGCACCGATCACATCTACCTGGAGACCGCCGCCGCGGTGACGACCTTCATCCTCGCCGGCCGCTATTTCGAGGCGCGGGCCAAGCAGCGCGCCGGCGCCGCGCTGCGGGCGCTGCTGGCGCTCGGCGCCAAGGACGTCGCGGTGCTCGAGGAGGACGGCACCGAGCTGCGGATCCCGGTCGAGCAGCTGCGGGTCGGCATGCGCTTCGTCGTCCGCCCCGGCGAGAAGGTCGCCACCGACGGCGTCGTCGAGGAGGGGGCGAGCGCGGTCGACCAGTCGCTTCTGACCGGCGAGTCGGTCCCGGTCGAGAAGGGCCCCGGCGACGAGATCGTCGGCGCCGGCGTCAACGTCGGCGGCCGCCTGGTCGTGCGGGCCACGAAGGTCGGCGCCGACACCGCTCTCGCCCAGATCGCCCAGCTCGTCACCGAGGCGCAGTCCGGCAAGGCGCCGGTCCAGCGGCTCGCCGACCGGGTCAGCGGCGTCTTCGTGCCGATCGTGATCGTCCTCTCGCTCGCCACGCTCGGCTTCTGGCTCGCGAACGGCGCCAGCGTCACCTTCGCGCTGAGCGCAGCGGTCGCGGTCCTGATCATCGCCTGCCCCTGCGCGCTCGGGCTGGCTACCCCGACCGCGCTCCTGGTCGGGACCGGCCGCGGCGCCCAGCTGGGGCTGCTGATCAAGGGCCCCCAGATCCTCGAGTCGACGCGGCGGATCGACACCATCGTCCTCGACAAGACCGGCACGGTGACGAGCGGGCAGATGAGCCTGGTCGAAGTCGCGGTGGCGGAGGGCCGTGATCGCGAGCGGCTGCTGCGCCTCGTCGGCGCCCTCGAGGACGCCTCCGAGCACCCGATCGCGGCGGCCGTGGCAAGCGCCGCGCGGGCCGAGCTCGGCGAGCTGCCGGCGGTCGAGCGCTTCGAGAGCGAGCGCGGCATCGGCGTCAGCGGCGTCGTCGCCGGCCACGAGGTCGAGGTCGGCCGCCTCTCGATCGCCGCAGAGCGGGGGCTGGCGGTTCCGCCCGAGCTGAGCGCCGCCGCTGCGGCGGCCGAGGCGCTCGGCCGCACCGCGGTCGCTGCGATCCTCGACCGCGAGGTCAGCGCGATCTTCGTCGTCTCCGACACGCTGAAGCCGACCTCGGCCGAGGCGGTCGGCGCCCTGCGCGAGCTCGGCCTGACGCCGGTCCTGCTGACCGGCGACAACGAGACCGCGGCCCGGGCCGTCGCCGCCTCGGTCGGGATCGAGGAGGTGATCGCCGAAGTCCTCCCCGCCGACAAGGCGGCCGTCGTCGCCGATCTGCAGGCACGGGGGCGGGCGGTCGCGATGGTCGGCGACGGCGTCAACGACGCGCCCGCGCTCGCCCTCGCCGACCTCGGCGTCGCGATCGGCACCGGGACCGACGTCGCGATCGAGGCCTCCGACCTGACCTTGATCTCGGGCGATCTGCTCGGCGCCGCCGACGCGATCCGCCTCTCGCGCGCGACGCTGCGGACGATCAAGCAGAACCTCACCTGGGCCTTCGGCTACAACGTCGCGGCCCTGCCGCTGGCGGCCGCCGGCGTGCTCGATCCGCTGATCGCGGGCGCCGCGATGGCGCTCTCGAGCATCTCTGTCGTCGCCAACGCGCTGCGGCTGCGCCGCTTCCGCTCCGGCTCGACTCACTGACTCGACTGACAACGCAAGCCGAAGGAGTGAAACAGATGAACCCCGCACATCCGCTGGTGATGATCTTCAGCCTCGAGGGCGATCCCGACGACCTGCTCGAGCGCTTCGAGCGCGCCCGGCTGCTCTGGGTGGCCGAAGACGAGGACGACCGCTCCCTGCCGATCTTCCACGCCGCCTGCAAGACGAAGGAGGGGATCACCGTCGTCACCGCCTGGGAGACGAACGACGCCCACAAAGCCTTCGCCCGCGGAGTCAGCCCCCACCTCAAAGCGGTCGGGCTGGGAACGCCGGACCGCCACGAACACCTGCGGATCGCCCAGCTCGGCTGGAAGTAGCCGCGGGCTCCGCGATCGCGCGAGGCCCGGCTACGACAGCGGCGGGCCCGCGTCAGCCGGGCCGGCGCCGCTGGTGCCGAAGGCGAGCCGCAAGAGCATCTCTTCGTCGGCTTCGCCGCCGTCGAGCTCGCCGACCACCTCGCCGCCGCGCACGACCAGGACCCGGTGGGCGAGGCCGAAGACCTCCTCCAGCTCGGAGGAGATCAGGAGGATCGCCGCCCCCCGCGCCGCCAGGGAGACGATCAGGTCGTAGATCGCGCGCTTCGCGCCGATGTCGACGCCGCGGGTCGGCTCGTCGGCGATCAGCAGGCGCGGCCGGCAGAACAGCCACTTGCCGAAGAGGACCTTCTGCTGGTTCCCGCCGGAGAGATTCAGCGCCGGGGTCTTCGCGGTGCCGCCGCGCAGGCCGACTTCGTCGAGCATCGAGATCGCCCCCCTGCGCTCCAGGCTGCGGCGCACGACGCCGGCGGTGGCGAAGTCGGGCAGGGCGGCGAGGGTCACGTTCTCCCCCAGCGGGCGGCCGAGCACCAGCCCCTGGTCCTTGCGGCTCTCGGGCACCATCCCGATCCCGGCGCGGATCGCCGATCGGGGCGAGTTCGGCCGCACCTCGGTGCCGTCGATCCTCACCGTTCCCCGGCTGCGGCGATCGGAGCCGAAGATCGCGTGGGCGATCTCGCTGCGGCCGCTGCCGACGAGTCCGGCGAGGCCGACGATTTCCCCGCCGCGGACCGAGAGGTTGACGTTGCGGACCATGCCGCCGGTCAGCCCCTCGACCTCGAGCACCTTGGCCGCGCCGCGACTGAGCCGCGGCTTGTGGGGGAAGGTCGCTGAGAGGGCGCGACCGATCATCCCGGTGACCAGCGAGTCGGGAGTCTCCTCGCCCGACTCGGCCGTTCGCACCTGGCGCCCGTCCCTGAGGATCGTCACCCGATCGCAGATCTCGAGCACCTCGGCCAGGTTGTGGGAGACGTAGATGAACGTCGTCCCTTCGGCCCGCAGGCGACGGATGATCTCGAGCAGGCGTCGCGAGTCTTCGTCGTTCAGCGACGCGGTCGGCTCGTCCATCACGATCAACCGCGCTTCGCGGGCGATCGCCCGCAGGATCTCGACCTTCTGCTGCTCGGCCAGGCGCAGCGATCCGACCGGCGCGTTGGCCGCGAGCCCGAAGCCGATGCGCGCTTCGAGGTCGGCGAACCGCTTTCGCATCGCACCCGGGCGGAGCAGGCCGAGCTGCCGGTCCTCCGCCCCGAGCAGGACGTTCTCCATCACCGACCGGTTCGGGACCAGGCAGAGCTCCTGCGCGACCATCGTCAGCCCGTCCTTCAGCGCGTCGTGCGGCGTGCTGTAGGTGACCGGCTCGCCGTCGACCAGCAGCTCTCCCGCGCTCGGGCGGTGGACTCCGCCGAGGATCTTCCCCAGCGTCGACTTGCCGGCGCCGTTCTCGCCGACCAGGCCGTGGACCGAGCCGCGAGCGATGCCGAGGTCGATGTCCGAGAGCACGTAGACCGGCCCGAAGCTCTTGGCGATGCCACGGAACTCGACCAGGGGCTCGGCCGGCAGAGCCTTCAATGCAGCTGGCTTGGAGTCCAACTGAGCCTCCTGGATCGAGTTCCGTGCGGACTACGGGCGGGCTATTCGGACCACTGACCCTTGAATCCGCTCCATTCGCTCTTGTTTTCAGTGGAGAGGATCGTCGGCAGGCCTTCGACTTCGTAGGCGAGGGTGGACTTGGGGAAGCTCATCCCCAGGGCCGCCTTGGTCGCGACTTCGATCGAGGTCCTGCCTTCGGTGACCGGCAGGGTGATCATCGCCCCCCAGAGTTCGCCGGATTCGACGCCTTCCATCTGCTGGGTGGTTGCGCCGGAGGCCAGGACGCGGATCCCTTCGCCGGTCGCGCTCAGCGTCTTGCCGGCCGATTTCAGCGCGATCAGGGCGCCGGCCATCGCCTGGGTGCCAGGCGAGATGACGACGTTGAATTCGGTTCCCTTCGCGAGGATGTCCTGCATCGCCGCCTGGCCGGTCGAGACTTCGAGCCCCGCTTCGGGTTCCTCGACGACTTCGATCTGCGGGTTTTCGCTCTCCAGCTGTTCGAGCTCTTCCTTCAGCACCTTGGAGACGTCGGGCAGGAGTTCGAGCGCGTTGAGGTTGACGATCCTGCACGGTTCGATCCCCTCGCAGGCGGAGGTGATCGCCGCGCCGACGCCGCTGAAGAGAAGCGAGATCGGGGTGAAGACGTTGGCCACGACCCCCGGCTCGGTCGGGGTCTTGGAGGTGCTGCTGGTCCCGATCGCATCGCCCCAGGCGATGACGGGGATGCCGGCTTCCTTGGCCTGCGCCGCGCAGGGAACCAGCATCGGGCCGACGATCGCGCTGACCACGATTGCCGAGAACTGCCCGGAGGCGACAGCGTCCTGGCACTGCGCCACCTGGTTGCCGGGGTCGAATTTGCCGTCGAAGGCCTGGACCGAGACGTTCAGCTTCGAGCCCTCTTCGCGGGCGGCCTTGGTCGCGGCGTCGGAGAGGGCGTTGCCGAACCCGAAGCCGAGGAAGGCGATCTTCTTGCCTTCGCCGTCGATCGCCCCGCCTTCTTCGCCTCCGCCTGCGGTGGTTTCCGCGGCTTCGGTCGTGGTGGATTCCGCGCTGCTGGAGGAGCTGTCACCGCCGCCGCCGCACGCCGAGAGGAAGAGAACCGCGAGACACAGGAATGCCATCACTGCAACCACGGGTAGCCGAGTCGATCCGGCGAGCTTTCGATTCATACGTGTCGCTCTCCTAGTAGTCGTTCCAACTTGGATACGCCGGACGATCACGTGCGCCGGGCGTGGACATCCACGGCCACGGCGGCGAGGATGATCGTCCCCTCGATGATCTGCTCGTAAAGCGGATTCCAGCCGAGCAGGTTGAAGCCGTTGCCGATCAGGCCGAGGAAGAAGACGCCCACGAGGGTGCGGTAGATCGCGCCGCTGCCACCGGTGATGCTGGTGCCGCCGACGACGATCGCCGCCACCGCGGTCAGCGGCAGTTCGCCGCCGACGTCAGGCTGGGCAGAGCCCACCTTGGCCAGGTAGAGGACGCCGGCGAGCGCCGCCGCCACGCCGCTGAGGGCGAAG
>DASXOF010000072.1:0-2691 GCA_036494495.1 Solirubrobacterales bacterium | reverse complement strand
CAGATGCAGCGGGCGATGGCGCGCCAGGCCGAGGCCGAGCGCGAGCGGCGGGCGAAGATCATCAACTCCGAGGGCGAGTTCCAGGCGGCGCAGAAGCTCACCGACGCGGCCGACATCATCAGCACCAACCCCGCCTCGCTGCAGCTGCGCTACCTGCAGACGCTGCTCGAAATCGGCTCCAACCAGAACACCACCGTGGTCTTCCCGCTGCCGATGGACGTGCTCGAGCCGTTCCTGGCCAAAGGCGGCGGCTCCGACGGCCGGCCGGCGCCGAAACCACCGAAACCGGGGCCGCGCCCCGAGGTGCCGCCGGACCCTCTGGAGGGCGAGGCTGCAACTGAGGGCACTGGCCCGGCCACCGATCTGCCACCCTCACGGACCTGAGCGCCGCCGCCACCACCTCCCCCGAGATCCGGATCGACCAGCTGACGGGGCTGAGGACGATCCTCGCCCCCGGCCGGGCGGCGCGGCCGGACAACTTCCAGACCCGCCGCAGCGAGGCGAAGGGCGGCGAGAACTGCCCCTTCTGCGAGGGCCACGAGGACCGCACGCCGCCCGAGGTCTTCGCCCTGCGCCCCGGCGGCGGCGAGGCGGATTCCGGCGGCTGGCGGACCCGGGTGGTGCCGAACCTCTATCCCGCGCTGGGCGCGCCTGGGGAGGACGGCGCCGGGAGCGGCGGCGCCGGGCCGCTGGGGACGGCCGGCAGCCCCGGCGCCGAAGCCGGTGCCTTCGCCTCCAGCGGCGACCCGCTGCTCGCCTCGCGGCGGGCCGGCGAACCCGACCTCTTCTCGGCCCGGCCGGCGACCGGCGCCCATGAGGTGATCATCCACTCACCGCGCCACGTGACGGCGATGGCGGAGCTCGATGAGGGCGAGCTCGACGCCGCCGTCGCCACCTGGCGCGAGCGGATGCGCGCCCACGAGGACGCCTCCTACCAGCAGCTGATCGTCAACGAGGGCGGCGGCGCGGGCGCGTCGCTCGAGCACAGCCACGCGCAGCTCTACGCGCTGGGGTTCGTGCCGGCCGAGGTCGCCCGCGAGCGCGAGCGAGCCGGCGCCTACGCCGAGCGGACCGCCGGCGCCGGCCTCCTCTCCGATGTCCTGGTCGAGGAGGTGCGGCGTGCCGAGCGGTTGGTCGCGATCGACGACGAGGCGGCGCTGATCTGCCCATGGGCCTCGCGCTCGCCGTTCGAGCTGCGGGTGCTGCCGCGGCGGGAAAGCGCCAGCTTCGAGCGCGACACGGCCGGCGCGGCGATGCTGGGGACGGCGATGCGCCTGCTGGCCGAGCGCTTCGGCGGGCCGCCGGAGCTGAACCTCTGGGTCCGCACCGCACCGCGCGGCGCCGAGCCCTTCCACTGGCACATCGACATCGCGCCGCGGCTGACGATCAAGGCCGGCTTCGAGCTCTCGACCGGGATCGACATCAACGTCTACCCGCCGGAGCGGGCGGCGGCGGACCTGCGGGAGTGCCTCCCGGCCTAGGCAGGGACCGGCGCCAGCACGGCGTCCAGCAGGCCCGGGAACTTGGCGTCGACCTCGGCCCGCCGCAGGCTGGTGAGCTTGCGGGTGCCCTCGCGGCGCTGCTCGATCAGCCCCGCCTCGCGCAGGACCCGGAAGTGGTGGGTGCGGGTCGATTTGCCGACGCCGAGCTCGATCGCGCCGCAGGGGACCGGCTCCTCGCGGGCGGCGAGCTCACGGACGATTGTGCGGCGCTGCGGATCGCTGAGCGCGTGGAGGATCAGCGAGAGGTCGAGCTCGAAGGTGGTGTCCAAATCTGCCTCGGTCACACGTCGAGTATACGAAGCGAAACAGCTTGGTACGATGGTCATCGAACTATGAGATCGCATCTCACCCTCACGCCCTCCCCCTCTCCAGCCGTTTGATCCCCAGATGAGACTTCGCCGCTCCGACGCCCTCCTGATCGTGGTCTGCCTGGCGCAGTTCATGGTCATCCTCGACATCTCGATCGTCAACGTCGCCCTGCCCTCGATCCAGGGCGCGCTTGATTTCTCCGACGCCGGGCTGCAGTGGGTGGTGAACGCCTACACCCTCGCCTTCGCCGGCTTCCTGATGCTCGCCGGCCGCGCCTGCGACCTGCTGCCGCGGCGCACCGTGTTCCTCGCCGGCGCCGCCCTCTTCGCCGCCGCCTCGCTGGTCTGCGCGCTGGCCGACAGCCAGGGCCTGCTGCTCGGCGCCCGCTCGCTGCAGGGCCTGGGCGCGGCCGTGATCTCGGCGGCCAGCCTGGCGATCGTCACCTCCTCCTTCGCCGAGGGCCACGAGCGCAACCGGGCGCTGGGGCTGTGGGCGGCGATGGGCGGCATCGGCGGCTCCGCCGGCGCGCTGCTCGGCGGCATTCTCACCCAGGCCTTCGACTGGCCGGCGATCTTCATCCTCAACGTCCCGGTCGGGATCGGCGTCTTCTTCGCCGCCCGCCGGCTGATCCCGATCGTCGGCGCCGCCGACCACGAGCGCCAGTTCGACCTCGGCGGCGCGGTGCTGATCAGCGGCGGCCTGACCGCGCTCGTCTACGGCATCGTCCGCACCGACACGCTGGGCTGGGGCGCGGCGGGGGTGCTGCTGCCGATCGCCGCCGGGCTGGCGA
Source organism: Solirubrobacterales bacterium (assembly GCA_036494495.1). GTDB lineage: Bacteria > Actinomycetota > Thermoleophilia > Solirubrobacterales > 70-9 > VAYN01. The sequence goes on along the minus strand of DASXOF010000072.1, from coordinate 90 downwards.
TGCTGGCCCTGTTCGCCCTGGTCGAGGGCCGGATCGCCCGCGATCCGCTGATCCCGCTCGACGTCTTCAAGATGCCGCAGCTGCGGGCGG
>DASXOF010000071.1:0-4445 GCA_036494495.1 Solirubrobacterales bacterium | reverse complement strand
GGGCGCGGCCGAGGCCGAGCATCGCGCCGCTGATCACCGAGGAGCGGCCGAACGGGAGCACGGTCATCTTGATCATCTCCCAGCGGGTCGCGCCAAGCGCCTGCGCGCCTTCCTGCAGTTTGCGCGGGGTCTGCGCGAACGCCTCGCGCGCGATCGCCGAGACGATCGGCAGGATCATCACCGCCAGGACCATGCCGGCGACCAGCATCGTGCGGCCGGTGGTCGAGGCGGGGCCTTCGAAGATCGGGATGAAGCCGAGCTTTTCTTCCAGCCACGTCATCACCGGCACCGCCGCCGGGCCGAGGACGAAGATCCCCCAGAGGCCGTAGATGATGCTCGGGATCGCGGCCAGCAGGTCGACGAAGAAGCCCAGCATCAGCGCCAGCCGCGGCGGCGCGATGTGGGTGATGAAGAGCGCCACGGCGACCGCCAGCGGCACCGCGATAACCGTCGCCAGGGCGCCGGCGAGGACGGTGCCGAAGGCCAGCGGCGCGACGTAGTCGAGGAAGGCTTCCTTGCCCGGCAGTTCGGAGGCCGAGGCGGTGAGGGCCGGCCAGCCCTCGGTGGCGAGGAAGATCGCGACCCCGGCCAGGAGCGCCAGGATCGTCACCGCGGAGATCACCGCGAAGTTGGAGAAGATGCGATCGCCGCGGCGGCGGCGCCCTCCGGACGCCGCCGCCAGCAGCTGGCCTGCGTTGGTCGTGGTGTCGACCGAGGCCACGGGGTGCTTACCCTTCGATCGCTTCCACGCTGGGCATCAACTTCTTCGTCAGCGCGGCGGAGAGCGGAGCCGAGCCGGCCTGTTCGGCGGCCAGTTCCTGCCCTTCGGCGCTGATCGCGTATTCGAAGTACGCCTTGACCAGCGCCGCTTCGTCAGCCGAGCCGTACTTGGTGCAGCCGATCAGCGAGGAGACGAGGATGATCGGGTAGGTCCCGGCCTCCGTCGTCGTCCGGTCGATCTTGAAGGCGTGGACGTATTTGCCCTTCTCCTCTTCTTTGTCTTCGGGCGAGAGCTCGAGGACCTTGGCCGCCGCTTCCGGCGACGGTGACGCCCATTCGGAGCCGACTTTGATCTGGGCGATGCCGAGTTCGCCGGCCTGGCTGGCGTCGGCGTAGCCGATCGTGCCTTCGCCGGCGGTCACAGCTTCGACCACGCCGGAGGTGCCGCTGGCCGCTTCGCCGCCCTTCACCGGCCATTCGCCGCTCACTTCGTGCGTCCAGGCCTTGGGCGCCACCTGCGAGAGGTAGTCGGTGAAGTTTTCGGTCGTGCCCGACTCGTCGGAGCGGTTGACCGGGACGATGCGGGTGTCAGGCAGTTCGACGCCCGAGTTGTCCTTGGCGATCGCCGGGTCGTTCCACTGGGTGATTTCCTGGTTGAAGATCTTCGCCAGGGTTTCCGGGTCGAGTTTCAGTTCTTCGACTTCCGGCAGGTTGTAGATGATCGCGATCGGCGAGATGTAGTCGGGGATCTCGACCAGTTCGCCCGGGGCGCAGCGCTTGATCGCCTTGCCGAGCTCGCCTTCGTCTTCGGAGAGCGGGGTGTCGCTGGCTCCGTAGGCGACGCCGCCGGAGATGAACTGTTCGCGACCGCCGCCGGAACCGACCGGATCGTAGGAGATCGTCGCGCCGGAGTTGGCGTTCTCGAATTCGGCGATCCACGCTTCCTGGGCCGCCTGCTGAGCAGTCGAGCCGGCGCCGGCGATTTCGCCCGAGACTTCGGCCGAAGGCGCCCCCCCGCTTCCGCTTTCAGTGGTGCCGCCGCTGCTGCTCGTCGTGTCGGAACCCCCGCCGCAAGCGGCGACGCCGAACGCGAGGATCGCAGCGGATGCGATCACCGCAAGCCATCTAGCTCTGGACATCGGTCTCCTCTTTTTTTGATTTGGACACACTTCTGGACCCGGCCAGACACCGGTCGAAAGCGAGGCTCGCAGCGGCCCTAGAGGAGCTTGTTACCTGCGTGTAGCGGGGTTGTAAAAAAGATGTAAAAGCGAGCTCAGCCGGGAAATTGCCCTCAGCCATCGGGCGAGAAGCGATAGCCGATGCCGTTGTGGGTGTGAATCAGCTGTGTGCCCGGCAGCGCCGCGCCGAGCTTGGCGCGCAGGCGGCTGACGTAGACGTCGACCGAGCGGTCGTCGCGGCGCGGCAGCGACCCCCAGACCTCGGCGAACAGCTCCTCCCGGGTCATGATCCGCTGCGGGTGGCCGGCCAGCGTGACCAGCAGCTGCAGCTCGCGCATCGTCAGGCTGAGCGGCCGGCCGTCGACCAGCGCGGCGTGCTCCTCGGGGCGAATCTCCAGGCGGTTTCCCGTCACCGTCATCGCCGCCGAGCATGGCGGCGGCGGCTACGCGAGCGGTTACCTCGAAGTGAAGCTGTTGTGAACTACCTGTGAAGAAATTGACTCAGACGAGGCGGGCTCGGAGCCGGCCGGGGCCGGGTGCAGCTCCTCCTCGATAATCCCCGCCGGTTCGGGGTCGAAGCGGTAGCCGATCCCGAAGTGGGTGTGGATGTAGCTCCAGCTCGGCGAGTTCTTCTCGAGCTTCTGGCGCAGCTTGCGGATGAAGACGTCGACCGAGCGGTCGCCGTGGGCCATCGCGTAGCCCCAGACGCGCTGGTAGATCGTCTCCCGCTCGAGCACCTGGCCGCGCTCCTCGGCGAGCAGGTGCAGGAGCTCGAACTCACGGCGGGTGAGGTCGAGGTTGACCTCGCCGACGAAGGCCTGGAAGCGGTCGGGGCGGATCTGCAGGTCGCCGGCGGCGAGCGGGGCGGCGTCGCCGCCCTCGCCACGGGCGCGCCGCCGCCGGCGCGAGACCGCTTCGATCCGCGCGATCGCCTCCTCGGGGTGGGCCGGCTTGGTGATCCAATCGTCGACCCCGAGCCGCAGGCCGCGGACCCGCTGGGCGACGGTCGAGCGGCCGGTGCAGACGACCAGCGCCAGGTCGGGCAGCAGAGAGGCGACGCGGTCGAGGTACTCCCAGGCTTCGTCGCCGGCCACCGCCGGGTCGAGCAGCAGCGCGTTCAGCTTCATCGCGACCAGGTCGCGGGGCGGGACGGCACCGGTGCTGTGGCGGAGCTGCCAGCCGGCCGCCTCCGCGCGCTTGGCGAGCACGGTGACGAAGCCGCTGTCGGTGTCGAGCACACCTAGACGGATAGGGGCTTGGGACGGCAAGGCTCCGCCAGTGTATTCGCCTCGCCTCTCGAATAGCCCCGTTTACAGGATTTTCACAAGTGTCAGGCGTGGAAATTCCGGCTAAACGGAGCTTCAGAACGTGGCTGGGCGCAGACCCGTGGCGATGATCAGCAGCACGATCACACCGGCCGCGTACCGGTAGAGGACGAAGGGCCGGTAGCTGCTGGTCCGCACCAGCCGGAGCAGGAAGGAGATCGCGAAGTAGCCGGAGACGGCGGCGGCGACGGTGCCCACCACCATCGGCCCGGCGACGCCGGAGGGCAGGCCTTCGTTGACCGCGCTGGCGGCCTTGAACACGGTGGCGCCGGCGACGGCCGGGATCAGCAGCAGGAAGGAGAATCGGGCGGCGCCGTCGCGGTCGAGCCCGAGCCAGCGGGCGGCGGTGATCGTGATCCCCGAGCGCGAGGTTCCCGGCGCCAGCGCCAGCACCTGGGCGAGGCCGATGTACCAGCCGTCGCGCAGGGTCGTCTGGCCGAGCCGCTTGCGCTGCGGGCGGCGGTCGGCGATCCCCAGCAGCCAGCCGAAGAAGATCAGCTGGATCGCGATCATCCACGGCTCGCCGAGGTGCTCGTCGATGAAGTCGGAGCCGATCCCACCGGCGATCACCGCCGGCACGGTGCCGATCGCGATAGCCACCGCCAGCCGCTGGTCGACCTGCTCGGTCGAGCGCTCGCGGCAAGCCGAGACGAAGCCTTTGATCAGGCGCACGACCTCGTGCCGGAAGTAGACGACGGCGGCGATCAGGGTGCCGGCGTGGAGGGCGACGTCGAAGGTCTTGTTGAACTGATCGTTTTCGATCAGGAACGTGTAGTCCTGCAGCCAGGGAACGAGGATCAGGTGGCCGGACGAAGAGATCGGCAGGAACTCGGTAAGGCCCTGGACGATCCCGAGGAGGAGGGCCTCGAGATTGGACACGGCGCGATCCTATGGGTGCGGGCCGACGCCGGGTCGGTGCGATAGATTTCGCCCCGTGAAGCGCACCGTCACCGCCGTCCTCTCCGTCTTCGCCCTGATGCTCGTCACCGCCCCCGCGGCGCTGGCCGAGAACGGCGAGGGCCTGGCCGGATCGGCCAACGACAAGACGGTGACCTTCTTCTGCTTCGGGGTGATCGCGTTCTTCGCGATCTTCGTCATCGTGGCGTCCCTGATCCAGGGTCGATTGGAGCGACGCAAAGAGCGCCGCCGGATCGACCTCGAGCGGCTTTCTTAGGCTTTCGAGGGTTCCTTTGGAGCGCTTGCGGTAGGCGGCGGGGGGGCC
>DASXOF010000070.1:0-14986 GCA_036494495.1 Solirubrobacterales bacterium | reverse complement strand
TTCGGCGCGGGTGCCGAGGAAGACGGTCTCCTGGACCTTGGCGGTGTGGGCGAGCCGGGCGAACGGGAACTCGCCGGACTTCGTGGTCAGCATCGTGCCGGTGTAGGTGAGCGGTTCGAGCGCGCCGATCACGCGCGGGTCCTCGAAGGGCATCCGGGCGCTGCGCATACGGCGGCGGACCAGCGGCAGCACCACGATCGCCTCGGCGAGTTTGAGCGGCCCGCGCAGGCCCGGCACCCGGGAGGCGAGCTTCGGCGCCAGCTCCGGCTTGCGCTCGGAGGCGACTTCGATCTCCCCACCGGAGTCACGGACGGCCGCCGCCCAGTGAGTCGGCCCGTGGATCAGCAGCCCGTTGCGGAGTGCCATCCCGCCCAGTCGCAGCTTCTTCTCCTGCTCCGCGGCCACGGCCCCACGATACCCGGCGGGTCGATGGGGGTCGCCGGGGGGTTGTCACCCCGGCGTCCCCTTCCCCCATCGGCTAAACCCGACCGGAGACCCCCAGTCCGAGCCTCCGGTCGGAGTCGGCTCTCCCTGGCATAGTCCTGGAAAGCCATCCCTAAGAACACCGTGTTCTCGAAGGAGTTGCGCGGCGTTTACGACTTTGCGAGGCGCTCGCGCAGGGCCGCCAGCCGGCGGCCGAGCTCGGCCTCGAAACCGCGCTCGGTCGGCTCGTAGAAGCGGCGGCCGCGGAGCTCCTCGGGCAGGAGCGGCTGGTCGGCGACGCCGCCGGGCTCGTCGTGCGGGTAGCGGTAGCCGCGGCCGCGGCCGAGCGCGGCGGCGCCGGGGTAGTGGGCGTCCCGCAGATAGTCGGGCGGGGTCTTGGCGCCGTTGGCGCGGACCTCGGCCCGGGCCGCGGAGATCGCCTTGGTCGCCGCGTTCGACTTCGGCGCCAGCGCCAGGTGGATCGCCGCCTGGGAGAGGTTGAGCGCCGCCTCCGGCAGGCCGACGCGGTCGACGGCCCGGGCGGCGGCGTCGGCGACGAGCAGCGCCTGCGGGTCGGCCTCGCCGATGTCCTCGGAGGCGAGGATCACCATCCGGCGGGCGATGAAGCGCGGGTCCTCTCCCCCCTCCAGCATCACCGCCAGGTAGTAGATCGAGGCGTCGACGTCGGAGCCGCGGGTGGCCTTGATCCAGGCCGAGATGAAGTCGTAGTGGCGATCGCCCTGGCGGTCGTAGTCGACCGCCTTTCGCTGCAGCGCATCCTCGACCTCGCCGACCCCCACCGCGCCGCCCGACCCGGCCCGCTCCGCCGCCCGCTCGAGCGCCGAGAGGGCGACGCGGGCGTCGCCGCCGCTGCGCAGGGCCAGCATCTCGAGCGCCTCGTCGCCGAGAGCCGGCGGGGCGGCGCCGAGCCCGCGCTCGGGGTCGCGCAGGGCGCGGCGCACCAGCTCTTCGACCTGGCCCGGCTCGAGCGGTTTCAACTCGTAGACCTGGGCCCGCGAGAGCAGGGCCGAGTTGACCTCGAAGTAGGGGTTCTCGGTGGTCGCGCCGATCAGCGTCAGCACCCCGTCCTCGACCGCCGGCAGCAGCGCGTCCTGCTGGGCCTTGTTGAAGCGGTGGATCTCGTCGAGGAAGAGGATCGTCGGCCGACCGGAGGCGCGGCGCCGCTCCCGCGCCCGCTCGATCACGCCGCGGATCTCGGCTTTGCCGGCGTTTACCGCCGACTCCTCCTCGAAGGCGCCCTCGGCACCGGCGGCGGCGATCCGCGCCAGCGTCGTCTTCCCGGCCCCCGGCGGCCCGTAGAGGATCGCGCTGTGCGGGCGGCCCGACTCGATCGCCGCCCGCAGAGCCGACCCCGGCCCGACCACGTGCTCCTGGCCGACCATCTCGTCGAGCGTGCGCGGCCGCATGCGGACCGCGAGCGGCGCGCCGGGCGCGACTGCGGGCGTTTCGGCGGCGGTGGCTTCGGAGCCGGTGTCGAAGAGCTGATCGGACACTGCGGCCAAGTATGAGGGCGAGCCCAGCCGGCGGGCCTAAGATCGGTACATGGAGAGCGCTACGCAGGTACCAGAGTCCGCGTCCACCGCGACCCTCGAGTCGTTCAACCCGGCCAGCGGCGAGCTGGTGGGGACGGTGCCGACGATCACTCCCGAGCAGGTGCAGGCGGTGGTCGACGACGTCGCCCGCGTGCAGCCGGCCTGGGCCGAGCTGCCGCCGGCGACGCGCGCGACCTACATGCGACGCACCGCCGAAGCGCTGCTCGACGAGCTCGACGAGGTCGCCGAGCTGCTGGTCCGCGAGCAGGGCAAGCCGCGGGCCGAGGCCTACACGATGGAGCTGCTGCCGACGGTCGACGCGCTGCACTGGTGCGCGAAGGCGGGGCCGAAGATCCTTGCCGACGAGAAGGTGCGGATGACCCAGGCCTTCGCCCTCTCCAAGAGCGCCCACTTCTCCTATGAGCCGATCGGCGTGGTCGGTGTGATCGCGCCCTGGAACTACCCCTGGTCGATCCCCTTCGGCGAGGTCGCGATCGCGCTGATGGCCGGCAACGGCGTGGTGCTGAAGCCGGCCAGCCTGACGCCGCTGCTGGGCGAGAAGATCGCCGCGATCTTCGAGCGGGGCGGCGTGCCCGAGGGGCTGGTCCGGGTCGTCCACGGCGGCGGCGCGGTCGGCGAGGCGCTCGCCCGCTCCTCGGCCGGCAAGGTCTTCTTCACCGGCTCGGTCGAGGTCGGCCGCCACGTCGGCGAGGTCTGCGCCTCGCTCCTGAAGGGCTCGGTGCTCGAGCTCGGCGGCAAGGACCCGATGATCGTCTGCGCCGACGCCGACCTCGACAACGCCGTCGCCGGCGCGGTCTGGGGCGGCTTCGCCAACGCCGGGCAGACCTGTTCGGGGATCGAGCGGGTCTATGTCCTGCGCGAGGTCGCCGACCGCTTCGTCGCCGGCGTCGCCCGCGAGGCGCAGCGGCTGCGGCTCGGCGACCCGCTGCACTGGGAGACCGAGATCGGCCCGATGACCTCCGAGGGCCAGTGCGAGACCGTGATCGAGCTGGTCGACGACGCGGTCGCCGCCGGCGCGACCAAGCTCTGCGGCGGCGCCACCGAGGTTCTCGGCCTGCCCGGCAAGTTCATTGCCCCGGTCGTGCTCACCGGCGTCACCCACCGGATGCGGATCATGCGCGAGGAGATCTTCGGCCCGGTCCTGCCGATCGTCGTCGTCGACTCCGAGCAGGAGGCGATCGAGCTCGCCAACGACTCCGAGTTCGGCCTCGGCGCCTCGGTCTGGACCGAGGACCGCGCCCGCGGCGAGCGGATCGCGCGGCGGCTCGAGTCGGGGATGGTCTGGATCAACGACCACTCCTTCAGCCACGGCACCTGCCAGTGCTCGTGGGGCGGCGTCAAGAACTCAGGCCTCGGCCGCTCGCACTCCAAATTCGGCTTCTACGAGTGCGTCAACATCAAGATGAACGCCTGGGAGCCGGGTCTGGCCCGGGACTTCTGGTGGCACCCCTACGACCGCACCCTGGGCGAAGCGGTGCGGGCCTCGGCGAAGCTGCTCTACGGCCGCGGTGCCCTGCGGGCGCAGGCGCTGCGCGAAGGTGCGGGCCCGCTGCTGAAGGTCGGGCGCCGCACCCTGCGCAAGCGCGGCTGATCAGCCGCCGGCGATTTCGACCACGCGCGATTTCGCGGCGAGGCACTTGTAGATCGTGCCCGCGGTGCCCTGCGTGTCCGGCTTCACTTCGGCGTAGACCTTGAAGGGCAGCTTGCCTTTGTAGTTCGGTTCGACCCGCCAGGAGCCGGTGCTGCTGGTGTCGATGCCGCCGATCTTGCCGATCCCGACCTGCTTGACGACGACGTGGCGGTCCTCGGTGCAGTTGGGGTTGCTGGCGCTGACCTTGCCGGCGCTGCCGTAGGGGTTGATCGTGATCGTCGATTTGATTTCGACCTTCTGGCCCGGCTGGCCAGCGGCAAAGCCGGCGACCGGGATCGCGAGGGCGAGGGCGGTGACCGCCGCCACGACCAGCGCCATGAACCGTCTGCTCTTCATCTGTTCTCCTTGTGAGGTGGCTCGGCGCTCCCTGCCGAAGTGCCGCGGCAGCCTAGTGGAGGCGCGGGAATCCGCAAGAGGGGAAAATCCCCCAGGTGTCCGATCTGCAGGCCAAACAGCCCCCGGCCGCGACGGCGGCTGCGGCGATCGCGGTCAGCGGGCTGCGCCGTGACTACGGCGACCGTCCGGCGCTCGATGGCGTCGACTTCGAGCTCGCCGCCGGGGCGACGATGGTCGTGCTCGGCCCCAACGGCGCCGGCAAGACGACGCTGCTGCGGATCCTCGCCACGCTCCTGCGGCCGAGCGGCGGCGAGGTCCTGGTGCTCGGCTGCGCGCTGCCGAAGGAGGCCTGGAAGCTGCGCGGCAGGATCGGGTACCTCGGTCACGAGCCGCTGCTCTACCGCGACCTCTCCGGGCGCGAGAACCTGCGCTTCCACGCCAGGCTGCACGGGATCGCCGGCGAGCGGGCCGAGACGCGAATCGAGCAGCTGCTGGTCGCCGCCGGGATGGACCGCCGCGGCGACGACCGCGTCGCCGACCTCTCGGCCGGGATGCGGCAGCGGCTGGCGATCTGCCGCTGCGTCCTGCACGAGCCCGAACTGCTGCTGCTCGACGAGCCGGACTCGAACCTCGACGCCGAGGGGCGGGAGGCGGCGCGCGAGCTGATCGGCCCCGGCGCCGGCCACACCCGCGTCGTCGTCACCCACGACCCCGAGCGCTTCCTGCCGGAGGCCGACCAGGTGCTGCGGCTCGGGATCGGCGAGCTGGCGGCGGTCTCGTGACTCCCTCGCGCGCTGCCTTCGCGGCGATCCTCGCCAAGGACCTGCGCTCGGAGCTCCGCACCCTGCAGTCGCTGCCGGCGATGGCGCTCTTCGCCGTCACCGCCTTCATCATCTTCCGCTTCGGGCTCGACCGCACCAGCCTCTCCGGCTCGCTCGCCTCCGGGGTGCTGTGGGCGACGCTGCTGTTCGCCGCGGTGCTGGGGATCAACCGCCTCTTCGTCGCCGAGCGCGAGGAGGGCGGCTTCGACGCGATCCGCCTGGCGCCGATCGACCGCAGCGTCCTCTTCGCCGCCAAGGCGGCGGCGCTGATCATCTACCTGGTGGCGCTGGAGCTGGTCGCGGTGCCGATCTTCGCCCTCTTCTTCCTCGACTCGGCGGCGGCGCTGGGACCGCTGGTCTCGGTCCTGCTGCTGGCCGACCTCGGGCTCGCCGCGGTCGGCACCCTGATCTCCTCGATGGCGGTCAACTCGCGGGCCCGCGACCTGCTCGTGCCGCTGGTCCTGCTGCCGCTGGTGGTGCCGCTGATGATCGCCGCCAGCGGCGCCACCGAGCCGCTATTGGCGGTGGGCGGTCCCGGTTACCACCGCTTCGGGACCTGGCTGATGGTCCTCGGTCTATACGATCTGATCTTCGCCCTCGTCGGGTGGGCCGTGTTCGACTTCCTCCTCGAGGATTGACCCCAACCCGAGAATCGACTCCCAGATGTACGGCAAAGGACTGAGACCCCTCTCGATCGCGACCGTCGTCGCTTTCGCGGCCGGCTTCTCGCTGGTCTTCTTCTACGCGCCGCTGGAAGCCGACCAGGGCTTCATCCAGAAGATCTTCTACCTGCACGTGCCGCTCGCCTCGACGGCGCTGATCGGCTTCGTCGTCGGCGGCGTCTTCGCGATCATGCACCTGCGGAGCGACGACTCGAAGTGGGATGCCTACTCATACGTGGCGATCCACATCTCGGTCATCTTCGGCGTCGGCGTGCTGATCACCGGCGCGATCTGGGCCAAGGCCTCGTGGGGCCACTGGTGGGTCTGGGACGAGCCGACGCTGGTCAGCTTCCTGATCGTCTTCCTCCTCTACTGCACCTACTACCCGTTCCGCTACGCGATCGAGGACCGCGACCGGCAGGCCCGCTACGCCTCGGTCTTCGCGGTAACCGCCGGTGCCTTCGTGCCGCTCAACTTCCTCGCCGTGCGGATGGCGCAGAGCCTCGTCCACCCGCGTGTCTTCGCCACCTCCGAAGGCGGCCTGCCGAACTCGATGCTGCTCACCTTCCTCGTCTGCTTCGCCGCGGTGGCGCTGCTCTGGGTGACGCTGGTGAAGTTCGAGCTGACCGCGAAGAGCGCCTCCGGGCAGGTCAAGCGGCTGCGCCGGGCGCTCGACGCGCCGGGCCGCAGCCCCAGTTCCCGGATCGCGCCGGAGGTGAGCTGATGCTCGCCCTGCTGCTGCCGCTCGGCGCCCCGGCGCTGCCGCTCGACGAGGCCGGCAAGTACGTCGCCGGCGCCTACATCGTCTTCGTCCTGCTGCTGCTGATCTACGTCGGGATCATGGCCACCAAGCTGCAGCGGATCGAGCGCGAACTGCGCGAGGTGGCGGCGATCGCCGAGAAGCGCAAAGCCGAAGAGGCGGAGGCGGCGGCCGACCACGAGGTGAGGGCTTGAGCGAGCTGCTGGGCCTCGGCGTCTCCCACAAGACGGCGCCGCTCGAGCTGCGCGAGCGCCTCTCGCTGACCGAGGGCCGCGCGGTCAGCGCCCTGCGCGAGCTGACCACCGCCGCCGGGATCCACGAGGCGGCGGCGATCTCGACCTGCAACCGGACCGAGCTCTACCTGATCGTCTCCGACCCCGTCGAGGCCGAGTCGACAGCGCTCGGCGTGCTCAGCCGCCAGGCGGAGATCCGCCCGACCGAGCTGCTCGGCCACCTCTACTCCCACCGCTCGACCGAGGCGGCGCGGCACCTGCTGCGGGTCACCGCCGGGCTCGACTCGATGATCATCGGCGAGGCCGAGATCCAGGGCCAGGTCAAACGCGCCTACGAGCTGGCGCTGGTCGAGGGGGCCACCGGGCCGATCCTGAACCGCCTCTTTCGCGGGGCGCTCACCGCCGGCGGCCGGGTCCGCGAGGAGACCGCGATCTCCGAGAAGGGGGTCTCGATCCCCTCGGTCGCGGTCGAGCTGGCGCGGCGCGCGCTCGGCGACCTGGCCGAGCGCCGGGTGCTGGTGATCGGCGCCGGCGAGACCGCCGAGCTGGTCGCCCGGGCGCTGGTCGCCCGCGGCGTCCGCACCGTCTTCGTCGCCAACCGCCACTACGACCGGGCGATCGGCCTGGCCCAGCGCTTCGAGGGCGTCGCCGTCCGCTTCGACGAGCTGCCGGGCCAGCTCGAAGCCGCCGACATCGTCGTCTCGGCGACCAACTCGCCGCACCACATCGTCGAGCGCGAAGGGCTCGAGCAGGTGATGGCGGCGCGCGCGGGCCGGCCGCTGATCGCGATCGACATCGCCGTCCCCCGCGACATCGAGCCCGAGTGCCGCGAGATCGCCGGGGTCAGCGTCTACGACATCGACGACGTGCAGGCGATCGCCGAACGCAACACCAGCGGCCGCGAGGCCGAGGCGCGCGGGGCCGAGCTGATCATCGAGGCCGAGCTCGACCGCTTCGAGCGCTGGCTCGCCTCGCTCGAGGTGGTGCCGACGATCGCGGCGCTGCGCGAGCGCGGCGATGAGGTGGTGCGGCGCGTCCTGGCCGAGAACGAGAACCGCTGGCAGGACCTCGGCGAGGCCGACCGCGAGCGGGTCGAGACGCTGGCGCGGGCGGTCGCCTCGCGGCTGCTGCACGAGCCGACCGTGCGGATGCGCCGCGCCGCCGGCTCCGACGACGCCTACGAGTACCTGAGCGCGCTGCGCGAGCTGTTCGGGCTCGACGTCGAGACCGAGCCCGAGGCCGGGGCCCCGGCGGCGCGCGACAACGTCACCGAGCTGCGCCGCAAGCCGAGCTAGCGAACGGCGATGGCGCTGCGGCTGGCTACGCGTGGCAGCGCACTTGCGTTGACGCAGGCGCGGTGGGTGGCGGAGCGGCTGGGCGGCGCCGAGCTGGTCGAGGCGAGCTCCGACGGCGAGCCGGGCGACAAGTCGCGCTTCGTGCGCGGGGTCGAGCGGGCGCTGCTGGCCGGCGAAGCCGACGTCGGCGTCCACTCGGCGAAGGACCTGCCGGGAGAGATGGCGCTGGGGCTCGAGATCGCCGCGGTGCCGGCGCGCGAGCGGCCGGCCGACGCCTGGATCGGGACGGGCGCCTCGCTGCACGAGGCGCCGGAGGGGGCGCGGGTCGGCACCGCCAGCCTGCGGCGCCGGGCCCAGCTCCTGGCGGCGCGGCCGGACCTGCGGGTCGAGGAGCTGCACGGCAACGTCGACACCCGCCTGCGCAAGCTCGCCGAGGGCAATCTCGACGCGATCGTGCTCGCCGCGGCGGGGCTGCGCCGGCTCGGCCGCGAGGCTGAGATCGGCTTCGAGCTGCCGGAGGAGGCGATGGTGCCGGCGCCGGGACAGGGGGCGCTGGCACTGCAGATCCGCGAGGGCGACGAGGAGACGGCGCGGGCGTTGGCGGCGATCGGCGAGGACGGCGCGCTGCGCGAGCTGACCGCCGAGCGGGCGGCGGTGGCGCCGCTGGGGGCGAGCTGCTCGACCCCGGTCGGGGTCCACGCCCGGCTCGACGGCGAGTCGCTGCGGCTGATCGCCTTCGTCGGCCTGCCCGATGGCAGCGAGTGGGTCCGCGACGAGCTGGTGGCCGATGCCGGCGACCCGCTCGAAGCGGGCAGCGAGCTGGCCGAGCGGCTGCTCGGCGCCGGCGCGGCGGAGCTGGTGGCGCGGGCCGAGGAGATGGTCTCGTGAGCGCGCGGGCCGGGGTCGTCTACCTGGTCGGGGCGGGACCGGGCGACCCGGGGCTGATGACGGCCCGCTCGCTGCAGCTGATCGCCGCCGCCGATTCGATCTTCTACGACCGCCTGATCCCGCCCGGGGCGCTCGCCGGGGCCCGCGAGGACGCCGAGCTGGTCTACGTCGGCAAGGCGCCCGGGGTCCCCTCGGTGCCGCAGGGGGAGATCGGCGAGCGGCTGGTCGCGGCGGCGCGGGAGGGGCGCAGCGTGGTGCGGCTGAAGGGCGGCGACCCGTTCGTCTTCGGCCGCGGCGGCGAGGAGGGCGAAGCGCTGCGAGCGGCGGGAGTCGAGTTCGAGGTGGTGCCCGGGGTGACGGCCGGCGTCGCCGCCAGCGCCTACGCCGGCATCCCCGTCACGCACCGCGACGACGCGTCGGCGGTCGCCTTCGTCACCGGCCACGAGGACCCGGAGAAGCCGGAGTCGGCGCTCGACTGGGCGGCGCTCGCCGGCTTTCCCGGCACCCTCGTCTTCTACATGGGAGTGAAGCGGCTGGCCGAGAACGCGGCGGCGCTGATCGCCGCCGGCCGCGACGCCGGAGAACCGGCCGCCGCGGTCGAACGCGGCACCTGGCCCCGGCAGCGGACCGTGACCGCGACCCTGGGGACGATCGCCGGCGCGGTCGCGCGCGAGGGGATCGGGGCACCGGCGCTGGTCGTGGTCGGCGCCGTCGCCGCCCGCCGCGAGCAGCTCGAATGGCTCGAGCGGCGGCCGCTGCACGGGCGCCGCGTCGTCGTCACCCGCGCCCGGGCCCAGGCCAGCGGCCTGGCGGCGACGCTGGGCGAGCTCGGCGCCGAGGTGGTCGAGCTGCCGGCGATCCGGATCGTCCCCCGGACCGACGGCGAAGAGGTCGCCACGGCGGTTGCGGACATCGACGACTACGCGCTGGTCTGCCTGACCAGCCCCAACGGGGTGCGGCTGCTGTTCGAGGCGCTGACCGCGGCCGGCAAGGACGCCCGGGCGCTGGCCGACGCGACGGTCGCCGCGATCGGCCCCGGGACCGCCCGCGAGCTCGCCGCCCGCGGCATCCGCGCCGACGTCGTCCCGGAGCGCTTCGTCGCCGAGGCGCTGGTCGAGGCGCTGGCCGCGGTCGAGGTCGAGGGCCGCCGCGTCCTCGTCGGCCGCGCCGCCGAGGCCCGCGACGTCCTCCCCGAGGCGCTGCGCGAGCGCGGTGCCGAGGTCGACGTCGTCGCCCTCTACGAGACGGTCCGCGAGCGGCCCGACGAGGAGGCCGTCGCCGCCGCCCAGGGCGCCGACTACGTCACCTTCACCTCCTCCTCGACCGTCCGCAACCTGGTCGAGGCGCTCGGCGAGCGCTTCCCGGCGGACGCTCGCATCGTCTCGATCGGCCCGGTGACGAGCGAGACCGCTCGCGAGCTCGGCCTGCGGGTCGACGTCGAGGCCGAGCGCCACGACGTCGACGGCCTCCTCACCGCCCTCCTCGCCGACGCCACCGCCTGACCATTCGTTATTTCTACCTCGAATGAGGGAGAAAAAACGAACGCAGTTCGGGGCGCCGCGGCGGCACTACGCCACGACTGATTCGACGAATACGCGGGCTCGGGAGCTGGCGGCGGCCGGGGCGCCGGGCGGGACCGTCGTCACCGCCGCCGAGCAGACCGCCGGGCGCGGCCGCCAGGGGCGCACCTGGACCGCGCCGCCGGGCAAGGCGCTGCTCTACTCGGCGCTCCTGCGCCCGCTCGACGAGCGCCACATGATGCTGCCGCTGGCCGTCCCGCTGGCCGTCTGCGAAGCGGCCGAGGCGCTGCGGCCGGGGCTCGAGTGCGGGGTCAAGTGGCCCAACGACATCCTCGTCGACGGCCGCAAGCTCGCCGGCGTCCTGATCGAAGCCCGCCCCCGCGACGGCTGGGCCGTGATCGGCATCGGCCTCAACCTGACCATCGCCGAGGACGAGTTCCCCAAGGAGCTCCGTGGCACGGCGACCTCCGTCTTCACCGCCGACCCGGCGTCCGGCTCCGTCCGCTCGGAGGCAGCGGCAAGCATCCTCAGCGACCGCCTCGGAGCCTGGGTGGAAACGTCACCCGACGAAGTCCTCGCGGCCTGGCGGCAGCGCGACGCGCTGCGAGGCAGGGAAATCGCCTGGGAGGGTGGGAGCGGGGTCGCCGACGGGGTCGACGAGCGCGGGTTCCTACTCGTCCGCGTCGCCGACGGGGAGCGCGTCGCCCTCGGCGCCGGCGAGGTCCATCTGACCCGCATCTGAGCCGGCCTCGGGGTCGGCCCCGTTCTTGCGTTTCGCCGCGGCTTTCCTGGCGCTCGATTTTTTCGCCGCTGTTTTTTTCGCCGCCGCTCTTTTAGGCGCCGCCTTTTTCGCCGGATCTTTCCCCTCCGGAGATTTCTCCTCCGGGGCGCTCGTCGCCGCGTCTTTCTTGCTGGCGGTGCGTTTGCGGCGTTTGCGCGGTTTCGCCGCGCCTTTCCGATCCCCGCCCCTGCCGTCGCCGGCCTCCGGGTCGCCGCCGTTCTCGCTCATCGCCGCGACCGGCTCGGCGCCGTTCGCGGACTCCTCCAAGTCCACCCCGTCAACGCCGTTCGCCGCGTCCACGGCCGCGACCGCGTCGGCTCCGTTCGCGGAGCCGTTCGCCTCGCCGTTCTCGCCGCCGCGGTTGCGCTTGCCGCGGCGCCGGCGCTTGCCGCCTTTGGGGAAGTTGCGCAGCAGCTCGCGGGCGACGCCGGAGGGTTTGCGGGCCATCCGCATCCGCGCCCCGCGCAGCACCTCCTCGCCCTCGGGCGTGTGCGAGACCGCGGCGGCGAGCAGCGAGACCGCCAGCCGCCGGTCCTGTTTGCGGGCCGCGTGGACGAGCCGGCGCGCGTTCCGCCCGTGCGCCCGGCCGGAGGAGTTGACCAGCAGGCCGAGCAGCCGCTTCGTCTCCGGCCAGCGCTGCACCGCGTACTCCTCGTGCAGTTCGCGGGTGTAGGAGGCGAGCCGCCAGACCCACGCCTGCGCCTGGTCGCGGCGGCCGATCCGCTTGTCGACCAGCGCCTGCAGCAGGGTCTTGGTCCCGGCTCGTTTGTCCTCGCGGCTCCAGGTGCCGACTATGTCGATCGCGTCGTCGAAGGCGTCGGCGTCGCCGAGGTCGGCGATCTCGCCGAGGGCTTTAAGCCGCAGCTGCGCGTTGCGGTTGCGCTGCACGCAGGTCAGCAGGAAGCGGCGGCGCAGCTCCTTGGTGCGATCGTTCTGCAGCATCGCCCGCGCCCGCCGCCAGCCCTGGGTGTTGACCCGGGCGCCGGCCAGCGCCGCCCAGGCGTGCTGCTCGGGGTAGTTCAGGTTCTCGACCGCGATCCGCCAGATCTCCCGTTCCAGCACCTCCATCCGCTTCTCCTCGACGTCGGAGACGGGGACGATCCGCCGCTCGACCCGGACCTTGCGGCCGCGCCCGCGCCGCACCGGCCCGACGACGATCGCGCCGCCGCGGTAGACGTCGCGGTCGAGCAGGCTGTGGAGGGTGACGATCGACTCGTCGTGGGTGGTCGCCGGGTGGACGAAGTCGAGCACCAGGCCCGCCTCCTTGCCCGGCGCCCGCCGGGTGACGCGGCCGACCCGCTGCTGGTAGATCCGCCGCGAGGCGGTCGGCGCCAGGTGCATGCAGATCGTCGCCCGCGGGCTGTTCCAGCCCTCGGCCAGGAGCTGGGCGTTGCAGAGCACGTCGACGTCGCCGCGTTCGAAGCCGGCGAGGATCTCCGCCAGCTCGCGCTTCGGCGTTTCGCCGGAGACCGCCTGGGCGTTGATGCCGACGGCGCGGAAGGCCTCGGCGACGTTGTGCGCGTGCTTGACGCCGGCCGTGTAGACGACGCCCGGCACCTTGCGGAAGCGCGAGCGGTAGAGGTCGGCGATCGCGAAGTTGAACGGCCCCTGGTCGAGCAGCGCCGCCAACTCCTCCTGGTCGAAGTCCTGGTCGACCTCGCCTTTGCGCAGCGGCACCTTGGCGATCGTCCGCACCCCAGGCCCGGGCGGGATCCGCAGGCAGCGGAGCGGCGAGATCACCCCGCGCCGCGCCGCCTGGGCGAGGTCGAAACGCGAGGTCTGGGTCGGGAAGAGGTCGGCGACGTGGCGGGCGATCAGGGCGCCGGTGGCGGTCATGCCGATGTAGACGGGGCCGATCCACTGGCGGATGCAGGCGCTGGTTTTCTCCCCCAGCGCGGTGTGCGCCTCGTCGCAGATCACGACCGAGTAGGCATCGGAGACTTTCTTGTGGTTGCGGACGAACCACTGGTAGGTCTCGACCGTGACCGGGCCTTCGGCGTCGTCGCGCTCGCCGAGCAGCGGCGGCCGCAGCCGCTCCTTGTAGCCGCGGTCGGAGATCTCGCCGATGAACTGGTCGACCAGGTTGCGGCGGTGGGTGAGGATCAGGACGCCGCCGGTCCGGGTCGCCTCGATAAAACCGACCGCGGCGACCGTCTTGCCGGCGCCGGTCGCGTGCTCGAACCAGAAGCGGCGGTTGGCGCCGGGGTCGTCGGGTGCCTCCTCGACGACCTCCTCGTCCTCGCCGACCGGCGCTTCCTGCCAGTCCTGCGGCTCCTCGTCCTCCTCCTCGACCTCGGCCTCGCCGTCCTCCTCGCCGGCCTCGCCGTCGAGGGCGAGGTCGGCTTCCTCGGCCAGCGGCTCCTCGGCCAGCGCGGCCGGGGCGTCGCCGTTGCGGGGCTCCTCGTCCCCCTCCTGCTGCTGGGCCATCAACTCGGCCAGCGTGCCCGCGAGGGCGTCGACCTGGTGCGGGTTCAGCTCGGCGCCGTCGCGCAGCTTCGGCGGCTCATCGGCCAGCAGCCGCTCGAGCCCGAGCAGCAGGGAGAAGTTGCGGCGCCACTCGATCGAGGGGTGCTCGGCGCCGGCGTCGATCTCGGCCAGGGAGGCGTCGAGGGCGCGGCGGCGGGCGGTGCCGGGCGCGAGCGCCTCGGGGCCCTCGCCGTCGAGCAGGAAGGGCTCGCGGGCGAACGCTTCCGCCCGCTCGATGTCGGCGCCTGAAGGAACTGCCGCGCTGGCGGCAACGTCGCTGGTGTTGGCCATCAAAGGCTTCCGGGTTGCGCCTGCACCGCGAGCACGAGACGTAGCGGCAGAGGCAAGGGTGTTACGAGGCTGCCGAGGGAGCGATCGATCCCGTCCCCCCGGAGATCTCAGGCGGTCCGCGAACCACGGACCTTACGTCTCCGTATTGTAATCACGCAGCGGATGCACCGGCGACTCGCACCCCTCCTGACCCTCTCCGCGCTCCTGATCGCGGCGCTGGCGGTGGCCGGCTGCGGCTCCTCCTCCGGCGGCGGCTCGGGCGGCACCCACCCCGACTACGCGCAGGCGCTGAAGGGCGCTCCGGTGCCCCTGGCGGCGCTCTACGCGAAGGGCGACAAGCTGCTCCCCGGGGGCACCGAAGCCTTCGACAAGCAGATCGCCGAGCTGCACGGCTACCCGGTCGTCGCCAACGTCTGGGCCTCCTGGTGCGGCCCCTGCCAGTTCGAGTTCCCGGTCCTGCAGAAGCTCTCGGCCCGCTACGGCAAGCAGGTCGCCTTCGTCGGCGTCAACTCCGAAGACGACGAAGCGGCGGCGAAGACCTTCCTGCGCGAAGAACCGGTGCCCTACCCGAGCTACAGCGACAGCGACAAAGCCATCGCCCGCAGCCTCGGCGCCTCCGTCGGCCTCCCCGACACCGCCTTCTACGACAAGCAGGGCAAGCTCGTCTACCTCAAGCAGGGCCCCTACGCGCACGACTCCGAACTCGAAGAAGACGTCAAGCACTACGCGCTGGAAAGCGGATAATCGGGAGCTATGGAGGCGTACGTCATCGTCGCCCTCGTCGCCGCCGGCCTGATCCTGGCCGAGGCGGTGCTGCCGACCGGTGGCGCGATCGGCGCGATCGGGGTCGGCGGCCTCTTTGCCGCCGGGATCATCGGCCTGGCCGAAGGCGGCACCACCGCGGATGCCGTCGGCGCGGCGCTGATCGCGCTGGCGATCGTCTCCGGGATCGGGCTCTGGTTCGTCGCTCGCAAGGTCTACGCGGCGCACCGCGGCCAGCCGCCGAAGATGGGGCCGGAGGAGATGGTCGGCGGCAGCGCCGAGGCGCGCACCGACGTCGACCCCACCGGCCAGGTCTTCACCCACGGGACGCTGTGGGCGGCGCGGCTCGCCACCGGCTCGGAGCCGGTCCAGGCGGGCGCTAGGGTGACTGTCGAGGCGGTCGACGGGTTGACCCTGGTGGTCCGGCCGCTGCCGCAAGCGGTGCAAGTTGATGATTGATTTCCGATCCCCGCCCACCTGGATGACGCCCCTGGCACACTGCGCGGCTCTGCGTCCTCGGGTT
>DASXOF010000069.1:0-7706 GCA_036494495.1 Solirubrobacterales bacterium | reverse complement strand
CGTTGAAGCGGGCCAGTCCGGCGGCGCCCGCGGCCAGGGCAGCGCGGCGCGAGGCGTCGGCACAGACCGCGAGCACGCCGGCGCCGCTCGAAACCAGCTCCGCGATCGCGACCACGGCCGAGCTGCCGCCGCAGACCGTGGTGCGCTCGGGGCGCGTTTTGCACTCGATAGATGCAAAAGGCGCCCCGCCACCCGGCTCGGTCGCCAGCTCGGCCTCGAACCGCCGCCACCACTCCTCGTCCCCGCACTCGCAGCGGTGGAGCGGCGGCGCTTCGGTGCCGCCGGGGTCGAGCGGGTAGAGCTCGCGCAGCACCACCCGCGGCTCGACCGAGCCGTTCCAGTGATTGACCTCGAGCCGGACGGCGGCGTCGACAGCCTCGTCGCCCTCGACCCCGAGGTCGGAGCGGCCGAAGGCGACGCCGAGCGCCCGGTGGGATCCGCTGTGGAGGCTGAAGCGAGCGTGCTTGCCCTCCCCCATCGTCCGCACGTCGCTGACCCGGGCCGAGGGCACGACCAGCCGGACACCCGGGTTGCCGAGGCCGAACGGCGCCAACTGCCGCAGCTCCTCGGCCAGGTCGAGGCCGAGCCCGACCCCGCCGACCAATGCGTCGAACCTCTCACTCCGCGCCGGCGGCTCGGGGCCGAGGACCGAGATCGCATTTGCGGCGAAGGCGGCCCGGAAGGCCTCGAGGTTCTCGGCCCGCAGCGAGAGCCCGGCTGCCGCCTTGTGACCGCCGAAGGACTCGAGGTGCTCCTCGCAGGCGCGGAGCGCCGCCAACAGGTCGAAGCCGGGGATGCTGCGACCCGAGCCGCGCCCTCCCCCCTCGCCGTCGAGCGAGATGACGACGACGGGGCGGTTGTGTCGCTCGACCAGCCGCGAGGCGACGATCCCGACCACGCCGGGGTGCCACCCCTCACCGGCGACCACCAGCCCCGGAGTCTGCTGCAGCTCCTCGGACAGCTCCCGCCGCGCCGCCTCGGCGGCGGCATCGACTTCGCGCTCGGTAGCCCGCCGCTCGGAGTTGGCACGGCTCAGCTCCTCGGCGATCTGTTCCGCCCGCGCCTCGTCCTCCGTCAGCATCAGCTCGACCCCGGCATCCGCCCGATACAGCCGCCCCGCCGCGTTGATCCGCGGCGCCAGCCTGAACCCGAGGTCGGACTCGTCGAGCGTCGTCGTCTCGCATTTCGAGGCTGCAATCAAGGCGCGTAGTCCGGGCCGCTGCGCAAGCCGCATCTGCGCCAGCCCGTCCTTCACCAGCGCCCGGTTCTCCCCCACCAGCGGCACCATGTCCGCCACCGTCGCCAGCGCCACCAGGTCCAGATCCGCCTCGGCGCTGCCTCGCAGGGCACTCGCGAGCTTCCAGGCGACGCCGGTTCCGCAAAGCCCCTCGAACGGATACCCATCCACCGCCGGGTGCAGGATGGTGCACCCGGGCAGCTGCTCAGCCTGCTGGTGGTGGTCGGTGACCAGCACCTCCATCCCGAGGCCCTGCGCGAGCGCCACCTCCTCCACCGCGGTGATCCCGCAATCCACGGTGATCAGCAGCTCGGTCCCGCGCTCCGCCAGCCTCTCCACGTTCGCCGCCGAGAGCCCGTAACCGTCCGCGATCCGGTCCGGGATCAGCCAGTCGCAATCCGCTCCCAGCTGCCGCAGCGCCCCGACCAGGAGCGCGGTCGCGCAGACTCCGTCGACGTCGAAGTCGCCGTGCACGGTGATCCGGCTCTCGGCGTCGATCGCCATCCGCACCAGGTCGACGGCGTCCTCCATCGAGGGGAACGCCTCGGGCGCATGGGACTCGTCGGCGGCCAGGAACCGCCGGGCCAGCTCCGGCGTCCGGTAGCCGCGCCGCACCAGCGTCACCGCCACCGGGTCGCTCACCCCGACCGCCTCCGCCACCGCCCGCACATCGGCGTAGGAGTACTCCTCGGCGACGAAAGGGGTGACCGCGGGGGCGAGATCCGGCACGGCTCCAGGCTAGGGCGGCGTCCGGCGGATTTACGGGCGTGGGAAAGGCCCATTTTGGTCCGTCTTGCATATAGGTACTCCCGCGGTATGTTGAGCGCGATGTCTCGTCTCCACATCGCTGCCGCCGTCCTGCTCGGCATCGGCGTCCTCGCAGCACCCGGCTCGGCGCTGGCGCGAGGCGCCAAGGCCGGCGCCGAAAGCGCCTCCGCCTCCAGGGCGACCCCGCAGGCCGCGGCAGAAGCCACCGCCGGTTCCGCCGCCGAACCGCTCTGCACCCGCCAGATCAACGAACGCGGACGCGAGGTGAAAGTGAAGGAACCGATCGAACTGGAGGTGCGAACGACCGACCCGGTGCTCAACTTCGGCGACGGTCGCGGCACCCTCTACGACTATGTCGTCATGAAGGCGTCGAAGGCGATCCCGCCCAACGTCCCTTCCGCGGCCTTCGAGATCGACAGCCTCGAACCGCTGCGGCGGATCGGCGGCGAAGGCCTCGAATCGGCGCGGCTGCGGGTGCCGACCTACTCGCGGCCGCATTTCTTCAACCACCGCACCGAACTCGGCTTCAGCCTCTGCGTCACCGCGGCCAGCGGCAAGCCCGGGACCTATACGGGCCAGTTCCTCTTCGTCGGGCCGGGGGCGATCGCCTCCGTGCCGATCACCCAGACGGCCCAGCTGAAGATCGAGGAATGGAAGTTCCTCATCGCCCTCGTGATCGTCCTCATCATCACCCTCGTCTTCCTCGCGGTGCGGGCGCTGGCCGAATTCGACGGCGAAGCGGAACCGAGGGAAGTGGTGGTGAAGATGACCCTGCTGCTGATCTCCGTGGCCGCCGCGGGCCTGGCGATGTACCTGGTCTACGACAAAACGCCGACCTGGGGCGATGACCTGGTGGTGAACGGCGCGGCTCTGATCGCGACCGCCTTCACGGCCGCAGGCCTGGGCAACACGCTCGCCGCCGGCACCGGGAAAATCAGCGATTCGCTCGCCAAGGCGAAAAAATCGCGGCAGAGCCTGAAGAAGGGCGGGGGCGAAGCCGGACCCGCCGAGCCGGGCGAACCCAACTAGCGGTCCGCCGAGCTACTCGAGCGCGGCGTTCTCCTGCCGCACGCCGATCAGCCAGACGACCCCGAGCCCTAGCGCTACCCCGGGAATCGCGGTCAGCGCCGTCACCAGGCTGGTGTCGCCGAGGCCTTTGTCGCTGATCAACTCGACGATCAGCCCGAAGATGATCGCGCCGATCACCGAGCCGAGGAAGGCGCCGACGATCCCCTGCCAGAAGCGCTCGGGCAGGAAGACGGTGAAGTGCCAGAGGGCGATGCCCATCGTGAACCAGACCACGAGAGCCATGGCTTAGCGCTTCCTCCCGTGCTTGCGGCGCTGGGCGCGGCGGGCGCGGCGCTCCTCGTTCCGTTTGCGGCGCTCGGCCGAGGCCGAGGAGACGGGCTCGCCGCTTCCATTGCCGTCAGCTCCATCGTCACCGCCACCCGGACCGGAGCCGTTGCCCGACTCCTCCGGCAGCTCAGCGGTGGCGACAGCGCCGCCGACCGGCTCCGGCTCCGCCGCGGCGCCGGTCCCGGCACGGTCCGCTTCGACCGCGGTCTCGGCTTCGGGCTCGTCGTCTTGGGCCAGCGCCGCGGTCGCGACGTCGTCGGCGTAGGCCGGCACGTGGCCCTCGACTTCGGCGATCCGCAGCCGCCGGCGGATGAAGCCCGGCTCGCGTTCCTTCCAGGCGGTCAGCACCGGCGAGGCGATGAAGATCGACGAGTAGGTGCCGGAGAGGATTCCGATCATCATCGCGAAGGCGAAGTCCTGCAGGGTCGCGCCGCCGAAGACGAGCAGCGAGCCGACCGCGAGCAGGGTCGAGAAGCTGGTCGCCAGCGACCGGTTCAGCACCTCGCTCATCGAGCGGTTGACGATCTGGGAGAAAGCCGCGCGCGGCATTCGTGGCACGTTCTCTCGAATTCGGTCGAAGACGATGATCGTGTCGTAGATCGAGTAGCCCAAGATGGTGAGGAAGGCGGCGACCGTCCCGCTGCTCACCTCTTTTCCGGTCAGCGAGTAGATGCCCGCCGTGATCAGGATGTCGTGGAAGATCGCGATGAGCACCGGCACCGCGAACTTCGGGTCGAACCGCAGCGCGATGTAGCCGCAGATCACCAGCAGCGAGAAGATCAGCGCCTTCAGCGCCGATTCCGCCACCTGGTTGCCGAAGGTCGGCCCGACGCTGGTGCTTTCGAACCCGTTTTCGGCGATCCCGTACTGCTCGGCCAGGGCCCGTTTCGCGTCTTTGACTTCTTCCGGTTCGAGTTCGCTGGAGGAGATCTGGAAGACGTTGTCGCCGAGCACCGGGTCGGAGACCTGCTGCACCTCCTCGTTGCCGACGCCCGCTTCGTTCAGCGTTTCCCGCACGCCTTCTTCGTCGGTCGGCTGCACCAGCGCGACCTTGATTCGCGTCCCCGACTCGAAGTCGATGCCGAAGTTGAGCTGCTTCGTCGCCAGGGCCAGGGCGCCGATCAGCAGGATGACCCCGGAGATCGTGAAGAACCAGCGGCTGGCGCCCATGAAGTCGAAGTGCCACTGTCTCCCCTTGCCGCTGGCGCCGAGCGCCGAGGGCGAGCTCAGCATGCGGCTGCGGCTCATGCTGCCGAGCAGCGACTGGGTGAAGACGACCGCGGTCAGCAGCGAGACGATCGTGCCGACGCCGAGCGTGAAAGCGAAGCCCTTGACCCCGGCGGTCGCCAGCACGAAGAGGATGAAGGCGGTCAGCAGGGTGACGACGTTCGCGTCGATGATCGTCGCGATCCCGCGTTTGTAGCCGGCGGCGATCGCGCTCGACATCGAGCGCCCGGCCCGCACCTCCTCCTTTATTCGCTCGAAGATGACGATGTTGGAGTCGGCGGCGACGCCGATCGTCAGCACCAGGCCCGCGATCCCCGGCAGGGTCAGGGTGATCGGGATCAGTTTGATCAGCGCGAAGAAGATGACGCCGTAGGCGCCGAGCGCGATCGAGGCGACCAGCCCGAGGAAGCGGTAATAGAAGAGCAGGAAGATGACGACGAGGGCGAGGCCGATGATCCCGGCCTTGACGCCGTCGTGGAGCGCCTGGGCGCCGAGCGTCGCCGAGACCTGCGACTCGCTGATCAGTTTGAGGGTGATCGGCAGGGCGCCGATCTGCAGCGTGGTCGCCAGTTCCTGGGCCTGTTCGAGCCCGTGTTCGCCGGAGAAGCCACCGGAGATCTGGGCGCCGTTGCGGCCGTTGATCCCGTCGGGGTTTTCGGCGAAGTTGATGATCGGCCGGGTTTTGAGTTCGTTGTCGAGGACGACCGCGAAGTGACCCGAGAGCGCCGCCGCCTGTTCGGCCGAGACCGGGCCGATCGCCTGCGCCTGGCCGCGCTGAGCGATCTGGCGGGTGACTTCCTGGAAGGCCGATTCGCCCGCGCCGGTGAAGCCGAAGCTGACGTTCGGTTCGCCGCTCTGCCCGTATTCCTGCTTCGGGTTGGTGATGTCGTTGCCCGACAGCGCCGGGTTGTCCTTGATCGCGAACCACCCCGGCTGCGCCGTTTCGTCGAGCTTGCCGCTTTCGTCGCTGGGCAGTTCGGAGACGAGCACCACACCGGCCGGGACTTCGACCACGATCCCGTTTTTCGGCAGTTTTTCGCCGGTCGGGCTGACGAACAGGTCCTTTTCGTGGAGCTCGGGCCCGGCCAGCAGCTTGTGCGGCTCTTCCTTTTCGAACAGGTAGTAGCGGGGTTTCGCGACCGAGCAGTTTTCGCACTTTTCGTCCGGTTCCTGTTCGGAGGCGAGCAGCGCCGCCTCGTAGGCGGTCGGGTAGGCGCCGGCCAGGATCAGCTGCTGGTTCTCGAAGCTTTTGACGTTGCGCCCGGCGTCTTCCCAGCGTTTTTCGGAGGCTTTGAGAGCGCCTTTTGGCGGCTGCTGGCCGGGGTGTCCGCCGATCGCCTTCTGCGGGCCGATCAGGTTCGGCTCCCAGTCGTAGAAGTAGAGCTGGGCGGTGGTGCCGACCTGTTCGACGGCGCGGTTGGTGTCGGTCACGCCGGGGAGCGAGACCGTGATGTTCTTGTTGCCAAGGCGCGCGACTTCCGGCTCGGAGACGCCGAGGTTGTTGATCCGCTGTTCGATGATCGAGATCGAGTCTTCGATGTCTTCGCCACTGACTTCGGTCGCGGTGCCGGTCGGCTGGCCTTCGTAGACGAGCTCGAGGCCGCCCTGCAGGTCGAGGCCGAGCTTCGTTTCCTTGCTGGCGATGACGATCGCCGAGACGGCGACCAGCGCCAGCACGAAGAGGAGGATGAAGAGGTGCCGGCGGCGTGAGCCCACGGGGTCCTAGCCCTCCGGGGTCAGGACGAGCAGCAGGCCGCCGTCGTCGTCATAGGCCGGGAAGACGTCGGCGACCGCGCGGGCCGGCAGGTCGCCCTCGGCGTTGACCGAGACCCGCTTGCCGAGCGAGCGCACTCCCCACTCCAGCGAGGTCTCGATCGGGTCGGTGACGCCGTCGCCGTTGGTGTCGGCGGTTTCGCCGCCGTCGCCTTGGTCGATCCATTCCAGGCCGAGCACCTCCCGCACCGGGCGCCCGATCACGTCCTCGTCGCGCAGACCGGTCAGCTCGTAGCTCCCTTTGCCGGCGTCGATCACGCGTTCCTGCTTGTCACAAACGAAGAAGGCTGCATTCGGAGCCGGATAATAATCGTCGAGTAGTTCGAAAACGAATCCGAATCCACATTTCTGGCAGCCCTTGGGACGAGTCGAGAAGCCGGCGTTGCGATCGCCGCTGACTTCCCGATGGCCGCAGTTGGGGCAGATGAAGAAGGGCATGCGCAACAGGCTAGCTGGCGCAGCTCAGAACAGGCTTGCGGCGCCTTCGGGTGCTGCCAGGCCGAGGTGGTCGTATGCACGTCGGGTCAACACCCGGCCGCGCGGCGTTCTTTTGAGCAATCCCTGCTGGAGCAGGTAAGGCTCGAGCACGTCCTCGATCGTGTCGGGCTCCTCGCCGATCGCGATTGCCAGAGTCGAGAGCCCGACCGGGCCGCCGCCGAACTTGGTCGCGACGGTGTCGAGCAGGGCGCGGTCGGAACGGTCAAGACCGGCCGCGTCGACCTCGAGCATTTCCAGCGCCGCGGCGGCGACGGCCGGACCGATCTCCCCCGTTCCCTTCACCTCGGCGAAGTCACGGACCCGCTTCAGGAGGCGATTGGCGACCCTCGGGGTGCCGCGCGAGCGGGAGGCGATCGTGTGGGCGCCGCCGTCGTCGATCTCGACCTCGAGGATCCGGGCGGAGCGCGAGACGATCTCCGCCAGGTGCTCGGCGCTGTAGTGCTCGAGCCGGTGGCTGACCCCGAAGCGGTCGCGCAGCGGCGTCGTCAGCAGGCCGGCGCGGGTGGTGGCGCCGATCAGGGTGAAGCCCGGCAACGGCAGCGTGACGGTGCGGGCGCCTGCCCCCTGGCCGAGCACGACCGGCAGCTCGCCGTCCTCCATCGCCGGGTAGAGCGTCTCCTCGACCGCCCGCCCGAGGCGGTGGATCTCGTCGATGAAGAAGACCGAGCCGGGCTCCAGCGCGGTCAGGAAGGAAGCGACGTCGGCCTTGCGCTCGAGCGCCGGCCCGGCGGTCTGGACCATCGGCACGCCCATCTCGGCGGCGACGATGTGGGCCAGCGAGGTCTTTCCTAGCCCCGGCGGGCCGGCGAGGAGGACGTGGTCGGGCGGCTCGCCGCGGCGCTTCGCC
>DASXOF010000068.1:0-21101 GCA_036494495.1 Solirubrobacterales bacterium | reverse complement strand
CGCGCAGCTGGTCGACGGCGTCACCAAGCTGACCGGGATGACCTTCGAGAGCCGCGACGAGCGGCAGGCCGAGAACTACCGCAAGATGATGGTGGCGATGGCCACCGACGTCAGGGTGATCCTGATCAAGCTGGCCGACCGTCTCCACAACATGCGCACGCTGGGCGCGCTGCCGAAGCAGAAGCAGACGGCGAAGTCGCACGAGACCCTCGAGATCTACGCCCCGCTGGCCCACCGGCTGGGGATCCACGCGATCAAATGGGAGCTCGAGGACCTCGCCTTCGCGACCCTGCACCCGCGCAAGTACGCCGAAATCAAGCAGCTCGTCGCCCAGCAGCGCGACGAGCGCGAGGCCTACGTCGCCGAGGCGGGCGAGTTCCTCGCCGAGGAGCTGGAGGAAGTCGGGATCGCGGCCGAGATCTCGGGCCGCGCCAAGCACTTCTACTCGATCTACACGAAGATGGCGAAGAAGGGCCGCGAGTTCAACGAGATCTTCGACCTCACCGCGATGCGGGTGATCGTCGGCTCGGTCAAGGACTGCTACGGCGCGATCGGCGTCATCCACACGATCTGGAAGCCCCTGCCCGGGCGCTTCAAGGACTTCGTCGCGATGCCGAAAGCCAACATGTACCAGGCCCTGCACACGACGGTGATCGGGCCCGAGGGCAAGCCGCTCGAGATCCAGATCCGGACCGAGGAGATGCACAAGCTCGCCGAGTACGGGATCGCCGCCCACGTCGCCTACAAAGAGGGCGAGACCCACAGCGCCGACCCCGAACGGGAGAAGATGACCTGGCTGCGGCAGCTGGTCGAGGCCGAGGGCGAGCAGGACCCGGCCGAGTTCCTCGAATCGCTCAAGGTCGACCTCTTCGAGGACGAGGTCTTCGTCTTCACCCCGAAGGGAGAGGTGAAGAACCTCTCCGCCGGCTCGACCCCGCTCGACTTCGCCTACGCGATCCACACCGACGTCGGCCACCGCACGGTCGGCGCCAAGGTCAACGGCAACATCGTGCCGCTGCACTACCAGCTGCGCTCCGGCGACATCGTCGAGGTGCTGACCGCGAAGCAGAACCGCGGCCCCTCGCGCGACTGGCTGAAACTGGTCCGCACCAGCCGCGCCCGCAACAAGATCCGCGCCTGGTTCAAAGAGGAACGGCGCGACGACGCCGAGCGGCGCGGCCGCGAGAGCCTCGAGGAAGCGCTCCGCACCCGTGGCATCCCGATGCAGAAGGTGTCCGGCTCGGCCCTGCTCGCCGACGTCTTCCGCGAGATGGGCTACCGCAAAGCGACCGACTTCTACATCGGCCTCGGCCAGGGAAAGATCTCGACCAAGACCGTCGCCAACAAGCTGATCCAGCGCCTGAAACAGGGCGAGGCGGTGGTCGAGGACGCGGCCTCGCGGCCGCCCGACCGCCGTGGCGAGGACCGTGCCCGCCGCACCAAGGACGCCTCCAACTACGGGATCGCGGTCAAGGGCGCCGACAACGTCGCCGTGCGGCTCGCCAAGTGCTGCCGGCCGGTGCCCGGCGACTCGATCGCCGGCTACGTCAGCCTCGGCCGCGGGATCACCATCCACCGCACCGACTGCCGCAACCTGAAGGCGCTGAAACGGGCGCCCGAGCGCTTCGTCGAGGTCAGCTGGGAAGGCGAAAACGAGGCCAGCTTCCGGGTCGAGCTGCAGATCGACGCCTACGACCGCACCCGCCTGCTCGAGGACCTCTCGCGGACCTTCTCGGAGGCGGGGATCAACATCATCGGCGCCACCTGCACCACCAACCACCCGATGGTGAAGAACCGGTTCGTGGTCGAGGTGGGGGACACCGAGCAGCTCAAGCACTGCGTCTCCCGCCTCCGGAACGTCGATGCGGTCTTCGACGCGTATCGCATAACCCCGACCGCCTGACGACGGCACTGCGCTCGGGGTGAATCGTTGGGACTGACCGTCGCCATCACCGGCCCTACCGGCGAGATCGGGCTGCCGCTGCTGCGCGAGCTGGAGCGGGTCGACGCGGTCGAGTCCGTGCGGGGGATGGCGCGCCGGCCCTTCCGGCCGGAGCTCGAGGGCTGGCAGAAGGTTTCCTACCGCCGCGGCGACGTGCTCGACCGCGACTCGCTGGCTTCGCTCTTCGAGGGCGCCGACGTCGTCGTCCACCTCGCCTTCTCGATCTTCGGCGGCCGCGGCCAGACCCGCCGGGTCAACCTGATCGGCAGCCGCAACGTCTTCGCCGCCGCCCGCAAAGCGGGGGTGCGGCGCCTCGTCTACGCCTCCTCGGTCGCCGCCTACGGCTTCCACGCCGACAACCCCCAGCCGATCACCGAGGGCGTCCCGCCCCGCGGCAGCGCCGGCTTCTACTACTCAGAGCAGAAGGCCGAGCTGGAGGCGGCGCTGGCCGACTCGCTGGAAGGCTCCGACGTCGCCGCCTACGTCTTCCGCCCCTGTGTCGTCGCCGGGCCGCAGGCGCCGATGCTGCTAGACCGGGTTGTCGGCAGCGCCCGCCTCGGCGACCCGCTGCCCAAAGTGAGGCGCTGGGCCGGCCGCGTCCCCGGCGTCAAGCCGCTTCTCCCCGACCCCGGCACCCCCTTCCAGCTCGTCCATCACGACGACGTCGCGGCGGCGCTGGCGGCGGCGATCGAGGGCAAGGGCGACGCCGGCGCCTACAACCTCGCCGGCGAGGGCACGATCACCCTCGGCGACGTCGCCCGCTCGATCGGCTGGCGCTCGGTCCGAGTGCCCGGCCCGCTGGCGAGCCTGGGAGGCCGGTTCGCTCAGCAGCTCGCCTTCTTCAGCCCCCAGCTCGAGTGGGCGATTGCCTACGACAAGCCGGTGCTGATGGATACCGCGAAGGCGCGGCAGGAGCTGGGGTGGAGGCCGCAGTTCGACGCCGAGGAGACGTTGATCCAGACGGCGATCGGGGCAAGGGAAGCCGGCTTGCTCGATTAGGCGCACCGCACGGATCGGTGCGCGCGAGGTTCTGCCGATCGTGAAATGCGGGCAAAGTCAGGCGCTCGTCACGCGGCGGACTTCGGGAGGGCCCGCTCTCGTTGACCTCGGTCGACGCAGCCGCTAAGCATTGTCGCGCCATGATGCACAAGCTCAAGGCTCTGGGCCTGGCGCTCATCCTCGTCGGTGCGCTCGGTGCCGTCGCGGCCGGCCCAGCCCTCGCCGAATACCACATCGCCTCGGTCAGTGGCGGCTTCATCACCGGCAGTCCGGTGAGTACGAACCAGTTCGTCACCGACGTCGGCACCGCGAGTTGCAGCTCCGTGACCTTCAGCGGCACCCAGGCTGTCGAAACAGCTTCGACGCTCACCGTCCATCCTTCCTATTCCGGATGCAGTCTCGCCGGGCTGAAAATCACCGTGAGCACCACCGGCTGCAGTCTCAGGTTCGAAAAACCCGAAACAGAACCTGCTCCGGTCCACGCCGCGCTCAAGGTCCTGTGCAGTGCGGGAAGTAGCATCGCCATCCACGACAGTGCCGGCGTCGGCTGCAGTATCAGTATCGGCGAACAGGGCCCGCTGAGCAAGGTCAGCTTCGCGAACAACGCCGGTCCGAGCCCGCCCGCGGGAACGGTCACGTTTACCGCCGCACTGACCGGCATCACCTATACCTATTCGGGCGGTTGCCCGAGTGCCGGTGGCGTCGGCGCTACTCACAGTAACGGCGCATACAGTGGTCAATTGCTCGCCGTTGCCACCGCCGCCTTCACGGTGACATAGGCATCTACGCGACGATCGTCAACGCCCCGGGCTCGATTCGCAGCGAGACGTGGGTGCGGTCGCCGATGTAGTCGCCGTCGACCTGCAGCGGGAACGCCTTCAGCGCCCCGTCCTTGTCCTTCGAAACCGAGGTCACGGTCGCCTCGTGCACGTCGTCGAAATGCTCGATCTGGCGGTGCTCGGCCGCTGATCTCTTGTCGCTCAGCAGGCGGCCGATCAGGCTCGGCATGTCGCGCTGGGTGGCGCGTTTGAGCACTGCCATCGAGAGGGTGCCATCGTCGATCGCGATGCCTTCCGCGACCCGG
Organism: Solirubrobacterales bacterium; assembly: GCA_036494495.1. Taxonomy (GTDB): domain Bacteria; phylum Actinomycetota; class Thermoleophilia; order Solirubrobacterales; family 70-9; genus VAYN01. The sequence goes on along the minus strand of DASXOF010000068.1, from coordinate 17,076 downwards.
ATCGGGCGGCTGGCGAAGTAGGTGAGGGGGTCGGAGTTCTGGGCGATCGCGGTGACGCCTTCGGTCGGCTCGCCGGCGTCGCTCTCGATCCGCATCCGCACCGCCCCCCGCAGGTACTTGCGGTAGAAGCCCGAGACCCCGGCCCAGCTGTAGTAGTAGGGGCCGACTTTGGCCTTCAGCTTCGGGTTTTCGTCGACCCGGCGCACCACGGTCGCGTCGAGCCCGGCGCCGCAGGCGAAGACGAAGCGGCGCCCGTCGACGTTGCCGAGGTCGATCTTCCGCGGCTGCCAGTCGTCGAGCAGCGAGAGCAGGTGCTCGGTCGCGTCGACGACGTCGTTGGGGATCCCGAGGCTGCGGCCGACGACGTTGGTCGAGCCGCCCGGCAGGATCGCCACCGGCAGGTCGGTGCCGGCGAGCCCGTTGGCGACCTCGTTCAGGGTGCCGTCGCCGCCGAAGGCGACGACCACGTCGTAGCCACCGTCGCGCGCCTCGTGCCCGATCTCGGTCGCGTGGTTCTGCGCCTCGGTCTCCGCCGTCTCGACCTCGAAGCGCCCCTGCAGCGCGTAGACGACGAGGTTCTTCAGCCGGTCGGAGACCGTCGTCGCGTAGGGGTTGACGATGATCAGCATCCGCTTCTTGGCGGATTTGCGCAGCCGGCGGGACCGGAGGGGGGGCGACACTGGGTGCAGCGTATTCGAGCGCTGGGCTGGGGCGCCGGGTGCGCCTACTCGACGGCCTCGAAGCGGATCACGCTGCCGTCGTCGGCTTCGCGGACCCGGCCTTCGTTGACGAGGATGTCGGTGTGGCCGATCACCTCGGAGAGGGTGAGATAGGCCTGGGTGACGGCGACGTTGCCCCAGATCGCCTGCGCCAGCTCGTAGCCGCTGCGCGAGCGCTCGGCGATCAGGCGGTGGATCTTCTCCTTGCGCCGCTCGGTCGAGGCGAAGCGCGAGTCGATCAGGGCGACGTGGTCGGTGATCGGCTCGCCGTGGCCGCCGAAGACGATCTCGGCCGGCATCGCCTGAGTCTTGCGCAGGCTGGCGAGGTAGGTGACGAGGGTCTGCACCCGCTCCCTGCTGCCGTCGAGCGGCAGCGTGATCAGCGGGTTCGAGGAGACGCTCGAGAGCAGGTGGTCGCCGGCGAAGAGCAGCTTGCGCTCCTCGTCCCAGAACACCGTGTCGGAGGGCGAGTGCCCGGGGCGGTGGAGCGCCTGCAGGCTGCGGTCGCGCAGCTCGATCGTCTCGCCGTCCGCCAGCGGCCTGGTCACGTTCACCGCCGAGCCCCAGCCGTGGAAGCTCGAGGAGACGCTTTTCAACGCCACCGCGACTTCTTCCGGGATCCCATTGCGGAGCATCACCGAGACCGCGAATTCGTCCTCGGCGACCGCTTCCTCGTCGAAGTTCGAGAGCCGGCGGGCGGCTGCGCCGAGGGCGGCCACCTCGGCGCCGGAGTGCTCGACCGCGATCTCGACCAGGCCGATGTGGTCGAGGTGCTGGTGGGTGACGAGGATCAGGCCCAGGTCCTCGATCGTGTGGCCGTGCTGGGCGAGCTGGGCGCTCAGCTCGTCGAGCGCCTTGCCCGAGTTGGGGCCGACGTCGATCAGGGTCAGCGGCTCGTCCTCGATCAGGTAGGCGTTGACACGGCCGACCGCGAACGGGGTGGGGATGCGGAGGCAGTGGATCCCGGCCAGCGCCGCCTGCTCGAGCGCTGCCTCGGGGGTCAGCTCCTCCGTGCTCACGAGCGGATCAGCCCCAGCACCTCGTCGCGCTTGGCCTCCATGTCCTCGTGCGAGATCAGCGACTCGAGGTTGAGCCGCAGCAGCGGCTCGGTGTTCGAGGGCCGGACGTTGAAGTGCCAGTCCTCGTAGTCGACCGAGACGCCGTCGAGTTCGGTGATCTTCCCGTCGCCGTAGCGCTCGCGGATCAGCTGCAGCTTGGCCGCCTGGTCGTCGACCTCGGAGTTGATCTCGCCGGAGATGAAGTACTTCGAGCGGAACTCCTCCATCAGCTCGGCCAGGCTGCGGCCGTCCTCGGAGAGCAGCTCGAGCACGAGCAGCGCCGGGATCGTCCCCGAGTCGGCATTCCAGAAGTCGCGGAAGTAGTAGTGGCCGGAGACCTCGCCACCGAAGGCGGCGCCCTCCTCGCGCATCCGCGCCTTGAAGAAGGCATGGCCGACGCGCGAGAGGTCGGAGCGGCCGCCCTCGGCGGCGACCAGGTCGGGCACCGCCCGGCTCGAGCGCGGGTCGTAGAGGATCGTCGTCCCCGGCGGGTTCTTGCGCAGGGCCGCGCGGGCGAGCAGGGCGCAGATGAAGTCGCCGTCGCAGAAGGTCCCGGTCGAGTCGATGAAGAAGCAGCGGTCGGCGTCGCCGTCCCAGGCGATCCCGAGGTCGGCGCCGGTCTCGCGCACGCGGTCGATGATCATCCGCCGGTTCTCCTCGAGCAGCGGGTTCGGCTCGTGGTCGGGGAACTCGCCGTCGGGGACGAAGTACATCTCCTCCAGCTCCAGCGGCAGCTTCTCGAGAATCGGCCCGACCATCGGGCCGCCCATCCCGTTGCCGCCGTCGACCACCACCTTCATCGGCTTGATCGCCGACGGGTCGATGAACGAGAGCGCGTGGGCGCGGTATTCGTCCCAGATGTCGACCTCCTCGAGCGAGCCGCCGCCCGGCGCCGCGCCGAGGCCGCCCTCGATCTCGGCCTTGACCTCGCCGATCCCGGCGTCGCCGGAGAGCGGCAGCGCTCCCTCGCGGACCAGCTTCACCCCGGTGTAGGCCTTGGGGTTGTGGGAGGCGGTGACCATCGCGCCGCCGTCGAGCTGCCGCGAGCCGACCAGGTGGTAGAGCATCTCGGTCGCGACCATGCCGGCGTCGACCACGGTCGCGCCCTCGAAGATCATCCCGTCGCGCAGCTCCGCCGCCATCTCCGGCGCGGTCAGCCGCATGTCGCGGCCGAGCCCGACCCGCAGCTCCGCCGCCGGCTTCCCGCGCAGCCGCGCCAGCACCCGGACGAAGGCGCGCCCGATCGCGGTGGCGGTGCTGGCGTCCATCTCCCCGCCGTAGAGGCCGCGGATGTCGTACGCCTTGAAGATTCCAGGCGGGGCCAAGACTGTCTCGTCGCTCAAAACGCTCCTTTCAGCGCCTCGTAGCTCTGCTCGATCGATTGCGGCATCACTTTGGTGTCGGCGATCACCGGCATGAAGTTGGTGTCGCCGCCCCAGCGGGGGACGACGTGCATGTGGATGTGGTGCTCGACCCCGGCGCCGGCGACCCGCCCCTGGTTGAAGCCGACGTTGTAGCCGTGCGGGTCGTAGACCTGCTCGAGCCGGTCCATCCCCCGCTGCGCCAGCGCCATCATCTCGGCCAGGGTCTCGGAGCCGAGCTCCTGCAGCCGCCCGAGGTGCGCGTAGGGCGCCACCATCAGGTGGCCGTTGGTGTACGGGAAGAGGTTGAGGATCACGAAGCTGCGCTCGCCGCGGTGGACGATCAGGTTCGCCTCGTCATCGTCCTGCGCGGGCTTGGCGCAGAAGATGCACTCCTCCTCGTTGTCCTTCGACGCGTCCTTCACGTAGACGAGGCGCCAGGGCGCCCAGATGCGGAAGTTGGCCACAGGGGGTCATCCTATGGACTTGGCTGGGGATCAGGGTTCGGCGGGGGCGCTCGCCCAACGAAACCGGGCCGGGGCCCCCTTCTGCTTGAAGCTGATTAGGGAGAAATCGCTCGCGGCTGCCGATGGGATCTCTCCGGCCAGCACCCGTCCCTTGTCAGCTAAAGAGAAAAGGGGGTGGGCACCGCCCCCCGCAACCCCCGATCAAAGCCACCGCCGCCGCCGAAAGAAGATCACCATGCCGATCAGGATGATCGCCATCACCACGAGGACGACGAAGAAGCCGGCCTCGTCGTGTTCGAACGGGACCCAGGAGTTCATCCCCATCACGCTGGCGATCAGGGTCAGCGGCAGGATCACGACGCTGATCGAGGTCAGGACCCGCAGGATGTCGTTGAGCCCGTGCGAGATCACCGACTCGTTCGTCTCCTCGAGCCCGACGATCACCTCCTTGTAGTTTTCGAGCATGTCCCAGATCCGCTCGTGGGCGTCGACGACGTCGTCGAAGTAGATCTCGAGGTCGATGTCGGAGGCCAGGTAGCGCTGTTTGACCTTCTCGAGGTCGCGCAGGACCGGGCGCTGCGGGCGGATCACTTTGCGGAAGTTGATGATCTCCTGCTTGACGTTGGAGATGTCGCGGACGACCTCGTCGGAGCGGCCCTCGAAGATGTCGTCCTCGAGCGCGTCGAGCTTGTTGCCGATCTTGCGCAGCATCGGGAAGCAGTAGTCGAAGGCGTCGTCGACCAGCCGGTAGAGCAGGTAGCCGGAGCCCCGGGCGAAGAGCTGTTCGCGCAGCTCCTCTTTGCTGCGGCAGCGCTCGAACAGGTACTCGACCGGCTGCAGCGGCTGGTTCGGCAGCGTCACCACGTAGTCGGGGCCGACGAAGAGGTCGAGCTCGCCGGTGCCGAGGCGGCCGGCGGCGCGGTCGAAGACCGGCAGGTGCAGGACGATGAAGAGGTACTCGTCGTAGACGTCGATCTTCGGCCGCTGGTTGCGCGAGAGGACGTCCTCGAGGTCGAGGGCGTGGAAGTCGAAGTGCTCCTCGAGCCAGGTCCGCTCCAGGGCTCCGGGGCGCTCGATGTTGACCCAGCGCAGGCCGGCGCCGTCGATCTGCTCTACCCGCGGCGCCTGTGGCTCAGCAGGATGGGCTGCGACGGCCGAATCGGCACGGCGAGGACGCCGCAACCGTGGTTTCGGAAGGTTCGGCATCTGGAGGACCCGTCTCGTCGCGCAGCAAGACCATCGTGCGACAAAGAGTAACCGCCCGGCCAGCCTGGAAACCGTGCCGCCGCCCCTGGTACGCTTCTCCCAACATAAGCGCCACATCCAGAGGGGTGGAGGGACTGGCCCTACGAAGCCCCGGCAACCGCCCCGGACCTGACCGTCCGGGAGAGGTGCCAATTCCAGCCGGCGTGTATCTCGTGAGGGATCGCGTTGGGAGATGTGGGGGAAGTCCGATCGGACCTTCGCCCCACTGGCGGAGGTTTTTGCGTAAGAAGGGACGATCGGATGTCAGTCGAGAACCTGAAGTGCAAGGAGTGCGAGGCCGAGTACGAGCTCGGCGCCAGCTATTTCTGCGAGCGCTGCTTCGGCCCGCTCGAAGTCACCTACGACCACTCGGGCTTCGACGCGGTCGCGGCGAAGCGGAGAATCCAGGCCGGTTCGCAGGGGATCTGGCGCTACGCCGACTTCCTGCCGTTTGCCGGTCGCCCGGGCGACCCGTTGGAGCCGGGGCTGACCCCGCTCCTGCGCGCCGACCGGCTGGCGGAGCGGCTCGGGATCGAGGCCGAGATCTGGGTGAAGAACGACGCCGCCAACCCGACCCACTCGTTCAAGGACCGGGTCGTCGCCGTCGCCGTCGCCAAAGCGCAGGAGCTCGGCTTCGAGACAGTCGCCTGCGCCTCGACCGGCAACCTCGCCAACGCGGTCGCCGCCCACGCCGCCGCGGCCGGGCTCGACTCCTACGTCTTCGTCCCCGCCAACCTCGAGGAGCAGAAGCTGCTCGCGACCAGCGTCTACGGGACCAATTTGGTCGGCGTCCGCGGTAACTACGACGACGTCAACCGGCTCTGCACCCAGCTCGCCGAGACCCAACCGTGGGCCTTCGTCAACGTCAACCTGCGCCCGTATTACGCCGAGGGCTCGAAGACGCTCGCCTACGAGACCGTCGAGCAGCTCGGCTGGACGCTGCCCGACCGGGTGGTGAGCCCGATCGCCTCCGGCTCGCTCTTCACCAAACTGGGCCGCGGCTTCCAGGAGTGGCTCGACCTCGGCCTGGTCGCAGGCGAGCAGCCGATCTTCAACGGCGCCCAGGCGCAGGGCTGCAGCCCGGTCGCCACCGCCTTCGCCGAAGGCTGGGACGTCTGCCGCCCCCAGCGCCCGGACACGATCGCCAAGAGCCTCGCGATCGGCGACCCGGCCGACGGGCCCTACGCGGTCGAGCAGGCGCGGCGGACCGGCGGAGGGATCGACTCGGTAACCGACGACGAGATCCGCTCGGCGATCAAGCTCCTGGCCGAGACGACGGGGATCTTCACCGAGACCGCGGGCGGGGTCACGGTCGGCGTCCTCCGCAAGCTCGCCGAACGGGGCGAGATCGCGGCCGGCGAGAAAGTCGTCGTCTACATCACCGGCGAGGGGCTGAAGACGCTCGACGCGACTCGCGATACGTTCCGGATGCACGAAATCGACCCCTCGCTCGACAGCTTCGGCGCCGAGTTCGCCCTGGAGGTAGCCGCCTAGATGCCCATCACGGTCAAGATCCCGACCCAGCTCCGCGCCGCCACCGGCGGCCAGTCGGCGGTCGAGGTGAGCGGCGGCACGGTCGGCGAGGCGCTCGACGCGGTCTTCGCCGCCCACTCCGAACTGCGCGAGCGGATCACCGAGGACGGGACGCTGCGGCGCTTCGTCAACGTCTACGTCTCCGGCGAGGACATCCGCTTCCAGCAGGGCCTGGAGACGGCGATCAACGAGGGCGACGAGGTGACGATCCTGCCGGCGGTGGCCGGCGGCTGAACGCGCTGCAAGCCTTCCACCCCCGATAGGGGGTAGAAACCCGGCAGCGTGAAACCGCCCGTGATCATTCTTTGCGGCGGCCGCGGCACGCGGCTGCGTGAGCGCACCGAGACGGCGCCGAAGGCGCTGGTCGAGATCGGCGGCAAGCCGATCCTCTGGCATGTGGTGCGGATCTACGCGGCGCAGGGCTTCGAGCGCTTCCTGCTGGCGACCGGCTACCTGAGCGAGGCGGTGGCCGAGTTCGCCGCGGCCGAGTCGTGGCCGGCGGGGGTCGAGATCGAGTGCGTCGACACCGGCCTCGACACGCCGACCGGGGGGCGGGTGGCGAAGCTCGGCGAGCGCCTGTGCGGGGGCACCTTCTGCCTCACTTACGCCGACGGCGTCGCCGACGTCGACCTCGGCGCTGAGCTCTCCTTTCACCGCGCCCACGGGGCGACGGCGACGATGACCGTGGTCCAGCCCGACCTGCCCTGGGGCGTAGCCGAGCTCGAGGGCGAGCGGGTCACCGGCTTCGCCGAGAAGCCGCGCGCCGAGCGCTGGATCAACGGCGGCTTCTTCTGCTTCGAGTCGGCGCTGCTGGAGCGGTTGGGGGAGAGCAGCGTGCTTGAGCGCGAGCCGCTCGCCGGGCTCGCCGCCGACGGCGAGCTGCGCGCCTTCCGCCACGAGGGCTTCTGGGACTGCATGGACACCTACAAGGACGCGATCGTGCTCGACGACCTCTGGCGCTCGGGCGAGGCTCCGTGGGCACCGGGACGAGTGGAGGCGGGGTGAGCGGGCCGGGCCGGGCGTTGGTGACCGGCGGCCACGGCTTCGTCGGCTCGCACCTGGCGGCGGCCCTGCTCGACGAGGGCTGGGCGGTGCGGGTGCTCGACCGGCCGAGCCCGCGCCGTACCGACCTCGGCGGGCCGCGCCCCTCGGGGCTCGAGCTGCTCGGCGTCAGCGCCGAGGTCGAGCTGCACGAGGCCGACCTGCTCGACGCCGGCGAGGTGGCGAGCGCGGTGGGGGACTGCGAGGCCGTCTTCCACCTCGCCGCCCAGACGATCGTCAGCATCGCCAGCCGCTCGCCGCGCGAGACCTACGAAGTCAACGTGCGCGGCGCCTGGAACGTCTTCGAGGCCTGCCGCGAGCAGGAGGTGCCGACGGTCCTCTTCGCCTCCTCCGACAAGGCCTATGGCACCGCTCCCGAGCTGCCCTACCGCGAGGACTTCCCGCTGCGCGGCGCCTACCCCTACGACGCCAGCAAGGCCGCGGCCGACATGATCGCCCGCGGCTACGCGGTCTCGAGCGGGTTGCCGCTGGCGGTGACGCGGTTCGCCAACGTCTACGGCGGCGGCGACCTCAACTTCACCCGGCTGATCCCGGAGACGGCGCGGGCGCTGTGCGAGGGGCGGGCGCCGCAGATCCGCTCCGACGGCAGCCCGAAGCGGGACTTCATCCACGTCGAGGACGCGGTCGCCGCCTACCTGGCGATCGCCGCGGCGCTGCGCTCCGGTGCCGCCGCCCCCGGCGAGGCCTTCAACGCCGGCGGCGAGGTGCCGCACTCGGTGCGCGAGGTGGTCGAGGAGCTGGCGCGGGCGGCAGGCGGCACCGGGATGGCGCCGAGCTGGGGCCCCGGGGTCCCCGCCGGCGAGATCGTCGACCAGTACCTCGACTCGGCCAAGCTGCGCGAGCTGACCGGCTGGGCGCCGCGGGTCGGCTTGCCGGAGGGGCTGGCCCGTACCCTGGAGTGGTACCGCGACCACCCGGAGGTGCTTCCCTGATGTGCGGCCGCTTCACGGTCACGACCAAGGACACGAAGACGATCGCCGACCGCTTCCAGGTCGAGCTGGAGAAGGCGCTGACGGCGAAAGAGGCGGCCAAGGATGGCGCCGCTGCGCCCGCCGGCGACGGCGACGGCGGTGACGGCGCGAAGAAGAAGGACAAAGCGCCGCCCGGGCTCGGTCGCTTCAACGTCGCCCCGACCCAGGAGATCCTCGTCGTCCGCTCCTCGCCCGAGCCCGACGAGGCGGCAGAGGGCGAGCGCGAAGCGCGGCTGATGCGCTGGGGCCTGGTCCCGGTCTGGGCCAAGGACCTCAAGGTCGGCTACCGGATGATCAACGCCAAAACCGAGAACCTGACGAAAAGCAAGGCCTACGGGCCGCTGGTCGGCAAGTTCCGCCACCGCTGCCTGATCGTCGCCGACGGCTTCTACGAGTGGATGAAGGCCGAGGACCCCAAGCAGCCGCGCCAGCCGTGGCGGTTCACGGTCGACGGCGGCGCCCCGTTCGCCTTCGCCGGCCTCTGCACCCGCAAGCCCTGGGATGACCCCGAGGACCGCGGCTTCGACCCCGACGGCCACCTCTACAGCGCGACGATCATCACCACCACCCCAAACGAGGTGGTGAAGCCGGTCCACAACCGGATGCCGGCGATCCTTTCCGGCCCCGAGGCCGAGGCGGCCTGGCTGCGCCCCGACCTCAGCGCCGAGGACGCGATCGCGATGCTCGGCCCGCTCGACGCCCGCCGGATGGAAGGCGCGCCCGCCAACCCGGCGCTGAACAAGGTCGGCAAAGGGATGGCCGAAGGCCCGGAGCTGCTGGTCGCGCCGCAGACCGAGCTGGCGACCGACGCCTAGGAAGCGCCTGAGCGGCTATTCGCCTTCGCCGCCGGCTTCGTCGGTTTGTTCTTCTTCGGCCGACGCTTCTTCTTCGCGCTGTTCCTGCGCTTCTTCTTCGGCTTCTTCGTCGATCGGCGGCGGCAGGTGTTGCAGCCCGGTCGTGGTCTTCACCGTCGATTCGCCGGCGGCGGTTTCGAGCGTGCAGGTGGTGGTCGCCTCGGGCGCCACCGTCGCGCGCCAGACCGCGTAGAACGGCAGTTCCAGGTCCTGCTTCGGTTTGCCGGCGATGAAGTACTTGAGGTGCTCGGTGCCTTCTTCGAATTCGCCCCATTCGAGCTTGACGCCTTTTTCGGTCGTGAAGTGGTTGGTGTAGTCGCCGACTTCGAGCACCGCCAGTTCGGAGCTGTGCGAGCTGAAGTCGACCAGCAGCGTTTCCGGCGCTTCCTGGCTGAAGATGCCTTCGGAGGAGCGCGGGTAAAGGGTCCGCAGGCCCTGCGAGCTGTGACCGATTTCGATCCCCCGGGGGACCGACATCGCGCATATGACCCGCGATTTCTTCAGCGGCGCCTCGGCTCCGATCTTCAGGGTCTGCGCCACCTCGTAGAGCGAGTAGCCGCTGACGTTGGTGCCGGTGGCGCGGAGCCGGCCTTTGACCAGCTGCATCTCCTGCTCGCCGCCGGGGACCTTGACCGCTTCGGAGTCGGCGATCTTCACCTGCTTCACCCATTCGAGGTGGGCGGCTTCGCCTTCGCCCTTGCCGGTGCTCGCCAGCACCGCCACGAGGCAGGCGACGAGGCCGATCGCGACGATCACGATCGCACCGCGCGGCGGCCGCTCGCGCTTCAGCTCCTCGACGCCGATCTGCTCGCGCCAGTTCATCGCCGCGACAGTATTGGAATCCGGTTGCGCTTCGCGCCCGGCGCGATTACGTGGGCGGCGACGGTTACCCTGCCGGCGTGGGGCCGAAGAAGCAGCAGCCGCGACTCGCCGAGGGCACCGTGCGCCGCAGCTCGGCGCTGATCCACGGCCGCTCGGTCTCCTACGTCGAGGCGGGCGCCGGCCCGGTCCTGCTGTTGATCCACGGAATGGCCGGCAGCACCGAGAACTGGCGCGAGGTGATCGAGCCGCTGGCCCGTGGCCACACCGTGATCGCTCCCGACCTGCCCGGCCACGGCTCCTCGCAGCCCGGCAGCGGCGACTACAGCCTCGGCGCCCACGCGGCGGGTCTCCGCGACCTCCTCGTCTCGCTCGGCCACGAGCGGGTGACCGTGGTCGGCCACAGCCTCGGCGGTGGCATCGCGATGCAGTTCACCTACCAGTTCCCGGAGCTGGTCGAGCGACTCGTGCTGGTCTCGAGCGGCGGCCTCGGGCCGGAGGTGAGCCCGGTCCTGCGCGCCGCCGCGCTGCCCGGCGCCGACCTCTTCATCGCCGCCACCGCCGGTCCCGGCGCCCGCCTCGGCTCAGCCCTCGGCCGCGGCCTCGGGGCGCTCGGCCTGCGGCCCAATGCCGACCTCGCCGAGGTCGCCCGCGGCTACGCCTCGCTCGCCGACTCCGAGCGCCGCGCCGCCTTCCTCGAAACCCTGCGCGCGGTGGTCGGCACCGGCGGCCAGAAGGTCGCCGCCGGCGACCGGCTCTACCTCGCCGAGGCGCTGCCGATCCTGATCGTCTGGGGGAGGGAGGACCCGATCATCCCCGTCGCCCACGCCGAAGCCGCGATCGAGACGATCCCCGGCGCCCGGCTCGAGGTCTTCGACGAGGTCGGCCACCTGCCCCAGGTCGAGGCCCCGGGCCGCTTCGTCGCCGCCCTCGAGCGCTTCCTCACCGCCACCGACCCGGCCGAGTTCGACCGCGACGAGTGGCGCGCCCGCTTCAAGACCGCCTGACGCGCCCGACAGGATTCGAACCTGTGGCCTCCGCCTCCGGAGGGCGGCGCTCTATCCAGCTGAGCTACGGGCGCTCGACCAACCAGCTTAGTGCGCCCGGCGCCCAGCCGGCCTCCCCGCGCGAGGTTGCCTTTTCAGGCGCATACCGCCCGAAAAGGCAACCTCGCTTCGCGTAGGCTCGCGCGCGTGGACCTGACGGTGACTTTTCTCGGGACCGGGGCGTCGGCGCCCTCGGCGCGGCGCTCGACGGCGGCGGTGCTGGTGGCGCGGGGCGGGGTGAGGATGCTGTTCGACTGCGGCGAAGGGACGCAGCGGCAGATGCAGAAGTCGCTGGGGCTGACGCAGGTGGACGAGATCTACCTGACGCACTTCCACGCCGACCACGTGCTGGGGCTGCCGGGGCTGCTGAAGACCTATGACCTGACCGACCGGGAGGTGCCGCTGACGGTCTACGGGCCGCCGGGGCTGGGGGAGCTGTTCAGAGTCTTCCAGCCGCTGATCGGGAAGCTCGGTTACGAGCTGGAGCTGGTCGAGCTGCGGGCCGAGGACTACGCCGGCCACGACGATTTCGAGGTCGAGGCGTTCGAGGTCGAGCACCGCAGCTCGCGGGCGATCGGCTACGTGATCGTCGAGGACGAGCGCCCGGGCCGCTTCGACCCCGAGGCGGCGAAGGCCGCCGGGGTGCCGGAAGGGCCGGCCTTCGCGGCGCTGCAGCGCGGGGAGGAGGTCGAGGGGAGTGCCGGCTCCGTCCGGCCCGATCAGGTGATGGGGCCCGACCGACCGGGGCGGACCCTGGTCCTGACGGGCGACACCGCGCCCTCACCGGCGACCGTCGCCGCCGCTGCCGACGCGGAGCTCCTGATCCACGACTCCGCCTTCATGGAGGAGGACGCCGCCCGGGCCGCCGAAACCGGCCACTCGACGATGCGCCAGGCAGCCGGCGTCGCCGCCGAGGCCCACGTGAAGCTGCTGGCGCTGGTCCACATCTCCTCCCGCTACCACGTCGGCGCCTGCCTCGACGAAGCCCGCGAGGTGTTCGAGCCGACGGTGGCGCCGCGCGACTTCGACCAGATCGCGATCCCCTTCCCCGAGCGCGGCGAGCCCGAGCTGATCCCGAACGGAGCGCGGGAAGTCCGCAAAGAGGAGGAATCCGAGGGGTAGGACGCGTCGAGCGGCGCTGCTACATTGGGCGCCGTCCTTTAACCCGGTCCCGTGAGGCCAGGAAGGAAGCCACCGAGAATGAGTGAGAAGGTCGTGCTGAGGCACGACGACCTGAGGCGAACGCTGCGGCGGATCGCCCACGAGATCGCCGAGAAGAACCCGGAGCCGGAGCGTTTGGCGATCGTCGGGATCCACACCCGCGGCGCCCTGCTTGCGCGCCGGCTGCACACGCTGGTCGGCGAGCTGACCGGCACCGAGCTGCCGATCGGCGACATCGACATCTCCTTCTACCGCGACGACGTCGGCGCCAAGTCACCGGCGGCGCAGCCGGTCGTCCACGCCTCGCACATCGACTTCGACCCGGCCGACCGCACGGTGGTGCTGGTCGACGACGTCCTCTTCACCGGCCGCACGGTCCGCGCCGCGATCGAGGCGCTCTTCGACTACGGCCGGCCGCGGCGGGTCCAGCTCGCGGTCCTCTGCGACCGCGGCCACCGCGAGCTGCCGATCCGGCCCGACTACGTCGGCAAGAACCTGCCGACCTCGCGCGAGGAGCGGGTCAACGTCCGCCTCGAGGAGGTCGACGGGGTCGACGAGGTGACGATTTCCGAGCCACGACCAGCGGAGGCAATGGCATGAGGCATCTGCTCAGCATCGACGACCTGCAGCGCGAGGAGATCGAGGCGATCCTCGACCGGGCGGAGAGCTTCGCCGAGGTCGGCCGCCGCGACATCAAGAAGGTGCCGACGCTGCGCGGCCGCACCGTGGTCAGCCTCTTCTACGAGTCGAGCACCCGCACCTCGAGCAGCTTCGAGCTCGCCGCCAAGCGCCTCTCCGCCGACCTGGTCTCGGTCAAGGCGGCCGGCTCCTCGGTCGACAAGGGCGAGTCGCTGAAGGACACGGTGGCGACGCTCACCGCCTATGACCCGGCGGCGATCGTGATCCGCCACCCTTACGCCGGCGCCGCCCAGATGGTCGCCGGCTGGACCCCGGCCGCCGTCGTCAACGCCGGCGACGGCAAGCACGAGCACCCCTCGCAGGCGCTGCTCGACGTCTACACCCTGCGCCGCCGCCTCGACTCGCTCGAGGGCCGCAGGATCTGGATCGTCGGCGACGTCCTCCACAGCCGCGTCGCCCGCTCCAACGTCCTCGCCTTCACCCGGATGGGCGCCGAGGTCACCGTCTGCGGCCCGCCGACCCTGATCCCGCGCGGGATCGAGCAGCTCGGCTGCCGGGTCGAGCACTCGCTCGACGGGATCGAGGCGGCCGACGTCGTCTACGCCCTGCGGATGCAGACCGAGCGGATGAGCGAGAGCTTCGTCCCCTCGCTGCGCGAGTACGCCGCCACCTTCCAGGTCTCAAGCCGCCGCCTCCACCCGCGGCAGCTGCTGATGCACCCCGGCCCGGTCAACCGCGGCGTCGAGATCTCCGGTGAGGCGATCGACTCGCCGCAGTCGCTGATCGCCGAGCAGGTCGCCGCCGGCCTCGTGGTCCGGATGGCGATTCTCTACGAGCTCCTCGCCGGAGCCGAGCGGCCGGTTCCGATCCCAGCCGGCGACGGCGCCCCCGCCGGGCCGACCCCGATCGGACAACCCGCATGAGCCTCACCGACCAGCTCGACGTGCGTCCGGGCCCGGACGCGCAGCTGATCCTCCGCAACGCCACCGTGCTCGACCCGGTCGCCGGGATCGAGGGCCAGCACGACCTCGTCGTCCGCGACGGCCGCGTCGCCGAGCTCGCCGCCCCCGGCGCCGCCGAGGTGCCGGCCGGGGCCGAAGTGGTCGAGGCCGAGGGCCTGCATGCCTTCCCCGCCTTCTTCGACCCCCACGTCCACCTCCGCACCCCCGGCCACGAGCACAAAGAGGACGTCGAGACGGGGACCCGCGCCGCCGCCGCCGGCGGCTACTGCGGCGTGATCGCGATGGCCAACACGCAGCCGCCGGTCTCGACCGCCGCCGACCTCAGCGCCCTGCGCGAGCAGGCCCGCGCCGGCGCCTCGGTCCCGGTCGGCTTCCTCGCCACCGTGACCAAGGACATGAAGGGCGAGGAGCTGACCGAGATGGTCGAACTGCGCGAAGTCGGCGCCCTCGGCTTCTCCGACGACGGGCTGCCGATCCGCAGCGCCAACGTCATGCGCCGCGCCCTCCAGTACCAGCGCCTCTGCGGCGGCAACATCGCCCTGCACGAGGAGGAGCCGACACTCTCCGGCGACGGCGTCATGCACGAGGGCCCGGTCTCCGCCGCGGTCGGGTTGGCCGGGATCCCGAGCGTCTCGGAGTCGACGATGGTCGCCCGCGACGCCGCCCTCGCCCGCTACGAGGGCGCCCGCATCCACGTCCAGCACCTCTCCGCCGCCGAGTCGGTCGAGGCGGTCGCCGCCGCCAAGGCGCTCGGGGTCGAGATCAGCGCCGAGGCCAGCCCGCACCACCTCTGCCTCACCGACGAGGAGGTCCGCAGCCTCGACCCGCACCGCTTCAAGATGAACCCGCCGCTGCGCTCGGAGGCCGACCGCCAGGCGCTGATCGCCGCCCTGCGCGACGGCACGATCGAGTGCATCGCCACCGACCACGCGCCGCACCAGGCGGAGGAAAAGGAGGTCCCGTTCGAGCAGGCGGCGATGGGTGTCACCGGCCTCGAGACCGCCTTCGCCGCGCTCCACACCGAGCTGGTGATCCCCGGCGTGATCGGCCTCGGCCTGCTGGTCGAGCGGCTCGCCGGCGGCGCCGCTCCGTTCGGAATCGAGCGGCCGACCCTGGCGCCCGGCTCGGAGGCAAACGTCGTCCTCTGCGACCTCGGCGCCGAGTGGACGGTGGGCGAGGACGGCTACGAGAGCCGCTCGCAGAACTCCTGGTGCGCCGGCCGCACCCTGACCGGCCGGGTGCTGATGACGCTCGCCGCCGGCCAGGTCGCCTACCGCCTGCGCTCCTTCAGCCTCGGGGTGGCCGCGTGAACGCCGCGACCGCCTATCTGCTGCTCGAGGATGGCACCCGCTTCGACGGTGACGCCGTCGGCGCCGCCGGCCACGTCACCGGCGAGGTCGTCTTCAACACCGCGATGACCGGCTACCAGGAGTCTGTCACCGACCCCTCCTACGCCGGCCAGATCATCGTCTTCACCTACCCGCTGATCGGCAACTACGGGGTCTCCGGGGCGGCGATGGAGTCCGAAGCGGCCCACGCCCGCGGCGTCGTCATGCGCGACGCCAAGAACCGCGAGGACGCCGCCAGCGCCGAGGGAGGCTGGCTCGACTGGCTCGACGACACCGGCACGCCGGGGATCAGCGGCGTCGACACCCGCGCCCTGGTCCGCCATATCCGCGACCGCGGCGCGATGCGCGGCGGGATCTTCCCGGCTTCGATGCCCGAGGCCGAGGCGCGCGAGCGGGTCGATGCCGAGCCCTCGATGGCCGGCGCCGACTTCGCCCGCACCGTCACCCCGTCCGAGCCGGTCCGGCTCGGGGCCGAGGGCGAGGGCCCGCACGTGGTCGGGATCGACACCGGGATCAAGCTCTCGATCGTCCGCCAGTTCCGCGAGCACGGCTGCCGGGTGACGCTCCTGCCCTGCACCTCGAGCGCCGAGCAGGTCATGGCCGAGGACCCCGACGCGGTCTTCCTCGCCAACGGCCCCGGCGATCCGGCCGCCCTCGACTACGTCGTCGACACCGTGCGCGAGCTGGTCGGCAAGCGCCCGGTGGTCGGCATCTGCCTCGGCCACCAGCTGCTCTGCCGCGCCGTCGGCCTCGAGACCTACAAGCTGCCGTTCGGCCACCGCGGCGCCAACCACCCGGTAAAGGACCTCGAGACCGGCCGCATCGACATCACCTCCCAGAACCACGGCTTCGCGGTCCAGGGCCCGGCCGGGGAACCGCGGATCGAGGCCGACGAGCCGGTCCGCTGGGAGACCGACTTCGGCGTCGCCGAGCTCTCGCAGCTGAACCTCTACGACCGCACGGTCGAGGGCCTGGTGCTGAAGGACGTCCCCGGCGCCACCGTCCAGTACCACCCCGAGGCCGGCCCCGGCCCGCACGACGCCCGCCACCTATTCGAGAGGTTCCTCGCCCTTGCCGCGTAGAGACGACATCCAGAAGATCCTGCTGATCGGCTCCGGCCCGATCGTGATCGGCCAGGCGGCCGAGTTCGACTACTCCGGCGTCCAGGCCTGCAAGGTGCTGCTCGAGGAGGGCTACGAAGTCGTCCTCGTCAACTCCAACCCGGCGACGATCATGACCGACCCCGAGTTCGCCACCGCCACCTACATCGAGCCGCTTTTGCCGGGCCCGGTCCGCAAGATCATCGAGAAGGAGCGGCCCGACGCGCTGCTGCCGACCCTCGGCGGCCAGACCGCGCTGAACCTGGCGATGGCGCTGAACGAGGACGGCACCCTGGAGGAGTTCGGGGTCGAGCTGATCGGCGCCGACGCGGCGGCGATCCGCCGTGCCGAGGACCGCGAGGAGTTCCGCCAGACGATGACCGAGGCCGGCCTGCGGATCCCGTGGTCGATCACGGTCGAGAGCCTGGCCGAGGTCGAGGAGGCGCTGGCCGCGGGCCGGATCTCACTGCCGGCGATCGTCCGCCCGGCCTTCACGATGGGCGGCCAGGGGGGAGGGATCGGCGAGACCGAGACCGAGCTGCGCCAGGTCGTCTCCGAGGGCCTGGCGGCGAGCCCGATCAACCAGGTCCTGGTCGAGGAGTCGGTGATCGGCTGGGGCGAGTTCGAGCTCGAGGTGATGCGCGACCGCAACGACAACGTGGTGATCATCTGCTCGATCGAGAACGTCGACCCGATGGGCGTCCACACCGGCGACTCGGTCACCGTCGCC
>DASXOF010000067.1:0-9108 GCA_036494495.1 Solirubrobacterales bacterium | reverse complement strand
GTGGGCGAGGACGTCGTTGGGGTCGTACTCGTTCCAGCGCGGGTCGACCTCGGGCGCCGGCCCGTCGAAGGCGGCGGCGGTGTCGATCTGGCGCCGCATCGAGCCGCTGACGATCCGGCTCGGGCGGTAGCCGCGGCGGGCTATCGCGGCGGCGGCGATCCCCGCCTGGCGCTCGCCGGTGGGCGAGAGGACGTCGTAGTCGGCAGCGCCGAAGGAGGCCTGGCCGTGGCGGATCAGGAGGACGGTGGGCACGGGTCGGCCGGCATTATCGTCAGACTGGCCGCGTGCCGAGCAACCAGCTCCCGTTCGACCCGATCGAGGAGGCGCGCCGCCATTGGCAGGAGCGCTGGACCAGTGAGGCGGCGACCGAGATGGTCGCGGTCACCTCGATCATGCGCGTCCACCAGATCCTGATGGCGCGGCTGAACGAGGTCCTCGAGCCGTTCGAGCTGACCTTCCCCCGCTACGAGGCGCTGATGCTGCTCTACCTCTCGCGCCGCGGCTCGCTGCCGCTGGGCAAGATCGGCGAGCGCCTGCAGGTCCACCGCACCAGCGTCACCAACACGATCGACGGGCTGGAGAAAATCGGCCTCGTGCGCCGGGTCCCGCACGAATCGGACCGCCGCGCGGTGCTCGCCGAGATCCTGCCCGAGGGCCGCCGCGTCGCCGAGGCCTCGACCAAGGCGCTGAACGAGGCCGATTTCGCCACCGAGCCGCTCTCCGACGGCGACCTCGACGACCTCACCCGCGTGCTCCGCGTGCTGCGCGTGGCGGCCGGCGACTTCCCGGGGTAGCGACCCTCAGCGGACGTAGGCCCCGGCGTTCCGGCCAGGCGGGTTTGAAAGCCCATGCCCCGGTGGTACAACAGGGGTATGCACAATCCGCTTCGGTCTGAGGCGGATGTTTTCCGCCTGGTGGTTGTGATCGGCATCGGCGCGGCGGCGGTCGTGGCGCTGACCCTGCTGACCCGGCCGGTCGTCGGCCTGATCCTGGCGGCGGCGCTGATCGGCTTCGGCGTCGGGCTCGCCTGGCGGGGCGCCCGCGGCTCGCTGCCGAGCGACTTCTCCCCGACCAGCAGCGACGACGGCAAGCACCGGATCCTGGTCGTCGCCAACGAGACCGTCGCCGGGCAGGCGCTGCGCGAGGAGATCGGCCGCCGCTGCGAGGGGCGCGACTGCGAGGTCTTCGTCGTCGCCCCGGCCCTGGCCGGCTCCCGTGCCGCCCACTGGACCTCCGACATCGACGACGGCATCGCCCTCGCCCGCGAGCGGCTGCAGGCCTCGGTCGAGGGCGTGGGGCGGCTGGGGCTGAGCGCCGGCGGCGAGATCGGCGACTCCGACCCCAACCTGGCGATCGAGGACGCGCTGCGCCACTTCCCCGCCGACGAGGTGGTGATCTCGACCCACCCGGCGGAGCGTTCGCGCTGGCTCGAGCACGGCGTCGTCACCAGCGCCCAGCAGAAGCTGGAGCTGCCGGTCTCCCACGTCGTCGTCGACCTCGACGCCGAGCGGGAGCTCGCTCAGTCCGCCGTCGGCGCTGCGGCGAGCAGCTCGATCCGGTTCCCCCAGGGATCTTCGGAGTAGAAGCGGCGCGCGCCGGGCAGTGAGGTATCCCAGCTGACCGGCGCGCCCGCCGCTGCCAGTCGCTCGGCCAGCGGCTCCAGCTCCTGCGGCGCGACCCGCAGCGCTGGGTGCGCCTTGCGCGCCGGCCGGAAGCCCTGCTCGACGCCGACGTGGAGCTGGTGCCCGCCGAGCTCGAACCAGGCGCCGCCGCGGCCGCGCAGCGGCGGTGGCTTCTCGATCTCCCGCAGCCCGAGCAGCTCGCCGAAGTAGCGCCGCGCCTCCTCCTCGCAGCCGGGCGGCGCGGCGATCTGGACGTGGTCGAGGCTCGGCGGCGTCATCGCTGCCCTAGCCGGCGCGCAGGGCCCAGCGGATCGGCTCGACCGTGGCCGCGTGGTAGGCGGCGTGGGACTCTTCCTCGGCCAGGCCGTCGCGCGGGAGCAGCCGCGAGCGCAGCTCGACGGCGAAGCTCGGCTCGGCGAAGGGCCAGGGGTCGATCGCGGCGACGCCCGGCTCGGGGACCGAGAAGCTGAGGTCGAGGTGCTCCCGCAGCGGCGCGGTGGGGACGGTGGGGAGGATGCGGGCGCCCGGCGGCTGCTCGACCGGGAAGAGGGTGGCGGTGAGGAGCGGCGGCTCGGCCGCCGTGTCGCTCGGCACCGCCGGGTCGATCAGCGAGAGCGCCAGCGAGATGACGTCGAGCGCCTGCAGCACCTCGTAGGCGTGCCAGGCGTTGGCTTCGAACTCGCTGCGCAGGCCGTCGAAGCCCCAGGCCTCGCGGAGCGCCTGCTGGCGCCGCGGCTCCCCCTTGGCGACCACTTCCTCGGCCAGCGGGTGGGGGACCGGGCCGCCGCTGCTCTGCAGGCCCCAGCGGCCCGAGTAGAGGCCGGTCCAGTGCGCCTGCACCAGCGCCCCGGCGAGCAGGTCGCGGGCGTAGACGCTGTCGACGCCCCGGCCGTAGGGCGGCACGGTCCGCTCCAGCGGCAGCTCGAGGAAGTGGGCGGGGCGGCCGGCCTCGGGGTTGTGGGCGGGGACGTCGTCGAGCTCGCGCCAGCCGTCGTCGTGGTGGGCGGCGGCGATCGTCAGCGCCGCGGCGAAGGGCGGTGCCGGCATCGCGAAGCGGTCGTTGCCCCAGCGTTCGGCGAGTTCGCCGGCCAGTGCCCCGTGCTCGTACTGGGGGACGAGCCGGAAGCCGTCGCCGCGCTTCGTCACCAGCAAGAGAGCCCTCCGATCCCCATCGGGTCAGGATATTGAAGCGTTCCCGAGGGCCGTAAGCTTCGCCGGGATGAGCGGGGGCGCCTACATCTACGACGCCGTCCGCACCCCCTTCGGCCGCTACGCGGGCGCCCTCTCGGGGGTGCGCCCCGACGACCTCGGGGCGCACGCGATCCGGGCGCTGCTGGGGCGCGTGCCAGGTCTCGACCCGGCGGCGATCGACGACGTGCTCTTCGGCGACGCCAACGGCGCCGGTGAGGACAACCGCGACGTGGCGAGGATGTCCTCGCTCCTGGCCGGCCTGCCGACCTCGGTGCCGGGAGCGACCGTCAACCGCCTCTGCGGGTCGAGCCTCGAGGCGGCGATCGGCGCCTCGCGGGCGGTCGAGACCGGCGATGCGGAGATCGTCCTGGTCGGTGGGGTGGAGTCGATGAGCAGAGCGCCGTGGGTGCTGCTGAAGCCAGAGAAGGGCTTCCCGGCCGGGCACGAGACGCTTTACTCGACCACCCTCGGCTGGCGGATGGTGAACCCCGAGATGCCGGGGCAGTGGACGATCAGCCTCGGCGAATCGGCCGAGAAGCTGGCCGAGATGTACGGGATCTCACGCGAGCGCCAGGACGAGTTCGCCCTGCGCAGCCACACCCTCGCCCACCGGGCCTACGAGGAGGGGGCGATGGGCGAGGTCGTGCCGGTGCCCGGGGTCGAGCTCGAGCGCGACGAGGGGATCCGCGCCGGCACCTCGATCGAGAAGCTGGCGAAGCTGAGGCCGGCGTTCGTCGAGGACGGCAGCGTCACCGCCGGCAACTCCTCGCCGCTCTCCGACGGCGCCTCGGCGCTCCTGATCGGCTCCGAGGCGGCGGGGGAGCGGATCGGCACCGAGCCGCTGGCGCGCGTCGCCTCCCGCGGCGTCCACGGCGTCGACCCCGACGTCTTCGGCATCGCCCCGGTCAAGGCCGTGAACAAGGCCCTCGCCAAGGCCGGGATCTCCTGGAACGAAGTCGACTTCCTCGAGCTGAACGAGGCCTTCGCCTCCCAGAGCCTCGCCTGCCTCGAGGGCTGGCCCGAGCTCGACCCCGAGAAGGTGAACGTCAGGGGCGGCGCGATCGCCGTCGGCCATCCGCTCGGCGCCTCCGGCGCCCGCGTCCTCGGCCGCGTCGCCCACGAGCTTCGCCAGAGCGGCGGCCGCTACGGCGTCGCCACCCTCTGCATCGGCGTCGGCCAGGGGCTGGCGATGGTGGTGGAGGCCGCCTGATCGCCGCGTTTTGCGGCGTCGTGACGCTTTCGTCACAAAGCCTCCCCAAAGAAGTACATTCGTACCCACATTTGAGACAAAAAGTTCCCTAGCATCTGCCATCATGAACGCCGTGAGAGAAGCCTGGACCGACGAGCGCCTCGACGACCTGCAGGTGGGCATGCACCGCGAGTTCGCCCAGGTCCGAGCCGATATGAACCTCCGGTTCGATCGGGTCGACAAGCGCCTGGACAAGATCGACGAAAAGTTCGACAAGGTCGACGAAAAGTTCGACAAGGTCGACGAAAAGTTCGCCAAGATCGATGAGAGGTTCGACAAGGTCGACGCCCGGTTTGTCGCGATGGACGCCCGCTTTGGCGCGCGTTTCGACGGGTTGGAGAGGACGCTGATCGCCGGCTTCATGGCGATCATCGCCGCAATCATCGCTGCTGGGATCTTCTAGTCCCGCCTGGTGCGAGCCGCCCGGCGCGGGCCCCGGGCGGGAGCGAGCAGCGGCTTTCGCGATCGCGGCGCTCCTCCCCGGCGCGTCGCCGGCCAACGCAGCCCGCCGGCGCAGCGGAAGGAGCCGCGGCATGGTTCAAGCCGCTCCAGGCGCGCTCGTGGAGCGCGTTCGCCGCTTGTCGCCCTGTGGCTGACATGGGCCCGAACGGGTAAAAGCACAGTTTGTTGACCTATTTAGTGTAAAAATGGTCGAGATGACGGAATACACCTGCGCGACCGAGGAGCTGCGCCTGCCTGCCGGTGCGGTCGGCGCTCTCGTCGTCGACTCGCATGAGCCGAGCCGCCTCGGCCTCGCCCTGCTGCTGCGGCGCCAGGCCTGGGTCGGCAGCTGCTGGCTCGCCGCCGACAGCGAGGAGGCGCTGGCGCTGGCCCGCCGCCACCGCCCCGACGTCGCCGTCCTCGACGTCTCCGACACCGGCCCCCTCGCCGGCGCGATCACCAAGCGACTCCGCCGCGCCCACCCCGGCATCGAGATCCTCCTCGGCTCCCGGTGCCGCAGCTCGCTCGGGGCGCCGGCCGCCTCGCTCGGCGCCGCCGCCTTCCTCCCCGCCGGCACCCCCTCGGAGACGATCGTGGCCGCCGTCCGCTCGGCCCTCCTCAGCGGCGAAGCCGTCGTCCCCGGGCCGGCGCCCGCGGCCGAGGACCCGATCGGCCTCAGCGACCGCGACCGCGAGATCCTCGCCCTGATCTCGACCGGGGCCACCAACCGCGAGATCGCCGCCCGCCTCCACCTCGGCCCCGACAGCGTCAAGAAGGCGGCGACCGCTCTGTACCGCAAGTTGGGCGTCCGCAACCGGACCGAGGCCGCCCAGCGGGCCGCCGCGCTGCTCGGGTCGACCTGAGCGAACCCCTCCGGGAGGTATCTTGAGCACATCGATCAATTTCCTGAGAGGAGCAGCTAGATGGCGTTGCAGCTAGGCGACACGGCGCCCGACTTCGAGGCCGAGACCACCGAGGGACATATCTCGTTCCACGACTGGATCGGCGACAGCTGGGCGGTCCTGTTCTCGCACCCCAAAGCCTTCACCCCCGTCTGCACGACCGAGCTCGGCTACATGGCCTCGATCGAGCCCGAGTTCGCCAAGCGCGGCGTGAAGATCGTCGGCCTCTCGGTCGACTCGCTCGAAAAGCAGGAGGGCTGGGCCGAGGACATCGCCGATACCCAGGGGACGGCGCCGAACTACCCGATCATCGCCGACACCGACCTCTCGATCTCGAAGGCCTACGGGATGCTCCCCGCCGCCGCCTCGGGAAACACCGACGAGCGCACCCCGGCCGACAACCAGACGGTCCGCAACGTCTTCGTCATCGGGCCCGACAAGAAAGTCAAGCTGATCCTGGTCTACCCGATGACCACCGGGCGCAACTTCGACGAGGTGCTGCGGGTGATCGACTCGCTGCAGCTGACCGCGAACAACAAAGTCTCGACCCCGGCGCAGTGGAAGCAGGGCGAGGACGTGATCATCGCCGGCTCGGTCGACAACGAGGCGGCGAAAGAGCTGTTCGGCGAGTGGGAGGAGCCGCGGCCCTACATCCGCATCGTCCCGCAGCCCACGCGCTCGTAGCGCTCCGCTGACACCCGGCCCGCGCCACCCGGCGCGGGCCGTTTTGAACCTCGCCCGCCCCCGCGGGGTATCGTCCGTATTACTTCAGTATCCCTTTCGAAAGGGCGCGCCTTGGGGGACGAGGTGTTGGGCGTCAATCTGCTCGGGACTTTCTCGGTCGCCGTCGACGGCGAGTCGATCCCCGACCGGGCCTGGCGGCTGCGCAAGGCGAAGACCCTGATCAAGCTGCTGGCGCTGGAGCCGGAGCGGCGGATCCACGCCGACCGCGCCGCCGAGACGCTGTGGCCCGAGCACGACCGAGGCGCCACCCGCAACAACCTGCACCAGGCGATCTACGCCGCCCGCCGCGCCCTCGACGCGGCCGGCGCCGACGGCCACGAGCTGCTCGAGCTGAGCGAGGACCTGATCACCCTCGGCCGCGCCGACGCGGTGCGGGTCGACGTCGTCGCCTTCGAGGCGGCGGCGGCGCGGGCGCGCTGCGGCACCGACCCGGCCGCCTACCGCGCGGCGCTGGCGCTGTACGAGGGCGAGCTGCTGCCCGAGGACCGCTACGAGGAGTGGACCGCGTCCCGCCGCGAGGCGCTGCGCGAGCTGCGGCTGGGCCTGGCGCTCGAGCTGGCCGAGCTCGAGGCGGTGGCGGACCCGGCGGCGGCGATCGAGCAGCTGCGCGAGGTGCTGGTCGCCGAGCCGCTCCACGAGCCCGCCCACCGCGCCCTGATGCGCCAGTACGCCGGCGCCGGCCGGCGGCAGGAGGCGCTGGCCCAGTTCCAGGAGCTGAAGCGGGGCCTCGAGCGCGAGTTCGCCGACGAGCCCGACGACGAGACGCGGGCGCTCTACCGCGAGATCCTCACCCGCAGCTTCGGGGCCGGGGAAGACGGCGATGCGCCGGCCAGCGCCGCCGCCCGGCCCGCCGAGGGGGCACCGACCCTGCCCCGGCAGCTGACCAGCTTCGTCGGCCGCGAGCGCGAGCTGGGGGAGACCGCGGCGCTGCTCGGCGCCAACCGCCTCCTGACCCTGACCGGCGCCGGCGGCTGCGGCAAGACGCGGCTGGCGCTGGAGCTGGCCCGCCAGCGGGGCGCCGGCGGCGAGGGCGAGGTCTGGGCGGTCGAGCTGGCGGCGATCGGCGACCCGGCCCTGGTCGCGGTGGCTGTCGCCCAGTCGCTCGGCACCCGGCTCGCCTCCGGCCGCGCCCCCGAGATCGCCCTCGCCGAACACATCGGCGAGCGCCGGCTGCTGCTGGTGCTCGACAACTGCGAGCACCTGGTCGCCAGCGTCGCCGCCCTGGTCGAGGCGCTCCTCGCCCGCTGCCCGCGGCTGACCGTGCTCGCCACCAGCCGCGAGGTGCTGCGGGTCCCCGGCGAGGTCACCTGGCGGGTGCCGTCGCTCTCGCTGCCGGCGCTCGGCGCCGCCGCCGATCCGCTGCGCTCGGAGGCCGTGCGCCTCTTCGCCGCCCGTGCAGCCCAGGCCAGCCCCGGCTTCGAGCTCGACGCCGAGAACGTCGCGGCGGTTGCGGCGCTGGTCCACCGGCTCGACGGGATGCCGCTGGCGATCGAGCTGGCGGCGGCGCGGGTCGGCGCCCTCACCCCGGCCCAGATCGTCGCCCGGCTCGACGACTCGCTCGACCTGCTGACCGCCGGCAGCCGCACCGCGATGACCCGCCAGCAGACCCTGCGCGCCACCCTCAGCTGGAGCTTCGACCTGCTCGAGCCCGACGAGCAGGTGCTGCTGCTGCGGCTGGCCGTCTTCGCCGGCAGCTTCGCGGTCGAGGCGGTGGAAGCGATCTGCGCCGAGGACGGGGCCGAGGGCGCCGAGGCGGAGGCGTTCGTCAACTTCGGCCGCCTGATCGACAAGTCGCTGGTCCAGGTCGAGGGCGACGCCGGTGCCCGCCGTTACCACCTGCTCGACACCGTGCGCCAGTTCGCCGCCGAGCAGCTCGAGGCGGCCGGCCAGCGGGCCGGGCTCGAGCGCCGCCACCGCGACTTCTACGCCGCGCTCGCGGCCAGCGACCCGACCCCGGACGGCGACCTGCCGGCGCCCGAGTGGCTGATCGTGCTCGACCTCGAGCGCGACAACCTCCGCGCCGCGCTCGCGACCGCGCTCGCCGACGACCCCGAGACCGGGCTCGGGCTGGCGGTCTCGCTCTGGGGCTTCTGGCTGATGCGCGGCTACCTCGCCGAGGCGTCGCGCTGGCTCGAGGAGCTGCTGGCGGCGGCGCCGGAGCCGAGCCTGGCGCGGGCCCGGGCGCTGACGGCGGGGACGATGATCAGCATCCGCCGCGGCGTCTACGGGCGGATCGAGGAGCTCGCCGCCGAGAGCGTCGCGATCTTCGACCAGCTCGGCGACCGCTGCGGCATGTTCGACGCGGTCGAGGCCTGGGGCGGGTACCGGGCGATCACCGGCTCGGAGGCGGAGATCGAGGCGCTGGTCGGCGAGCACGAGGGCGACGCCGACCCCGACCTTCCGCCGGCGCGGCCCGCGATCTGGGCGGCGCAGGTGCGCGGCATCGCCGCCTGGGCGCGCGGCGAGGTGACCCAGGCCCGCCGCGAGCTCGCCACCGCGCTGGAGCGGCTGGAGGAGATGGAGGGCGAGCGGCGAGCGGCCCTCTGGCCGCTCGGCTACTGCCTGGTCCGGGCCGAGCCGGAGTTCGGCTATCCCTTCCTGCTGCAGGAGGACACCCTGCTGGTGGCGCGGCGGCTCGGCTCCGAGGCGGCCGCCGCCTACACCCTGGTCAACCTCGCGGTGCCGGTCTGGGCCGACGGCGAGCCGGCGCTGGCCTCGCAGCTGATCGAGGATGCCCTCGCCCGCTTCCGCGCCCGCGGCGACCGCCTGGGCGAGTCCTACGCGCTGAACGCGCTCGGCAACCTGGCCCGGCGCGAGGGCGAGTTCGAGCGCGGGCGGGAGCTGCTCGGCGCCGCGCTCGAGCTGCGCGAGGCGGTCGCCGACCGCCGCGGCAACGGCATCACCCTGGCCTGCGCGGCGCTGCTCCAGGCCCGCGCCGGCGACCCCGCCGCCGGCCGCG
>DASXOF010000066.1:0-12037 GCA_036494495.1 Solirubrobacterales bacterium | reverse complement strand
TCCTCGAGTTCGCGATCTTCGTGCTGACCGTCGCCAGCCTGGCGACCCTGGAGTTCCTGCCGACGCGGCGCAAGCCGATCCTGACCTGCGCCCTCGCCCTGGCGATCTTCACCTTCTCGGTGCTCGCGATCGGCCAGAACGTGGTCGGCGAAAACAGCGGCGTCGCCGAGCTCTTCCTCTATGCCGGTGCCACCGCCGTCCTCCTCGGCCTGGTTCTGGTGATGCCGCCGCGCCGGCCCGGCAACTGGATCAGCGGCGGCTAGACGATCGATTCCTGCCGGCCCGCTCGTTGCCGCGCTTGTAGTTGCCGGTGGCGCGGGCCATCAGCTGCTGCGGATCGCGGCGCTCGACCTCGCTCAGGAAGCGCTCCGCGGCCGGGCCGCGCAGGACCGTGGCGCGGCGGCCGTGGTGGTAGATCGCAACCGCGGCGCCCTCGACCTCGTAGCTGAATCCGCTCGGGACGGCCATCGCCGGAGGTTAGGCGGAGCTAAGGTCGAGGTGTGCCTGGGAGGCGTGATCGCAAGCGCGGCGCGCCGGCGCAGCCGCCGGCGGCGACGCTCCTGGCCGCGGCGCTGAGCGCGGCGGCGCTCGTCGCGGCAGTGCTGCTCGCGGGCTGCGGAGGCTCGGGCGGGACGACGGGCGCCGGGACCGCCGGGGCCGGGACGACGGGCGCCGGAGCCGGCAGCCGGCCCGCGACCGGCAACGGCTACCGCGGCACCAAGGGAGAACGGATCGAGGCCGAAGCAGCGAGCGCGCTGCACATCTCTCGCGCCGACTGCGAGGCGCTGAGGCGCCGGGCCGAAGCGCAGGCCGGCCGCCGGCTGGCGCTCTTCGCCGAGCCCACTTCCCCCTCCTCGCGCTGCCGCCTCACCGCCGCCGGCGCGACGATCGGGGTCTACCTCGACTCCGGCCGCTCCGCCCACCAGCGCTACCTCAACCGGATGGTCGAGCAGGACCAGTTCGGCGCCCCGGACCCGAGCCGCATCACCCACCCGGTCCCGCATGTCGGCGACCCGGCGCCGGGCAATCAGAACGCCAGCTGGGTTCCGGGCCTCGGCTCGCTCTTCGCCACCCGCGGCAACCGCTGGCTGACCGTCACCTACTCGGTCGGCGGGGTGACTTCGGCGCAGGCGCGCGCGCGTGCCTCGGTTCTGGCCCGGCTCGGCTTCCGCCTCAGCTCCCGTTGAGGGGCGGCCGGCCGAGCCGGCGAAGCCGCCTGGCTAGGCTGGGCCGGTGAGCGACGGCACGAAGATCCTGCTCGTCTCCGGCAGCCTGCGCGGCGGCTCGAGCAACAGCGCCCTGCTGCGCACGGCAGCATCTCTCGCACTGCCAGGGATGGCGATGACTCTCTACGGCGGCATGGGCGACCTGCCCCACTTCAACCCCGACGACGACGCGCCGGGCGCGCAGCTCCACCCCGCGGTCGCCGAGCTGCGGGCGCAGCTGGCGGCCAGCGATGCGACCCTCTTCTCGACCCCCGAGTACGCAGGCGCCCTGCCGGGCTCGTTCAAGAACCTGCTCGACTGGACGGTCGGCGGCGGCGAGACCTACGCGATGCCGGTCGCCTGGATCAACACCGCCGGGCCGGCCGCGCCCGCCGGCGGCGCCAACGCCGAAGCCTCGCTGCGCAAGGTCCTCGGCTACACCGGCTCGGAGATCGTCGCGGACGCCTGCCTGCGGATCCCGGTCGGGCGCGAGGCGATCGGGGCCGACGGCCTGCTCGCCGACCCGGCGATCCGCGAGCCGCTCGCCGGGGCGCTGCGAACCCTCGCCGCGGCGGTCGACGCCGGCGGCGGCGAGCGCCAGCGGGTCAGCGCCCCAAGCTAGGAGGAGCTAGGAGCGCCCGGCGACCTCGGCGATCGCCGTCGCCGCCCGCCGCGGCTCCTGCGCCATCGCCGCGTGGGCGCTCTGCTCGAAGACCTCCACCCGCGCGCCCCAGCGCTCGCCCAGCGGTACCGCGTTGCCGGCCGAGACCAGCGCGTCGAGGGCGCCGTGGAGGATCAGGGACGGCGGCGGATCGGGGAGCGGGGTCGGCGGCACGCGATCGCGCCAGCCGACCAGCGCCTTCACCTGCGCGTCGAGCGCGTCGTGATCGAGTTTCGCCCGCGCCGCCGCGACCACCTCGCCGAACTCGGCGTCGATCGCCGCCGCCTCGGCCGGCGGGAAGAGGACCGAGAGCAGCCGCGTCGCCTGCTCGCGCGGCGTCCCCGAGTAGTCGATCAGCCGCCGGAAGGACTCGGCGTCGCCGGTCGGCACGTAGGCCGGCCCGCCCGGGTGGGTGCCGATCAGCGTCAGGGCGCTGACCCGGGACGGCGCCGTCTCCGCCAGCCGCTGGGCGACGTAGCCGCCCATCGACCAGCCGGCGACCGCGCAGGCCTCGATCTCGAGCGCGTCGAGCATCGCCTCGACGTCCTCGGCCATCGCCGCGATCGTCAGCTCCTGGTCGCCGAGATCGGACTCGCCCATGCCGCGGTTGTCGGGGCAGATCACCTCGAAGCGCTTGGCGAGCAGGCCGAGGAAGGTCGGGTCCCAGTCGGTGCCGGTGCCCGCGTAGCCGTTGACCAGGACCAGCCGCGGGCCGCGACCGGCCGTGTGCCAGGCGTAGCGCCGGCCGTCGATCTCGATCGCCTGGGCCGCCGCCATCCCTACATCCTGAAGACCGGAGCGGCGCGAGGCGCGAGCGGCGCGTTGGCGCAGGCCCCGAGCGCCAGCCCGACGACGCGGCGGCTCTCCAGCGGGTCGATCACGCCGTCGTCCCAGAGCCGCGCCGTCGAGTAGTAGGGGCTGCCCTGGCGCTCGTACTGCTCGCGCAGCTTCTCGCCGGTCTCCGGCTGGCCGACCTCGCGCATCACCGTCGCCGCCTGCTCGCCGCCCATCACCGAGATCCGCGCGTTCGGCCACATCCAGAGGAAGCGCGGCGAGTAGGCCCGCCCGCACATCCCGTAGTTGCCGGCGCCGAAGGAGCCGCCGACGATCATCGTCAGCTTCGGCACCCGCGTCGTCGCCACCGCGGCGACCATCTTGGCGCCGTCCTTGGCGATGCCGCCGGCCTCGACCTCCGGGCCGACCATGAAGCCGGTGATGTTCTGCAGGAACAGCAGCGGGATGCCGCGCTGGTCGCAGAGCTCGACGAAGTGGGCGACCTTGAGGGCGCTCTCGGAGAAGAGGATGCCCTGGTTGGCGACGACCCCGAGCGGGTGCCCGTAGACGTGGCCGAAGCCGCAGACGACGGTGGTCCCGTACTCGGCCTTGAACTCGTGGAAGCGGCTGCCGTCGAGCAGGCGGGCGAGGATCTCGCGCGGGTCGTAGGGGGTGCGGCTGTCGGTGGGGACGGCGCCGTAGAGACCGGCCGGGTCGACCGCCGGCTCCTCGGCGGCGGCGCGCTCCCAGGGCGATGGTGGCTTCGGGGCGAGGGTGGCGACGATCGAGCGGACGATCCGCAGCGCGTCTGGGTCATCGGCTGCGAGGTGGTCGACGACGCCGGAAGTGCGGGCGTGGAGCTCGCCGCCGCCGAGCTCCTCGGCGCTCACCTCCTGCCCGATCGCCGCCTTCACCAGCGGCGGGCCGCCGAGGAAGATCGTGCCCTGGTCGCGGACGATCACGGTCTCGTCGCTCATCGCCGGCACGTAGGCGCCGCCGGCGGTGCAGGAGCCCATCACCGCGGCGATCTGCGGGATCCCCTGCGCCGACATATTCGCCTGGTTGAAGAAGATGCGGCCGAAATGCTCGCGGTCGGGGAAGACTTCGTCCTGGAGCGGCAGGAAGGCGCCGCCGGAGTCGACCAGGTAGATGCAGGGGAGCCGGTTCTCGAGCGCGACCTCCTGCGCCCGCAGGTGCTTCTTCACCGTCATCGGGTAGTAGGTGCCGCCTTTGACCGTGGCGTCGTTGGCGACGACGACCGCCTCGCGGCCGTGGACGCGGACGATCCCGCCGATCGCCCCGGCCCCCGGCGCCGCGTCGTCGTACATGCCCCCCGCGGCGAGGCCGGAGAGCTCGAGGAAGGGGCTGCCCGGGTCGGCCAGCCGCTCGACCCGCTCGCGCGGCAAGAGCTTGCCGCGCTCGACGTGGCGCCGGCGCGCCTCCTCGCCGCCGCCGAGGGCGGCTTGTGCGAGGCGCTCGCGGAGGTCGGCGACGAGCTCGCGGTGGGCGGCCTCATTGCGCTCGAACTCCTCGCTGCCGGGCACGGCGTGGCTGCGCAGGACCGTGCTCACGACCCGCCCTCCTCACCCATCAGGACCAGGGTCTGGCCGCGCTCGACCTGCTCGCCGGCGGCGACCAGCACCTCGGCGACGGTCCCGGCGGCCGGGCTCTGCACCGCCAGCTCCATCTTCATCGACTCGACCACGACCAGCACCTCCCCCTCCTCGACCTCCTCACCGGGCCCGCGCCGAACCGCGATCACGGTCCCCGGCATCGGCGCCTCCAGCGAACCGGCATGCGCCGCCCCGGCGTGCTCCCGGTCCTCGTCGGCGAACGCGAAGCGGGCGGGCTCCGCCCGCCCGTCGAGGATCCAAACCGCCCCCGGGCGCCCACCGGCGCCTGCCTCCCGGACGACCGCCCGACGCGTCTGCGATTTGCCGCCTATATCGCGGGAAATCGCAGACGCGTCGTGCAGCTCGACCTCGACGGCGCCTTCGGGGCCCTCGAGGGTGGCGCGGACCGGGGCAGGGGCGCCGATGCGCCAGCCGTCGGCGGCGGCCCAGGGGTCGCTCGGGTCGGGGGCGAGCAGCGCTTGGAGCGCGGCGGCGGGGACGTCGGGTGCCATCGGCGGCGGCGCGACCTCCTCGCCGAGGCGCTCGATCAGGCCGGTGTCGATCTCCCCCGCGCGCACCTCGGGCCGGGCCAGCAGCGCCCGCAGGTAGGCGACGTTGGTGCCGGGGCCGAGGAGGACGAGCCCACCAAGGGCGCCGTCGAGCGCCGCCAGCGCCTCGCCACGGTCGGCGCCGCTGCCGATCACCTTGGCCAGCATCGGGTCGTAGTCGGAGCCGACAACCGAGCCCTCGGCGACGCCCGAGTCGATCCGGCCCGCGGCCGGATCGCGGTAGGCGACGACGGTCCCGGTCGAGGGCAGGAAGCCGCGACCCGGTTCCTCGGCGTAGACCCGCGCCTCGACCGCCCAGCCGCGCAGCTCGACGTCCTGCTGGCGCAGCGGCAGCTCCTCGCCGGCGGCGACCCGCAGCTGCAGCTCGACCAGGTCGAGGCCGGTCACCGCCTCGGTCACCGGGTGCTCGACCTGCAGCCGCGCGTTCATCTCGAGGAAGTAGAAGCTCTGCGGGTCCTCGCGGTCGGCGATCAGCTCGACCGTGCCGGCGTTGACGTAGCCCGCCTCGCGCGCCAGGGCCACCGCCGCCGCCCCCATCCGCTCGCGCAGCTCCGGGCCGACCACCGGCGAGGGCGCCTCCTCGATCACCTTCTGGTGGCGCCGCTGCAGGCTGCACTCGCGCTCGCCGAGGTGGACGCAGTTGCCGTGAGCATCGGCGACGAGCTGGACCTCGATGTGGCGCGAGCCTTCGAGGTAGCGCTCGACCAGCAGCCGCTCGTCGCCGAAGGCGGCGCCGGCCTCCCGCCGCGCCGCGCCCAGCGCCTCGGTCAGCTCGCCGTGCTCCCGCACCACCCGCATCCCCCGGCCGCCGCCTCCCGCCGCGGCCTTCAGCAGCACCGGCAGCTCCTGCGTCGCCACCCAGGCCTCGATCTCCTCGTCGCTCAGGTTCTCGTTGGCGAGACCAGCCAGGACCGGGACCCCCGCGGCCTCGGCGACGGCTTTGGCGGCCACCTTGTCGCCGAGCAGCGCCATCGCCTCCGGGCCCGGGCCGACGAAGGCGACGCCGGCCTCGGCGCAGGCCAGCGGCAGCTCGGGGCGCTCGGAGAGGAAGCCGTAGCCGGGGTGGATCGCCTCGGCACCGCTCTCGAGCGCCGCCGCGACCACCCGCTCGACCGAGAGGTATGACTCGGCCGCCGGCGCCGGGCCGATCCGCAGCGCCCGGTCGGCCGCCCCGACATGGACCGCACCGGCGTCGGCGTCGCTGTAGACGGCCACCGACTCGATCCCGAGGCGCCGCAGCGTGCGGGCGATCCGGACCGCGATCTCGCCGCGGTTGGCGATCAGGACACAGGAGAACACGGCCGCCGCAGCCCCCTCACCGCTGCCAATCGACCGGGCCGGCGACGAGCGTGTGCGAGCCGAGCGGGCGACCGAGCACCTGCTGCGCCTCGCGCGAGGCCGCCAGCAGCTTCTCCAGGTCGACGCCGGTCTCGATCCCCATCCCGTCGAGCATCGAGACCAGGTCCTCGCTGGCGATGTTGCCGGTCGCTCCCGGCGGCACCGGGCAGCCGCCGAGCTCGCCGAAGCTCGACTCGAACGAGGCGCAGCCGGCCTCGAGCGCCGCCAGCACGTTGGCGAGGCCCTGGCCGCGGGTGTTGTGGAAGTGGGCGGTCAATTCGACTTCTGACAGCTCGCCCGCGGCGCGCTCGAAGAACTCGCGGACCTGGACCGGGTTCGCCATCCCGGTCGTGTCGCCGAAACCGACCTCCGAAGCTCCCGCCGCCGCCAGCGCGGCGGCGATCTCGAGCACCCCCTCGACCGGCACCTCGCCCTCGTACGGACATCCGAAGCTGGTCGAGATCACGCCCTCGACCCGCAGCCCCTCCTCGCGCGCCCGCCCGATCACCCTCTCCAGCCCGGCGAGCGACTCGGCCACCGAGCGGTTGACGTTGTGGCGGTTGTGGGTCTCCGAGGCGGAGAGGAAGACGTTGACCTCGTCGATCCGGTCGCGGACCGCCAGCGCCGCCTCGAGCCCGCGCTCGTTTGGGATCAGGACCGAGACCGCGACCTCGTCGGGGATCTCGGCCCGTTCCAGCACCTCGCGGCCGTCGGCCAGCTGCGGGATCACGTCGGCGCGGACGAAGCTCGTCGCCTCGAGCCGCCGCACCCCCGTGCGCGCCAGCATCTCCACCAGCCGCACCTTCTCGTCGGTGGCGATCACCTCGGGCTCGTTCTGGAAGCCGTCGCGGGGGCCGACCTCGCGCAGCTTCACGGCCGGCGGCATGCCCGCGCCCGCGCTCACCTCAGGCCCCGAGCGCCCGCGCGATCACCATCTGCTGCACCTCGTCGGTGCCCTCGCCGATCGTCAGGATCTTCGCGTCGCGGTAGAAGCGGCAGACCGGGTACTCCTCGATGAAGCCGTAGCCGCCGTGGATCTGCACCGCCTCCTCGGTCGCCCGCACCGCCAGCCGCCCGGTCAAGAGCTTTGCCTGCGCGGCGGTCAGCGTGAACGACTGGCCGGCGTCCTTCTCGAGCGCCGCCCGCCAGGTCAGCAGGCGCGCCGCCTCGATCTGAGCCGAGAGGTCGGCCAGCTTCGCCTGGATCGCCTGGAATTTCGAGATCGCCTGGCCGAACGCCTTGCGCTCCTTGGCGTAGGCGAGCGCCTCGTCGAGCGCCCCCTGGGCGAGGCCGACGCCCATCGCCGCGACCCCGATCCGGCCGCCGTCGAGGATGTGGAGGAAGTTCTTGAAGCCCTCGCCGCGGCGGCCGAGCAGGGCCGACTCCGGCAGCCGGCAGTCCTCGAAGGAGAGCGGCCGCGTGTCGGAGGCGTTCCAGCCCATCTTGCGGTAGGGCTCGCCGGCCTCGTAGCCGGGCGTCCCGGTCGGCACCAGCAGGTTCGAGATCTCTTTGCGGCCGCGCTCGTCGCTGCCGGTGGCGGCGGTGATCGCGACCACGCCGGAGATGTCGGTGCCGGAGTTGGTGATGAACTGCTTGGCGCCGTTGACGACCCACTCGCCGTCCTCGAGCCGCGCCGTCGTCCGCACGTTGCCGGCGTCCGATCCCGCCTCGGGCTCGGTCAGCCCGAAGGAGGCAAGCCGTTCGCCGCTGCAGAGCCGCGGCAGCCATTCGGCCTTCTGCTCCTCGGAGCCCCAGAGGTAGATCGGCATCGTCCCCAGCGAGGTGTGGGCGGCCATCGTGATGCAGACCGAGGAGTCGACCCGGGCCAGCTCCTCCACCGCCAGCGCGTAGGAGAGCGTGTCGGCGCCGCCACCGCCGTACTCCTGCGGGAACGGGATCCCCATCAGGCCGAGCCCGCCGAGCTTCTCGACGATCTCGTAGGGGAAGGACTTGGTGCGGTCGAGCTCGCCGGCAACCGGCGCCACCTCGGCGCGGGCGAACTCGCGGACGGTGTCGCGCAGCAGGCGCTGCTCGTCGCTGAGGTCGAAGTTCATGCTCTGCAGAATACCGAACGATCGCTCTAACTTCGAGCGCTTGTTCGGTTTTTGTCGCTACCGTATGGAGCGATGGCCAGCACTCCCCCAGCTCCCGAGCGCCCCGCCCTGCGCGCCCGCTACGAGGGCCGCCGCGCCGAGGTGATCGCGGCGGCGGCCAAGCAGTTCGCCGAGAACGGCTACGCGGCAACCTCGATCGCCGACCTGACCGCGGCGACCGGCCTCGCCGCCGGCGGCCTCTACCACTACATCGGCAGCAAGGAGGCGCTCCTCGTCGCGATCTGCGACGAGCTGCTGGAGCCGCTCCTGGCCCAGGGCCACGAGATCGCCGCCAGCGACGAGCTCTCCCCCAAGGGCCAGCTCCGCGCCCTGCTGCGCGCCTGGCTCTCCCACATCGAGAGCCACCGCGACCACATGCTGGTCTTCTCCCAGGAGCGCCAGGTGATCGAGCGCGAGCCGCAATGGCGCGCCGTCCGCCGCGCCCGCAAGGACTTCGAGCAGATCCTCGACGGGATCCTCCAGCGCGGCGAGGAATCGGGCGCGATGACCTTCGAGGACCGCGGCCTCACCCTCCTCGCCCTGCTGGGCATGGTCAACTACACGCCCCAGTGGCTGCGCCCCCGCGGCCGCCTCTCGGCCGAGCAGATCGCCGACCGCTACTGCGACCTGATCCTTCGCGCCGGCGCCCCGGCCTAGCCCGCCGGCTCGACCTCGAGCCAGATCGTCACCGGGCCGTCGTTGATCAGCGCCACACCCATGCAGGCGCCGAAGATGCCCTTCCTCGCCCCCAGCCGCTCGCAGAAGCGCTCGTAGAGCGGCTCGGCGTCCTCCGGCCGCGCCGCCGCCACGTAGCTCGGCCGGTTGCCGCGGCTGGCGTCGCCATACAGCGTGAACTGGCTGACGCAGAGCGCCTCGCGCTCGCCGAGCGGCTCGTTCATCCGCCCCTCGGCGTCGTCGAAGATCCGCAGCTTCGCGACCTTGTCGGCCAGCTTGTCGCACTCCTCGGTCCCGTCGCCGACCCCGACCCCGAGCAAAACCAGCATCCCCGGCCCGATCTGAGCCACCTTCTCACCCTCGACGTCGACCGCCGCCCGGCTGACCCGCTGCACCAGCGCCCGCATCGGGCTAGCCGTCGCCGGCCGCTTCGAGCGCTTCGACCAGCGAGCCGGCATCGTAGGCACCGGTGAAGTGGGAGCCGTTGACGTAGAAGCTGGGGGTGCCGGTGGCGCCGCTGGCCGCGGCCGAGGCGAGGTCGCGCTCGATCCGCGGCAGGTGGACGCCGGAGTCGAGGTCGGCGGCCAGGCGGTCGGCGTCGAGGTCGAGCTCGGTCGCGACCCGCAGCATCGTCTCCCGCGAGAGTTTCGGCTGTTCGGCGTAGAGGGCGTCGTGGTAGTCCCAGAACCTGCCCTGGGCGGCGGCGGCCTCGCTCGCTTCGGCGGCAACCAGGGCCAGCGGGTGCTTCTCGGGGATCGGCAGGTGGCGGAAGGCGAAGACGAGGCGGCCGTCGAGCCGCTTCGTGACCCGCCGCATGACCGACTGGGCGCCAAGGCAGAAGGGGCACTGGAAGTCGCCGAACATCACCAGCTCGAGCTCCGCCCCGCGCTCGCCGCGGACGTGGTCGACCTCATCCAGCGGCGGCGTCAGCCGCTCCGGCCCGTCGCTCATTCGGCACACCCTTCCACAACGTCGACGAGGATCTGTTCGCGTTCCTTCCCAGCTGCGTTGCCGAGCGCGACCACCTTCGCGTCCGGGAACCTGGCGATCGTGCGGCTGAGGCAGGTCGCCTGCTGGGGGTCCAGGCCCTGCTGCTTGCCGAGCGCTTCCAGGGTCGAGGCGTAGCCGACCCGCAGCAGCTGCACCTGGACGTGGCTCGGGTGCGGGGTGATCGGCTCGCGGCCGTGCGATTCGCACCTCGGCGCCGCCCCGAGGGCGAAGCGGAGCGCCACCTTGCGCCCCTGTTCCTGCGGCAGCTCGGCCAGTTCCTCGAGTTCGCCGGCGCTCAGCTTGCCTTCGACCTGCTCGACGATGCAGTCGCGGTACCAGGGCTGGTAGGGGAACTTGGCGAGGACGAAGCGCAGCTGCGCGAACGGGTCTTCGCTCCCTCCGCCGGTCGACGAGGTCGAGGACGAGCCACCGCCGCAGGCGGCGAGCAGAAGGACGAGCGGGACGAGGGCGAGGAGACTGAGGCGGCGCATTTCGCGCTCACGCTAGCGGCTGTCGGCCCGGGCCGCGATCATGCCGGCGTGCACCACGTCCAGTCGATCCTCGTCCTGCTGCTGGCGGCGGCGCTCCTGGTCCGCGTCGCCGACCTCGGCAAGATCCCGGCGCCGATCGTCCTCGTCGTCGGCGGCCTCGGAATCGCCCTGATCCCCGGCCTGCCCGAGGTCGAACTCGAACCCGACGTCGTCTTCCTCGTCTTCCTGCCGCCGCTGGTCTACGCGGCCGGCTGGCGGACCTCGCCGATGGAGCTGCGGGCGGTGATGCGGCCGCTCGCCTTCCTCGCCATCGGCCTCGTCTTCCTCACCGCCGCCGCGGTCGCCGTCGTCGCCCATCTGACCGTGCCGGAGCTGAGCTGGGCCGAGGCGGCGGTCCTCGGCGCCGTCCTCGCTCCCACCGACGCGATCGCCGCGACCTCGATCTTCAGCCGCCTCGGCGCCCCCGAGCGGGTGCGGCTGGTGGTCGAGGGCGAGTCGATGATCAACGACGGCACCGCGCTGGTGATCTACCGGATCGCGGTCGGGGTGGCGGCCGGCGGCGCCTTCAGCCTCGGCGACGCGGCGCTCGAATTCGTCGGCGTCTCGCTCGGCGGGATCGCGGTCGGCCTGGCGGTCGGCTTCGTCTCCGACCTCGTGATCCGCCGCCAGACCGATTCCGGCCTCTCGATCTTCCTCACCGTCCTCACCGCCTACGCCGCCTACATCGGGGCCGAGGAACTGCACGTCTCCGGGATCCTCGCCGCGGTCGTCGCCGGCGTCTACGGCGGCTACCGCTCGCCGGTCTCGCTCGCCGCCGACCAGCGCCTCAACGGCGTCGCCTTCTGGAACGTCCTCACCTTCGGCCTCGAGATCTCGCTCTTCGTCCTCCTCGGCCTGCAGCTGCCGGGGGTCGTCGACACCCTGCACGAAACCTCCTCGGGCGTGGTCGACCTGCTCTGGCCGGTGGCGGCGATCGCCCTCGCCTCGATCGGCGCCCGCCTCGCCTTCGTCTTCGCGATGGGAGACGACGCCGGCGAAAGCTTCGGCGAACGCTTCGCGATCGGCTGGAGCGGGATGCGCGGCGCCGTCTCGCTGGCCGCGGCGCTGGCGGTGCCGCTCGACGTGCCCGGCCGACCGCAGATCATCTTCCTCACCTTCGCCCTGATCCTCGTCACCCTGGTCGGGCAGGGGCTCTCGCTGCCGTTCGTGATCCGGGCGCTGCGCCTGGAGCAGCCGCGGCGCTGGTCGGACGAAGAGGCGGTGGCGCGAATGGAGGCGGCGCAGGCGGCGCTCGACCGGCTCGACGAGATGGAGGACGAGGAGCGCGCCTCAGAGGTACAGTTGAAGCGGCTTCGAGACCTGTATCGCGGCCGGTTTCGGACCTGCCAGGCGGTGCTTGGAGGCGGCGACCCGGAGACGGCGGCGCGGGAACAGCGGATCGTCGATTACGGGGAGCTGCGGCGGGAGTTGATCGGGGTTGAGCGGGAGGAACTCCTGAATCTGCGCGGGAACGGGAGGTTGCGGGCGCCGACTCAGAAACAGATCGAGCGGGATTTGGATTTGGAGGAGGCGCGGATCAGGGCCTGACAAGGCAAGCCGCAGCGTTGTCGGACGGTCGCCGGGGGGCC
>DASXOF010000065.1:0-14510 GCA_036494495.1 Solirubrobacterales bacterium | reverse complement strand
AGGGGCGAGCGACGCAAATTCCCGGGGAGGAGCGCCGACGTCCCTCCCGCCAACCCCGATCCCTGGGCCCCGGGGCGGCCCAGCTCTAACTAGTACCCAGCCGGATGCCGCGCGATGAACCCGATGTTGTCGCGCAGTTCTTCGTGCCAGCGCGGGCCGGTTTCGCCGCCTTCGTCGCCGGAGGTGTCCCAGCGCCAGCCGGCGATCACGGCGTAGGCGTGGCCGGGGTTGGCGTAGACGGTGATCCAGCGGCCTTCGCCTTCTTCTTCCCAGCCTTCGAAGGAGGTCGAGGGAAGCGGGCTTTCGAGGAATTTGCCGCCGTGGAGGGCGAAGGAGACGGAGCCGGAGCAGTCGTAGCCGGCATCCCACCAGCGGCCGTGGCCGCCGCCGTAGATGTAGGGCTTGCTGCGGATCCGGTTCGCCGCCGCGATCACGGCCTTGACCCGGCCCGGGGCGCTGGCGGGCGGGACCAGCATCCCGTTGGCGAGCAGGTGAGCCTCCGCGGTCGGGGTGCAGATGTCGATTTCGGCGGGGCTGACGCCGCCGCCGGTGCAGCGGGCGGAGGCGCCGGAGGGGGCGATCAGGGCGGCGGCAGCGACGGCTAGGGCCAGCGCCAGCCCAAGCTTTGCCCTGTAGTTGTCGAACAGCAAACCGATCTCCTTTGTCGGCCTACGGGGTTAGCTGTCGGGCTGGCGCTAAAGGAGCCTGCGCCCCCGCCAGAGGCGGGTTAGCCCCGAAAACGTGGTTCCCCCGTTCCCGTCGCGCCTCGGGGGCGCTGGGGACTCGGCGTTCCGGTGCTTCGGATCGCGGCAATGTACACCATTGGCCGGCTGTTTGCTCACAGAACGCAAACATTCGTTTGCGATTCGGCCCCGGCGGAGCCGTTCCTGCGGCTGCAAGGCAT
Organism: Solirubrobacterales bacterium; assembly: GCA_036494495.1. GTDB lineage: Bacteria > Actinomycetota > Thermoleophilia > Solirubrobacterales > 70-9 > VAYN01. The sequence goes on along the minus strand of DASXOF010000065.1, from coordinate 13,606 downwards.
CTCTCGTCGCGGACTTGCGGCTCTGCCATGCGGGTCTCGTGCCGGGCGGCTGGTAGCGTGCCTGCCGATGGACCTCGGGGGGGCCAGAGCACTGCTGACGGGCGCGACCGGCGGCCTCGGGCGCGCGATCGCCCACGGCCTCGCCGAGAAGGGCGCCACGGTGCTGCTCAGCGGCCGCAAGGTCGAGGCCCTGACTGAGCTCGCCGCCGAGCTCCCGGGAACGGGCCACGAAGCCTTCCCCTCCGACCTCGCCGAGCCCGGTGCCGCCGCCAAGCTCGCCGCCGAGGCGACCGCCGCCGGCCCGGTCGACGTCCTCGTCGCCAACGCCGGCCTGCCCGGCACCGGCTGGCTGCCCGACGTCAGCGAGGAGCAGATCGAGGGCACCCTGCGGGTCAACCTCGAGGCGCCGATGATCCTCGCCCGCGCCCTGGCGCCGGCGATGGTCGAGCGCGGCGCCGGCTCCCTCGTCTTCGTCGCCTCGCTCTCCGGCAAGGCGGCGAGCCCGCGCAGCTCGCTCTACAACGCGACCAAGTTCGGCCTCCGCGGCTTCGCCTTCGGCCTCCGCACCGACCTCGGCCCGCGCGGCGTCGGCGTCTCGACGGTCTCGCCCGGCTTCGTCCGCGACGCCGGCATGTTCGCCAAGTCGGGGGCCAAATCGCCGCCGGGGCTGGGGACCTCGACCCCCGACCAGGTCGCGGCGGCGGTCCTCAGGGCGATCCGCTCGAACCGCGCCGAGATCGTCGTCGCGCCGCCGGTCTCCCGCGCGCTCTCCCACTTCGCCGTGATCAGCCCGGCGGTCTCTGCCCGCGTGCAGAGCGCTCCGATGGGCCAGAAGGCAGCAGAGGAGGTCTCCGCCGGTCACGCCGCGCGCGAAGCCGCCGCCAACGGCGACGGCGCGCCCGCCGGCGACGGTGACGCGGCGAGCGCCGCCGAGCGCGACAATAGGTAGACCCCCGACACCCCCGACCTCACCCCCGTGAGGTCCTGCCCAAACTTGAGAGAAGGACACAGATGAGCAGCGATTCGTTCGGCGCCCGTTCGACCCTCGCGGTCAGCGGGCGCGAGTACGAGGTCTTCCGCCTCGACGCCCTGCAGGACCACTTCGACGTCGCCCGCCTCCCGTACTCGATCAAGGTGCTGCTGGAGAACGTGCTGCGGCTCGAGGACGGCGTCTCCGTCTCCAAGGAGGACGTCGAGGCGATCGCCGGCTGGGACGCCAAGGCCGAGCCCAGCGTCGAGATCCCCTTCCAGCCCGCCCGCGTCCTGATGCAGGACTTCACCGGCGTCCCCGCCGTCGTCGACCTGGCGGCGATGCGCGACGCGATGGAGGAGATCGGCGGCGACCCCAGCGCGATCAACCCGCTGGTCGACGTCGACCTGGTGATCGACCACTCGGTCCAGGTCGACGCCTTCGGCAACGAGCGCGCCTTCGCGGTCAACGCCGAGCGGGACTTCGAGCGCAACCTCGAGCGCTACTCGTTCCTCAAGTGGGGCCAGGGCGCCTTCGACAACTTCCGCGTCGTGCCGCCGGCGACCGGGATCTGCCACCAGGTCAACCTCGAGCACCTCGCCCAGGTCGTCTACAGCCGCGAGAACGGCGGCGCCCTGCAGGCCTACCCCGACACCCTGGTCGGCACCGACTCGCACACGACGATGGTCAACGGACTGGGCGTGCTCGGCTGGGGCGTCGGCGGGATCGAGGCCGAGGCGGCGATGCTCGGCCAGCCGATCTCGATGCTGCTGCCGCAGGTGGTCGGCTTCAGGCTCTCCGGCCAGCTGCCGGAGGGGGCGACCGCGACCGACCTCGTCCTCACCGCCACCGAGATGCTGCGCGAGCGCGGCGTCGTCTCCAAGTTCGTCGAGTTCTTCGGGCCCGGGATCTCGACCCTCGGCCTCGCCGACCGGGCGACGCTCGGCAACATGTCCCCGGAGTTCGGCTCGACCTGCGCGATCTTCCCGGTCGACGCCGAGACGCTGCGCTACCTCGACCTCACCGGCCGCCCGACCGAGACGATCGAGCTGGTCGACGCCTACGCCCGCGAGCAGGGCATGTTCCACGATGAGTCGAGCGAGGACCCGACCTTCTCCGACCTGCTCGAGCTCGACCTCGGCGCGGTCGAACCGAGCATCGCCGGGCCGAAGCGGCCGCAGGACCGGGTGCCGCTGGCCGAGGCGAAGGAGGCCTTCCTCGAGGCGATGGGCGAGTTCGACGCCGACGCCGCCGAGCAGATGTCGGGCAACGGCCGCGACGAGGCGATCGAAGAGTCGTTCCCGGCCTCCGACCCGCCGGCCGAGGAGCACGACGACGAGCGCGGCAAGCCGCGCCCGGCGGTAACCGGCACGGTGCCGGCGACCCGCACCGACGACGCGATCGAGGTGACCCTGGCCGACGGCACCAGCTTCGAGCTCGACCATGGCCGGGTGGTGATCGCCGCGATCACCAGCTGCACCAACACCTCGAACCCGAGCGTGATGATCGGCGCCGGCCTGCTCGCCCGCAACGCGGTCGAAAGGGGGCTGCAGCGCAAGCCGTGGGTGAAGACCTCGCTGGCGCCGGGCTCCACGGTCGTCACCGACTACCTGCAGAAGGCCGGCCTGACCGAGTATCTCGACGCCCTCCAGTTCAACCTGGTCGGCTACGGCTGCACCACCTGCATCGGCAACTCCGGGCCGCTCGACGAGGAGATCTCGGCGGCGGTCGCCGAGAAGGACCTGGCGGTCTGCGCCGTCCTCTCCGGCAACCGCAACTTCGAGGGCCGGATCAACCAGGACGTGAAGGCCAACTACCTGGCCAGCCCGCCGCTGGTCGTCGCCTACGCGCTCGCCGGCCGCATGGACCTCGACCTCAACAACGAGCCGCTCGGCGAGGGCTCCGACGGCGAGCCGGTCTACCTGCGGGACATCTGGCCCGACGCCGAGGAGGTGAAGCGGGTGGTCGGCGACTCGGTCGCGGCGGAGATGTTCTCCCGCAACTACGCCGAGGTCTTCGCCGGCGACGAGAACTGGAACGCGGTCGAGGTCCCCGAGGGCGACCGCTACGACTGGCCCGACTCCACCTACGTGCGGCAGCCGAGCTTCTTCCAAGAGATGCCGGCCGACCCGCCCGGGGTCGAGCCGATCGTCCGCGCCCGCGCCCTCGCGGTGCTCGGCGACTCGATCACCACCGACCACATCTCGCCCGCCGGCGCGATCAAGAAAGACAGCCCGGCCGGGCGTTGGCTGATCGCCCAGCATGTCGAGCCCGGCGACTTCAACTCCTACGGCGCGCGCCGCGGCAACCACGAGGTGATGATCCGCGGCACCTTCGCCAACATCCGCCTCCGCAACCAGCTGGTCGACAAAGCCGGCGGCTACACCCGCCACTTCCCCGACTGCGCGGAGACGACGATCTACGACGCGGCGATGAGCTACGCCGAGGAGGGCGTGCCGCTGGTCGTCCTCGCCGGCAAGGAGTACGGCTCGGGCTCCTCCCGCGACTGGGCGGCGAAGGGGACGAAGCTGCTCGGCGTCCGCGTCGTGATCGCCGAGAGCTTCGAGCGCATCCACCGCTCCAACCTGATCGGGATGGGGGTGCTGCCGCTGCAGTTCGCCGCGGGCGAGAGCGCCCGCTCGCTGGGCCTGACCGGGGCCGAGAGCTTCGACGTCGGCGACCTCGAAGGCGGCAAGGCGAAAACCGTGATCGTCACCGCTCGCCGCGACGACGGGGAGATCACCGAGTTCACCGCCACGGTCCGCCTCGACACTCCCAACGAGGTCACCTACTTCGACAACGGCGGCATCCTGCAGACCGTCCTGCGCAAACTGAAAGCAGGATGAACAGTCAGGTTAGGTGAGGTTCGTTTCTCACCTCACGCCTGCGACGGGTGTGAAAACACCCGTCGCAAGTGAGAAAACGGTAGGCGCGGTGGAGGGTCGCGGGAGGCAGGGGGGTCCGCGCGACCCTCACCGCACCGCGCGCCGGTAGCCAGGGAGGGATGCCGACGCGGCCGTTCCCCCGGACGGGACTGTCCGAAGAGGAACAGTCAGCGGTTAGCTATAGCGCGTGAAACAGGCGCGGTCAAGCGGAATCAACCGCTTGAGGGGTGTCGGCCTGCTCCTTCGGGGCAATGCCCCAGCCCTTGCGCTCGATCAGTTCGATCCCGATCACGCTGCCGACCGGGCCGACGGGGGTGAGGGTGGCGGCGAGCAACGTGTACGGAGCCTCGCGGCGCACGCAGGCGATCCAGATCACAACACACAGTGCGACGAAGCCGAGCCCGTGCGCCCAACCGAACAGCATCGTCTCGGTGTCGAAGCCCGGCAGCAGCCAGAAGAGGATCAGGCCGCTGAAGATCGCCAGCTCGAACCACGAGAGTCGCTTCACCCAGACGAACAGCTCGCCTGGCACCGGCTTCTGCAGCGGACGCCGAGCCGGGCGCGCGGCGCTGCCGTCGCCGGGCATGGTCCTAAGCGCCGACGGTCAGCGCGGTGAGGACGATGCGCTCCTGCTCGAGCGCGTGGGCGCCGGCGTAGCCCTCGCCGGGGCTGGCGCGGCCGGGGCGGCCGATGTATGTGAGGTCGACGCCCTGCGGCAGGACGTCGGGGAAGCGGCGGGACATCACCTTCCAGGCGCCCATGTTGCGCGGCTCCTCCTGGACCCAGGCGATCTCCTTCAGGTTCGGGTAGCGGGCGATCACGGCTTCGAGCTGTTCCTTGGCGAACGGGTAGAGGATCTCCATCCGGGCGATCGCCACGTTCTCGGCGCCGGCCCGCCTCTCGGAGGCGTCCATGTCGAAGTAGATCTTGCCGGTGCAGAGGACCAGGCGCTCGACCTTCTCGCGGCGCTCGGCGGCGGTCGGGTCGTCCATCACGAACTGCAGCTCGCCCTCGCTCAGGTCCTCGAGCTTGCCGGCGGCGCGGTCGAGCCGCAGCAGCCCCTTCGGGGTGAAGACGATCAGCGGCCGCGGCTTGCGGATCAGCGCCTGGCGGCGCAGCAGGTGGAAGTACTGGGCGGCGGTGGTCGGGTTGGCGATCCGGATGTTGCCCTCGGCGCCGAGGGCGAGGAAGCGCTCGATCCGGGCGCTCGAGTGCTCGGGGCCGGAGCCCTCGTAGCCGTGCGGCAGCAGCATCGTCAGGCGGCTGGTCTGGCCCCACTTGGCCTCGCCGGAGACGATGAAGCTGTCGACGATCACCTGGGCGGCGTTGGCGAAGTCGCCGAACTGCGCCTCCCAGAGGACCAGCGCGCTCGGGGTCGCGGCCGAGTAGCCGTACTCGAAGCCGAGGCAGGCGACCTCCGAGAGGGGGCTGTTGTAGAGCTCGAACGGCGCCGACGCGTCCGTCAGGTTCTGCATCGGCGTGTACTTGAGGCCGGTGTTCTCGTCGTGGAGGACGAGGTGGCGGTGGGAGAAGGTGCCGCGCTCGGTGTCCTGGCCGGTCATGCGGATGTGGACGCCTTCGGTCAGGAGCGAGGCGAAGGCGAGGCCCTCGGCCTGGCCGAAGTCGATGCCGCCGCCGTCGAGCGCGTCGTCGCGGCGCCCGAGCGGGCGGCGCAGCTTGCGGTGGACGTTGAAGCCCTCCGGGGTGCTGAGCAGCTCGGCGTTCAGCTGGCGCAGCTTCGCGGCCGGCACCCGGGTGTCGACCGGCGGGCTGGCGGTGCGGTCGAGTTCGCCGGTCGAGGTGGTGACGGTCGGGTCCTCGTAGTCGCCCGCCTCCATCTTCTTGCGCAGTTCGCGCAGCGCCGCGGACATCGTCTCCTTGCGCTGTTCGCCGGCCGCGGCCACCTCCTGCTCGGTGACCAGGCCCTCGTCGACCAGCTTCTGGGCGTAGAGCTCGGAGACCGGGGGGTGCGACTTGATCGCCGCCGCCATCGTCGGCTGCGTGTAGGCCGGCTCGTCGGTCTCGTTGTGGCCGAAGCGGCGGTAGCCGATGACGTCGATGACGACGTCGCGTTCCCAGCGCTCGCGGTAGGCCATCGCCAGCCGCACGGCGCTTGTACAGGCCTCGACGTCGTCGGCGTTGACGTGGATGATCGGCACGTTGAAGCCCTTCGCCATGTCGGCCGCGTAGGGGGTCGAGCGCGCCTCGTCGGGGTCGGTGGTGAAGCCGACCTGGTTGTTCTCGATCAGGTGGATCGTGCCGCCGGTGGTGTAGCCGGGCAGCGACTGCAGGTTGAAGGTTTCGGCCACGACTCCCTGTGCCGGGAAGGCGGCGTCGCCGTGCAGCAGCACCGGCACCGCGCGGGTGAAGTCGAGCTTCAGCTCGGCGCCGTCGAACTCCGACTGCAGGTAGCGGGTGCCGCCGGTGACGACCGGGTCGACGAACTCGAGGTGGCTCGGGTTCGGGTAGAGCCGGACGGCGATCTTCTCGCCCTCCGAGGTCTCGTAGGTGCCGCGGTGGCCGTAGTGGTATTTGACGTCGCCGGTGCCGCCGTGCGGGATCGCGGCGACCGCCTTGACCGCCCCCAGCTGCTTGGAGCCCTCGAACTCGGCGAGGATCGATTCGACCGGGCGACCGACGTTGTGGGCGAGGACGCTGAGGCGGCCGCGATGGGCCATCCCGAAGACGACCTCCTCGGCGCCGCCGCGGCCGGAGATGGTGACGGCCTCGTCGAGCATCGGCACCACCACGTCGAGCCCCTCGATCGAGAACATCTTCTGCCCGAGGTACGTTTTCTCGAGGAAGCGCTCGAACTGGAAGACGTCGATCAGCCGCTCCAGCAGGCGCTTCTTCTCGGCCTCGGAGAGCGGCTGGCGGTGGGCGCCGGTCTCGATCATCTCCCGCATCCAGACCCGCTGGCTGTGGGAGGAGAGGTGCTCGAACTGGTAGCCGATCGTGCCGCAGTAGGCGGTCCGCAGCCGCGGCAGCGCCTCCAACAGGGTTTCGCCGGGGACGCCGATGCGCAGGATCGAGGCCGGGATCCGCGCCATCAGCTCGGGGGTCAGGTTGAGGTTCTCGGGCTCCAGCGCCGGGTCGCCCTTCGGCTTCGAGCCGAGCGGGTCGAGCTGGGCGGCGAGGTGCCCGTGGGTGCGGAAGGCTTTCAGCACCGAGGTCGCGGCCTGGACCGCCTGTAGCAGCTCCTCGTCGACGGCGCCGGGGACGGTGGCCGGTTCGGCGCTCGGCGGGGCCGCGGTCAGCGGCGGCGCCGAGGCGGCGGCGGCGTGGGCGGCGGTGATCGGCGCGGCCTCGATCCCGAGGTCGGCGGCGAGCGCCTCGTAGAAGCCGTCCTCGCCCTGCAGCAGCTGCTCGACCCGGCGCAGGAAGGCGCCCGACTCGGCGCCCTGGATGACGCGGTGGTCGTAGGTGGAGGTCAGCGTCATCACTTTCGAGACGCCGAGCTGCTTGAGGCGGTCCGGGGAGGCGTGGCTCCACTCCGGCGGGTAGGCGATCGAGCCGGTGGCGATGATCGCGCTCTGGCCGGAGAGCAGCCGCGGCACCGAGGCGACGGTGCCGATCCCGCCCGGGTTGGTGAGCGAGATGTTGGTGCCCTGGAAGTCGTCGGCGGTGAGCTTGTTCTCGCGGGTCTTCGCGATCAGCTCTTCGTAGCGCGAGTGGAAGCCGGCGAAGTCGAGCGCCTGGGCGCCCTTGATCGCCGGCACCATCAGGCTGTGGGAGCCGTCCTTTTTCTCGACGTCGACGGCGATGCCGAGGTTGACCGGCCCGTTTTCGAGCGCGAACGCCTTGCCGTCGCGCTGCTCGAACACCCGGACCATCACCGGGAAGTCTTTCGCCGCCTCGACGATCGCCCAGGCGACCAGGTGCGTGAACGAGGTCTTCAGCCCCCGCGCTTTCAGCTGCGCATTGATCGCCTTCCGCTTGGCGTCGAGCGTGTCGACCGCGATCGTCCGGAACGAAGTCGCCGTGGGCACCGCCCGGCTCTCGTCCATCGCTTTCGCAAGCATCGCGGCCGGGCCGCGAAGCTGCTTCTCGTCACCGGCGCCAGCTGGTGCTACCGCGGCGGCGCCGTTGCCCGAGCCGTTCCCGGCCGCCAGCACATCGTCCTTGGTGACCTTCTGCCCAGCCCCCGTCCCGTGCACAGCTCCCAAATCGACGCCGGTGGCCTCAGCCACCCGGCGCGCAACCGGCGTCGCCCGCACGTCGGCGCCGTTCGTCCCTCCAGCGGGTGACGCCGTAGGGGGGACCTCCCCCGAGGAAGCTTCAGCCACCGCAGGGGGAGGTGGGTCCCCTGCGGCGGCAGGACCCGCTGGCCGGGGCTCGCCCGAACCCTCGCCCGTCTCCATCTCAGCCATCGGAGCGCCCACGGGCACTTCGTCGTCGACCGCGACCAGCAGCTTCGTGATCAAGCCATCGGCCGGCGCCGGCACCTCCGCATCGACCTTGTCGGTCGAGACCTCGACGACCGTGTCGCCCTCGCTGACCGAGTCGCCCTCGGCCACGTGCCACTCGAGAACGATGCCCTCGGTCACCGACTCGCCCATCTCGGGCATGGAAATCTGCACGGTGGCCGTCTCAGGCATTTCTTAGTTGCATACTAGGAAACCCGCCAATTGGGCGCGGCTCCGAGATACATTGGTACCCCAATGGGCTATTTCGTGACCGGAGCAACGGGATTCATCGGCCGCAACCTGGTCGAGCGGCTGCTGCGCCGCGAGAGCGAGATCTACGTCCTCGTCCGCGCCGGCTCGCGCGGGCGGCTGGAGGAGCTGCGGACCGGCTGGGGCGCCGACGGCGCCCGCGTGGTGCCGATCGCCGGCGACCTGACCCAGCCCGGCCTCGGCGTCTCCGAGGAGGACCTGCTGACGATGCGGGGCGAGATCGACCACTTCTTCCACCTGGCGGCGATCTACGACATCACCGCCAAGGCCGCCGTCCAGGAGCTGGCCAACGTCGAGGGGACGCGGCACGCGCTGGAGCTGGCCGGGGCGCTCGACGCCGGCGTCTTCCACCAGGTCAGCTCGATCGCCGCCGCCGGCCTCTACCGCGGCCGCTGGCGCGAGGACATGTTCGACGAGGCCGAGCGGCTCGACAACAACCCCTACTTCCGCACCAAGCACGAGTCCGAGCGGCTGGTCCGCGAGGAGTCGCCGCGGCCCTGGCGGGTCTACCGGCCGGGGATCGTGGTCGGCGACTCGCGCACCGGCGAGATCGACAAGATCGACGGGCCCTATTACTTCTTCAAGGCGCTGCAGCGGGCGCGGCGGGTGCTGCCGGCCTGGCTGCCGACGGTCGGGGTCGAAGGCGGCGAGATCAACATCGTCCCCGTCGACTACGTCGCCGCGGCGATCGACCACATCGCCCACCAGCCCGACCTCGACGGTCGCGCCTTCCACCTCACCGACCCCAACCCCCGCACCGCGGGCGAGGTGATCAACCTCTTCGCCAAGGCCGCCGACGCGCCGCAGATGACGGTCCGGCTCGACACCGACATCACCGAGCCGGCGGTCGGGGCGCTGCGCGGCGCCCTGCGCTGGCTGCCGCCGGCGAAGGGGGCGCTGAAGCTGACCCTCGGGCGGCTCGGGCTGCCGTCGGAGGTCCTCACCTACGTCGACTACCCGACCACCTTCGACTCCAGCGGCGCCCAGGCGGCGCTCGCCGGCTCGGGGATCGAAGCGCCGCCGCTGGAGAGCTACGCGGCCCGGGTCTGGGACTACTGGGAGCGGAACCTCGACCCCGACCTCTTCAAGGACCGCTCGCTGTCGGGGGCGGTGCGGGGCAAGATCGTCCTCATCACCGGGGCGTCCTCGGGGATCGGCCGGGCGACCGCGGTCAAGGTCGCCGACGCCGGCGCCACCGTGCTCCTGGTCGCCCGCAGCGTCGAGAAGCTCGAAGACACCCGCGACGAGATCATCGCCGCCGGCGGCACCGCCCACATCCACCGCTGCGACCTCGCCGACTTCGAGGACATCGAGCGGATGGCCGAGGAGGTGCTCGGCTACCACGGCCACGTCGACATCCTGGTCAACAACGCCGGCCGCTCGATCCGCCGCTCGATCGCCCTCTCCTACGACCGCTTCCACGACTTCGAGCGCACGATCCAGCTCAACTACCTGGGCTCGCTGCGGCTGATCCTCGCCCTGCTGCCGACGATGCGGGCCCGCAAGAGCGGCCACATCATCAACATCAGCTCGATCGGGGTGCAGACCAACCCGCCCCGCTTCTCCGCCTACGTCGCCTCCAAGGCCGCCCTCGACGCCTTCAGCCGGGTGATCGCCTCGGAGGTCAAAGACGACGGCGTCCACCTGACGACGATCAACATGCCCCTCGTCCGCACCCCGATGATCGCCCCGACCCGGATGTACGACATGTTCCCGGCGATCACCCCGGAGGAGGCGGCCGAGATGATCGCCAAGGCGATGGTCGACCGGCCGAAGAAGGTCGCGACCAAACTCGGCAACTTCGGCGAGCTCCTCTACGCCGTCGCCCCCAAGGCCAGCGACTCGATCCTCAACACCGCCTACAAGCTCTTCCCCGACTCACAGGCGGCGAAAGGCAAAGGCGAGGAGGCGCGGGACAAGGCGCCCTCGACCGAGGCAGTGGCCTTCGCGCATTTGATGAAAGGCGTGCACTGGTAGGAGCGCGGGGGTGGGCGCCGCCAGGCGGGGTGCGGTCGTGGATGACACCTCATGCCGGCGCCGGGCGACCACCGTCCTCGTCGCGAATGGCTCTGCCATTCGCTCCTCCGCCGCCGGCCTGAGTCGCCCCCACGCCCACCCCGCCTGCCGCGGCGACCACCCCCCGCGCTCCGCGGCCCCCGGAAGGCCGATCGCGTTGAGGTTGCCTTTTCAGGCGTATAGCGCGGGAAAAGGCAACCTCAACGGATAGGTTGGGGCCGTGGCGGAGCGGAGGCTGAAGCACTGGGGGTGGGGGTACGAGGACCAGGCGCCTACAGCGACGCAGCTGCGCGAGGCGGCGGCGGCGATCCGGGAGCGGTTCGGGTTCGGGGGCGAGGTCGAGAAGCCGGTGCCGCTCGGCGAGGTCGAGCTGCGGAAGCCGCGGCTGAAGCGGCCGAGCGGGTTCGGCGACCTGTACGCGGACGACGACTACGAGCGGGTCTGCCACGCGCTCGGCAAGGCATACCGGGACGTGGTGCGGGGGTTCCGGGGCGAGTTCGAGAACCCGCCGGACCTGGTCGCCTTGCCGCGCTCGGAGCCGGAGATCGAGACGGTGCTGAGCTGGGCTGAGGCGGAGGGGGCGGCGGTGATCCCGTTCGGCGGCGGCACCAGCGTGGTCGGTGGGGTGGAGCCGCGGCTCGGGGACCGGCCCGTGGTCTCGCTCGACCTGCGACGGCTCGACCGGGTGCTGGAAGTCGACCCGACCTCGCTGGCGGCGCGGATCGAGGCGGGGGCGACCGGGCCGCGGCTCGAGGAGCAGCTGCGCGAGCACGGCCTCACCCTGCGCCACTTCCCGCAGTCCTTCGAGTACTCGACCCTGGGCGGCTGGATCGCGACCCGGGCCGGCGGCCACTTCGCCACCGTGCTGACTCATATCGAGGATTTGGTCGAGTCGGCGCGGGCGATCACGCCGCGGGGAACCTGGGAGAGCCGGCGACTGCCCGGCTCCGGCGCCGGCCCCTCGCCCGACCGGCTGCTGGCCGGCTCGGAGGGGACGCTCGGGGTGATCTCCGAGGCCTGGATGCGGGTCCGGCCGCGGCCCGAGTTCAGGGCCTCGGCGCCGGTCGAGTTCGACGACTTCCTCGCCGGCGCCGCCGCGGTGCGGGCGATCTCGCAATCCGGTCTCGACCCCGCCAACTGCCGCCTGCTCGACCCCGGCGAGGCCGAGCTGACCGGCGCCGGCGACGGCTCGGCGGCGCTCTTGATCCTCGGCTTCGAGTCGCCCGCCCTCCCGGTCACCGAGCCGCTCGCACAGGCGCTGGAGCTGGCTCGGGAGCACGGCGGCCGCCCGGGCCGGGCCCGGGTCACCGGCGGCGAGCGGACCGCCGCGGGGGCCGCCACCGGCAAGGAGGCCGCCGACGCGGTCGAGAGCTGGCGCGGCGCCTTCCTCCTCGCCCCCTACCTGCGCGACACCTTCGTCGCCTGCGGCGTCCTCTCGGAGACCTTCGAGACGGCGGTCACCTGGGACCGCTTCGAGGAGCTGCACGCGGAGGTGATCGAGACCGCGCGGCAGGTCGTCGGCGAGGTCTCCGGGGCGCCGGCCGAGGGACGCGGGGCGGCGCGGATCAGCTGCCGCTTCACCCACGTCTACCCCGACGGCCCGGCCCCCTACTTCACGGTCCTGGCGCCGGCGATCCGCGGCGGCGAGGTCGCTCAGTGGGACGAGATCAAGGCCGCCGTCTCCGAGGTCCTGATCGACGGCGGCGCGACGATCACCCACCACCACGCGGTCGGCCGCGACCACCGGCCCTGGTACGAGCGCCAGCGCCCGGCCCCCTTCGCCGCCGCCCTGCGCGCCGCCAAGGCGGAGCTCGACCCGGCCGCGATCCTCAACCCCGGCGTCCTGTTCGACCCCGCCTGACGTGGTTGTCTTTCGTAACGACAGCCGTTACGAAAGACAACCACGCGGGGTTTCTGCCACCTTTCCGACCCACCGGCGTCGCTACCCTGTCGCGAGGGATTTGCCTCTGGGTAGGGAAATCCCCGGTGGGTGCGCCCGATCAGCCCCGCCTTCCTGATGCAGCCGATCACCTCCGAACAACCGACCGTACCCGCCGCCGCGCAGGCCGCCGAACCGGCTCAGGAGCCCGTCGTGCCGCGGCGCTCGCCGCTGCGCGCGGCGATCAAGACCGGCCGCCCGAAGGAGTGGATCAAAAACGTCTTCGTCTTCGCCGGGCTGCTCTTCTCGGGCAAGTTCAACCACCCCCACGACGTCGCCATGGCCGTCGTCACCTTCGTCGCCTTCTGCCTGATCTCGAGCGCCGGCTACTTCGTCAACGACCTGATCGACATCGATCTCGACCGCAAGCACCCGAAGAAGCGCTTCCGCCCGCTCGCCGCCGGCGAGCTCTCCGAGGGCACGGCGAAAGCGATCGCTCCCGCCCTCGCCGTGGTCGCGATCGGGATCGCCTTCACCGTCAACTGGAAAGTCGGCCTGATGGTGGTCGGCTACGGCGCCGCCCAGATGGCCTACAGCCTCGGCCTCAAGCAGATCGTGATCGTCGACGTGATGACCCTGGCCGGCCTCTTCATCCTCCGCGTCGCCGCCGGCGCCAGCGCCGTCGACGCCCACGCCTCCGAATGGCTGATCCTCTGCACCGGCTTCCTCGCCGCCTTCCTCGGCTTCACCAAGCGCCGCCAGGAGGCGGTCTCCGAGCTGCACGAGGGGACCAGCAGTCGGCCCGTGCTCGAGCATTACTCGCTGCCCTTCCTCGACCAGATGGTCGCCATGGTCACCACCGGCACCGTGATCAGCTACTCGATCTACGCCGTCAACTCGCCGCTGATCGGCAACCAGATGATGTGGACGATCCCCTCCGTCCTCTACTGCGTCTTCCGCTACCTCTCCCTGATCTACGACCGCGCCGATGACCGCTCCACCGCCGCGATCGTGGTCGACGACAAGCCCCTGATCGCCGGCGCCGGCAGCTTCGCCGTGATCGCCTTCCTGCTGCTCTACGTCTTCAACTAGAGCCAGCTACATGCTCGCCGCGGGTGGCTCCAGCGGCGCTTCGGTCAGGTAGAAGCGGGCCCGGCCCAGCTCCTCGCCGTTGACCTGG
>DASXOF010000064.1:0-14980 GCA_036494495.1 Solirubrobacterales bacterium | reverse complement strand
CCGACAACGTCACCGAGGAGCGCACCCAGCTGCTGAAGATGTACGGGGCGGAGATCGTCTACTCCGAGGGTGCCAAGGGCTCCAACGGCGCCGTCGAGGTGGCGCTGGAGATGGCCGAGGACCCGAGCTTCCACATGCCCTACCAGTACGGCAACGAGGCGAATCCGCTCGCTCATTACAACGGCACCGCGGTCGAGATCCTCGACGAGCTCGACGAGGTCACCGCCTTCGTCGGCGGCCTCGGCACCGGCGGCACCCTGATGGGCAATGGCCGCCGCTTCAAGGAGGCCAACCCGGAGACGCTGATCGTCGCCGCCGAGCCGATGCAGGGCGAGCTGGTCCAGGGCCTGCGCTCCCTCGACGACGGCTTCATCCCGCCGATCATCGACCTCTCGCTGCTCGACCGGAAGATCATGGTCTCCAACCGCGACGCGATCGTCTGGACCAAGCGCCTGCTCGACGAGGAGGGCATCTTCGCCGGCGTCTCCGCCGGCGCGATCGCCGCGATCGCCGCCCGCATCGCCGGCGAGCTCGATTCCGGCAACGTCGTCTTCCTGATCCCCGACGACGGCTGGAAGTACCTCTCCTCCGGCGTCTACACGAAGCCGCTGGAGGAGATCGAAAACCTCGACTCCACCGTCTGGTGGTAGTCGGCCGCTTCGGGCGGCTCCGCTAGCCTCGCCGTCGTGAAGATCTCCCGGGGACTGGTCGACGAGATGGTCGCGCACGCGCGCGAGGACGTGCCGAACGAGTGCTGCGGGATGATCGGCGGCCGCGACGGGACGGCGGAGAGGGTGGTGCGGGTGAAGAACGCCGCCGCCAGCCCGCTGCGCTACGAGATGGACCCGCAGGGCCAGTTCGACGCCCTGAAAGCGATCGAAGCCGACGGCGGCGAGCTGCTCGGGATCTACCACTCCCACACCAAGAGCGCCGCCTATCCCTCGCAGACCGACGTCAACCAGGGCCAGAACTGGCCCGAACAGGCCTACGTGATCATCTCCCTGGCCGATCCCGAGGCGCCCGACGTGAAGGCGTTCTGGCTGAAGGACCTGACGATCGCCGATGCCGAGCTCGAGGTCAGCTGATTCGATGAGAAGATGTTGAGCGATGTCGAGCTCGACCTCACGTAAAGGCGGCCACAGCCGCGGTGCCCACGGCGCCGGCAAGGGCGACGGCAGTGCCCATGGCGGCGGTGGCGGAGGCGGCGGTGGGGGCGGCGGCAAGCTGGTCAAGGTCGCCTTCGCCCGCAACCAGGCGGAAGCCGAACTGCTGCAGGGGCTGCTGCTCGAGTCCGGGATCCCGAGCGTGCTGAAGCGCAGCGGCGGCTTCGACAACCCCGACTTCCTTGCCGCCGGCCCTCACGACGTCTGGGTCAACGCCCACCACGAGGAGGACGCGAAGCGGGTCCTGGCCGAGACGATGGTCGCCGGCGAGGACGAGGGCGACGAGCGCTCCGAGCTGGAGGAAGAACGCCGTCTGGCCCGGGGCGAAAGCGGTGGGCCGACGCCGGGCCGGCTGGCGTTGTGGGTGGCGATCGCGGCGCTGGCGGCGATCGCGCTGATCTGGGTCCTCTACGAAATCAGCTGACCGTGGTCCAGGTGGCGCTCGCCGCGGACGCGATCGAGGGGGCGATGATCAAGGGCCTCCTGGAGGAAGCGGGGATCCCGGTCTTCCTGGTGCCGAGCGCGTCCAAGGTCGAGGACTCCGAACTCGCCTTCGGGATGCTGCGGAGGGGTTCCGGGGGCGGCCCGCAGGACGTGATGGTCCCGCCCGAGCGAGCCGAGGAGGCCACCGCGCTGCTGGCGGCCCCTGCGGCCGAGAGCGACTGAGCAGCGCTTCAGCGGATCAGGCCGCCGTCGCCGGCCCGGGTGATGCCGCGCAGGTGGTCGCGCCAGGCGTCCTCGATATCGCGGAAGCGGGCGTCGAAGGCGTCTTCGAGGGTGACCGCGGGGCCGCCGGGGAGGAGGCCGTCGACCAGGCGCTCGCAGGCTTCGGGGCCGCGCTCGTTCTCGAGCAGGTCGAAGATCGTGCCGCCGAGGATCACGGCGTCGCGGCGCGAGGGGGGGAAGGAGGGGCGCGAGCTCTCGCGCAGGCGGCGAATCACCGCGGCGCGGTAGAGCCCGACCTGACGGGCGAAGTACTGGGCGCCGCCTTCGACCAGCCAAGCCCAGCGCAGGTAGCGGTAGAAGCGGCCCGGGGTCCAGGCGGGCGGCAGGGCGCTGTTGTTGGCGGCGATCACGAGCTGGGCGTAGAGGCGCTCGGCGGTGCCGCGCAGGGCTTCGAGCGAGTCGTCGCCGGCGGCGCGGCGTTCCATGTGTGTGTCGTTGAGGACGTGGAGCTCGGTCGCCATCGCCCAGCCGGCGAGGTAGCGGCGGCCGGCCGGGGCGGCCGACCAGCGCGCCACCGGCAGGAAGGGGTGGGCGGCGGTGAGCCAGAGCGGGTTGGTGTGGACGACGACCGTGACCTCGCCCGGGACGTTCGCGAAGCGATCTTCGAGCCGCAGGCGCAGCGTCTCCATCCGGTCGAGCGTCTGCTCGGCGAAAGCGGCGTCTTCGGAGTCGTGCCGCGCGGTGAAGCTAAGGGACTCCGTCTCTACCCAAGCCACGGAGACAGGTTAGGGCGCGCCGCGGCTGGCGTCGACGAAACCGGCGCTCAGACGAGCGCCGGTTCCCGCGACTCGCAGAGATCCATGATCTCCGAGCGGGCGCGGTCGAACTCTTCGTCGGCCATCACCGGCGTGCCCTCGAAGGGCAGGTCACGGTCGATCTCGACCCAGGAGCGGCAGCCGTGGTACTCGTCGCGGACCCGCACCGTGACAGGGCGGGGGATGCGGTGGACCCGCAGCAGCATGATGTGCAGCGGGTGCCGGCGCTTCCAGGCGAGGCGCTTTTCGGCGTAGTCCGGGGTCCAGATGTAGTACGGCGAGAGGCCGTCGAGGGTGCGGCGGTCTTCGATCGTGATGTGATCGGTGACCTCGGCCCAGGCACGCAGACGAACCCGATCCGGCTGCGGGATGCCCCCGTCCTGGATCAGCGCTTTCGGCGGCGGCTCCTCGTCCGGCCAGACGCCCTCCTCGAGGGCCCGGCGGAGCTCCGGATGGTGGGACTCGCGGACGAGGTCGTTGCGCTGATGGTCGAACGTCGGGTAGAGGAAGAAGCGCTCGTGCTCGAGCTCGAAGTGCTTGTTCTCCTCGCGGATCCCACCCTTGCGCAGGGTCAGCAGCTGCTCGCCCTCAGAGAGAGCGCGGACCGTTACGGCCCATTCCTTTAAAGCGATCGGCATTTGTCGTCTTACCTGGTGAAGGTTGTGTGAAGTGGAGCGAGGCCGTGCTCAACACCCGGCCCGAAGGACCGAACGCCTCGCCGAGGGCGCCGATTCTAGACGAGGGCTGACGAAATTCAAAATAAATTTCGACAGAAGATTGGCTTCAGAGCGCGGATTTGCGGGAACTGTGACGCTTTCACATTTCCGTGTAAGCGCGTTGTGAGTGCGACTCGGTCTCAACCGGACCGCTCCCGCCGCCGCCGTCGCACGACCGCCGAGCCACTCCGCCGCACCGTGGTTGTCCTTCGTTTCAGCGTCCGTTACGAAAGACAACCACGGGGTCAGGGCGGGGGGCCGTGGCCGCCGCCGCCGGGGGTCTCGATTCGCAGTCGCTGGCCCGGTTCCAGCTCGCCGCCGGCCTTGCTCGGCAGCGGCTCGCCGTCGAGCAGATTGCGGCCCGGCTCGCCGTCCTCGCCGCCCGCGCGGCCGCGGGGGGCGTGGCGGCGGCGCTCGGTGATCAGCGAGAAGCGCATCGGCGCCAGCGCCTCCAGCTCGCGGGCGATCCCCTCGCCGCCGGCGTGCTCGCCGGCGCCGCCGCTGCCGCGGCGGACCGAGAGCTCGCGGACCCGCAGCGGGAACTCGGTCTCGAGCGCCTCGACCGGGGTGTTGAGGGTGTTCGACATCGCCACGTGGATCGCGCTCGGGCCGTTCGCTTCGGGACAGGCGCCCTGGCCGCCGCCGAGCGTCTCGTAGTAGGTGAAGCGCTCGTTGGCGAGGGTGAGGTTGTTCATCGTTCCCTGGCCCTGGGCGGGGACCGGGCGCGCGCCGGCGAGGGCGGCGACCACGAGGTCGGCGACCCGGCTCGAGGTCTCGACGTTGCCGGCGACGACGGCGGCGGGGCAACGGGCGTTCAGCAGGCAGCCCTCCGGCGCCACCACCTCGATCGGGCGGTGGGCGCCGGCCGAGGGCGGCGCCTCGGGGTCGGTGAGCACGCGCACCGCGAAGAAGGCCGCCGACTTCGTCACCGAGAGCGGGCAGTTGAGGTTGCCGACCACCTGCTCGTCGGTCCCCGTGAAGTCGAGCCGCAGTGTCTCGCCGGCGATCGTCGCCGCGACCCGCAGGGTGACGTCGCGCGGCGCACCGCGGCCGTCGTCCTCGAGCACGTCCTCGGCGCCGTAGGTGCCGTCGGGGAGGGCCGCCAGCGCCGCCCGGGTGCGGCGCTCGGAGTAGGCGAGGATCTCGGCCATCCCCGCGCGCAGGGTGGCGGCGCCGTGGCGCTCGGCCAGCTCGGTGAGGCGGCGCTCGCCGATCCGGTTGGCGGCTGCCTGGGCGCGGAGGTCGGCGAGCCGCTGGCGCGGCGCCCGCATCTGGTTCGCCAGCCGCTCCAGCTCCTCGGCGCTCGCTCGGGTCGGCGGGATCACCACCCCCTCTTCCTCGAGCGTGCGCGAGTCGGCCGGCATCCCGCCCGGGGTCGGGCCGCCGATGTCGGCGTGGTGGGCGCGGCTGGCGGCGAAGCCGAAGAGCTCGCCGTCGAGGAAGACCGGGGAGATCAGGGTGACGTCGGGCAGGTGGGTGCCGCCGCGGTAGGGGTCGTTGAGGATCCAGGGCTCGCCGGAGCGCTGCTCCTCGCCGAGCACGGCGGCGACCGCGTCGGGCATCGAGCCGAGGTGGACGGGGATGTGCTCTGCCTGCATCACCAGCTCGCCGGCCGGGTCGAAGAGCGCGGTCGAGCAGTCGTGGCGCTCCTTGATGTTGGCCGAGTAGGCGGAGCGGATCAGCGCCGCGCCCATCTCGTCGCAGGCGGCGCGCAGGCCGCCGATCAGCACCTGCAGGGTGATCGGGTCGAGACCGCTCACGACCGCTCCGCCTTGATCGTCCCGGCCGCGTCGACCTCGGCGCGCCAGCCGGGCGGCAGGACCAGGGTGGCCTCGGGGAGCTCGAAGACGACCGGGCTCTCGGCCTCGGTGCCGGCCCCGGGCTCGCCGCGCAGGACCGGCGTCTCCACCCACTCGCCGTCGAAGCTGACCCGGCGGGAGAGGCGCTTCAGGCCGCCGTCGGCGGCGACCGGGCGCGGTTCGGGGCCGGGGACGACCAGCGCGAGCCGGATGTCGACCAGGACCACCTCGCCCTCTGGGTCGCGGTGGCCGTAGCGCTCCTCGTGCAGGCGCTCGAACTCGGCGGCGAGCGCGGCGGGGTCGGGGCGGCGGGGGCCGGGGACCGGCAGCTCGAAGGCCTGGCCGGCGTAGCGCATCTCGTAGACCAGCTGCGGCTCGGCTTCCTCTGCGAGCCCGCTGCCGGCGGCGGCGATCAGCTCCTCGACCTCCTCGGCGACACGCTCGGCGCTGAGGGCGGCCCCGGCCAGCATCACGGTGCGGGCGGTGTCGCGGCGGCGGTCCGAGGCGCAGAGGCCGAGCGCCGAGAGGACGCCGCTGGCCCGCGGGCAGACGATCCGCTCGATCCCGAGCTCGGCGGCGATCGCTGCCGCGTGCATCGGGCCGGCGCCGCCGAACGGCAGCAGGGCGAAGCGGCGCGGGTCGAGGCCGCGCTCGACCGTCACCACCCGCAACGCCCGCACCATCTCCTGGTTGGCGACGCGGAGGATCCCGGCGGCCGTCGCCTTGCGGCTGAGCCCGAGCTGCTCGGCGAGGGCGCCGACCGCGCGCGCCGCCGCCTCGGCGTCGAGCTCGACGCCGCCGGCCAGGCGCGAGTCGGCGGCGAGGTTGCCGAGCAGCAGGTTGGCGTCGGTCACCGTCGGCTCCTCGCCACCGCGGCGGTAGCAGGCGGGCCCGGGCTCGGCGCCGGCCGAGCGCGGGCCGACCCGCAGGGCGCCGCCGGCGTCGCGCCAGGCGACCGAGCCGCCGCCGGCCCCGACGGTGTGGACGTCGACCATCGGCAGCTGGATCACCCGGCCCTCGATCCGTCGCGAGTCGGTCCGCCTAACGGTGCCGCCCTCGACCACGCAGACGTCGCAGGAGGTGCCGCCCATGTCGAAGCCGAGGGCGTCGGGCTCGCCGGTGGCGCGGGCGAGCAGGCCGGCGCCGACGGCGCCGCCGGCCGGGCCGGAGAGGACGCTCCAGGCGCCGGCGCGGGCGGCCTCGGCGGCCGGGGCGACGCCGCCGGAGGACTGCATCACCAGCGGCTGCGGCAGCCCGGCGGCGGCGGCCGCTTCGCCGAGCTCGCCGAGGTAGCGGCCGAGCAGCGGGCTGAGGTAGGCGTCGATCGCGGTGGTCGAGCAGCGCTCGTACTCGCGGAAGCGGGGCAGCACCTCGTGCGAGGCGGAGACGTGGACGCCGGGCAGGCGCCCGCGCAGGTGGGCGGCGAGGCGCTGCTCGTGGCCGGGGTCGAGGTAGGAGAAGAGCAGGCAGATCGCCACCGATTCGGCGCCGCTCGCCTCGATCAGCGCCGCCAGCCGCTCCGGCTCGCCCTCCTCCATCGCCTCGACCACGCCCTCCGGCCCGGTCCGCTCGGCGGCCTCGAAGCGCAGCTCGCGCGCCACCAGGGGCGGCGGCTTCGGGGCGCAGAGGCGGTACAGCTCGGGCCGGTCCTGGCGGCCGATCTCGAGCAGGTCGGCGAAGCCTCGGGTGGCGACGAGCGCCGTGCGGGCGCCGCGTTCCTCGAGCAGGGCGTTGGTGCCGACGGTCATCCCGTGGGCGAAGACCTCGACCGCGCCGGGCCCCGCATCGGCCCGCTCGAGGACCGCGACGACCGCCGCCATCACCCCCTCGGACTCGCTCCCGGGCGTGGTCGGGACCTTGGCGGTGTGGACGGCGCCGTCGTCGAGCAGGACCGCGTCGGTGAAGGTGCCGCCGACGTCGACGCCGAGGAGCATGGCGGCAAGCTAACGCCTGCGCGAATCAGTCCCAGATCTCGTGGCGGGCGCCGCCGCCGGGCTCGACGACGACGTGGATGCCGTCGAGGGCGGGGTCGGTCTCGGGGGCGTCGGCGCGGAGGTGACCGCCGCGGGACTCGCGGCGGTCGAGCGCGGAGGTCGCGATCGCCCGCGCCAGCGGGTAGGGGCTCGAGATCAGCCGCGCCAGGTCGTCGGGGTTGCGGACCGGGCCGGCGTAGCGCCAGACCGCTTCGCGGATCTCGGTGGTCGGCGGCTCGAAGCGCCAGGTCGGCAGCTCCGGCCGGCTCGCCGCCGCCGTTTCCGCCACCGCCGCCGCGGCGGCGCGGTTGCCGAAGACGAAGCACTCGCTGAGCGAGTTGGAGGCGAGCCGGTTGGCCCCGTGCAGGCCGGTGCAGGAGCACTCGCCGACCGCGAGCAGCCCCGGCAGCGAGGAGCGGCCGTCGAGGTCGACGGCGACGCCGCCCATCATGTAATGCGAGGCGGGGGAGACCGGGACCGGCTCGGCCTCGGGGTCGAGGCCGGCGGCGGCGAGCGAGGCGAAGACGTTGGGGAAGCGGGCCGGGTCGATCTCGCGCAGGTCGAGCTGGACCGAGTCGGCGCCCTCGGCCCGCATCTGCTCGAGGATCGCCCGGGTGACGGTGTCGCGCGGCGCCAGCTCGTCGGTGAAGCGTTCGCCGCGGCCGTCGAGCAGGTGGGCGCCCTCGCCGCGGATCGCCTCGGTGATCAGCCTGCCGTCGTGCTGGGTGCCGGGCATCGAGAGCGCGGTCGGGTGGAACTGGCAGAACTCGAGGTCGGCGAGGTCGGCGCCGGCGGCGGAGGCGAGGACCATGCCGGCGCCGATCGCGCCGCGCGGGTTGGTCGTCCGCCGCCAGAGCGCCGCGGCGCCGCCGGTCGCCAATACCGTCGCGGCGGCGGCGATCGGGCCGGAGTCGGCGAGGACCCCGTGGCAGCGCTCGCCGTCTGACCAGAGCGCCAGCGCCGATGTCCGCTCCATCACCTCGATCCGCTCCTCGGCGGCGACCATCTTCGAGAGCTTCGAGGTCAGCTCGTGGCCGGTCGCCGAGCCGCCCGAGTGGACGATCCGCCGCGCCGAGTGGCCGCCCTCGAGCCCGAGCGCCAGCCGGCCTTCGTGGTCGAGGTCGAATACGACGCCGCGCGCCTGCAGGTCGCGGACCGCGGCCGGCGCCTCGTCGGCGAGGACGCGGACGGCGGCGGGACGGCAGAGGCCGCGGCCGGCGGCGATCGTGTCGGCGGCGTGGGCGCTCGGCGAGTCGCCCGGTTCGAGCGCGGCGGCGAGCCCGCCCTGGGCCCAGAAGCTGGCGCTCTCCGAGAGCGGCGTGCGGGAGACCAGGCAGACCCTGCCGCCCAGCTCGGCCGCCCGCAGCGCGGTCCAGAGCCCGGCGGCGCCGCCACCGACGACGGCGACGTCGAACTCGGCTGCGGGCGCGATCTGCGTCAGCCCTCTCGGCGCAGCGACTCGAGCTGCCCCCGCAGCCAGGATGCCGCCGATTCGCGGGCCCGCACCCGCTCGTCCTCTATCTCCCGCTCTGCCCGTGCCGCCCGCTCCTCCGCCGCGGCAACCCGTTCCTCGGCGGCTTCGGTCTGCGCTTCGATCTCGTTCAGCCGCTCCTCGGCGGCGGCGATCGCCTGCTCTTTGGCCTCGCGCACGCTCTGCAGCTCCTTCTCGTGCTCGAGCTGCTGCGCTTTCAGCTCGCGATCGGCCTCGGCGCGGGCGCGCTCGAGGTCGGCTTCCAGGGCGCGGATCTCCGCCTCGAGCCGGCGCTCGGCCTCGGTCGCGGAGCTGGCGGCGGCCTGCAGCCGCTTCTTCGCTTCCTCGATCCGCGCCTCCAGCCGCGAGCCCGACCCGGAGCCGCCGGCGTTCGGTGGGCTTCCCTGGCCTCCCGGCTGCGCGCTCATCTCGCCAATCTATTCCAAGATCCCGGCGTGCGGGTCACGTCGCGGCCGGGTCGGCGAGGTCGCGGTAGGCGGCGAGGACGCGGGCGGCCATCCGCGAGGCCGAGAGGGTGCCGGCGCGGGCGGCGCCGGCGACGCGCGGGTCGGCGGCGTCGAGGTGGCGGCGGGCGACCGTCGCCCAGGTGCCGAGGTCGAAGGGAGCGCAGAGGCAGCCGTCGATCCCGGCGAGCGCGTAGGGGGCGATCCCGACCGGGGTGGAGAGCACCGGCACGTCGCAGGCCAGCGCCTCGACGGCGGCGAGGCCGAAGCCCTCGTAGTCGGAGGTGACGAGGACCGCGTCGGCGGCGTTGATCCACGTCGGCATCGCGTCGGGATCGATCGCGCCGCCGGTTATGAGGTCCGCTTCGCAGGCGTCGGCGAGCGCGGCGGCGCGGTCGTGGCGCTTCTCGGGCCGGGCCGGGTTGGCGGGGAAGAGGAGGTAGCGGCGCTCGGGATCGAGCCCGAGCGAGCGGCGGGCCTCGGCGCGCGGGCGGGGGGAGAAGCGGCGGAGGTCCGGGCCGCAGGGGAGGACCACCGCGCCGGGGACCGCCGGCAGGCCGGGGCGGCCGTCCTCGAGCTCGAACTGGGAGCGCGAGACGGCGGCGACGAGGTCGCAGCGCCAGGCCAGCCGCCGCGAGAGCGGGCCGACGACCGGGTGGCGGACGTCGGTGCCGTGGAAGGTGACGATCAGCGGCCGCGCCCCGGCCAGCAGCGCGCACCAGCCGACCAGGCCGTAGTGGGCGTGGACGAGGTCGAAGCGCTCCCCGCCCAGGAGCTTCCGCAGCCGCCGGGTCGCCGGGATGTACTCGGAGCTGCCCGGCGGGAAGCTGAAGACGTCGATCTCGACCCCGAGCCTGCGCAGCTCGTCGATCTGGTCGCGGACCCAGCGCCCGCGCTGCGGCGCCCCCTCGTCGGGCTCGAAGTTGGTGACGACGAGGACGCGCATCCGCGGAGGCTATCCGCGCAGGTTGCGGCGAAGGGCCGGTCCCGCGCGCCTTTCGTCGCAGAGCCGCCGCGAAGTCGCTCGCTTCGCGTCTTGTTCGGTGCGCCCGTCGCCCCCACTATCGATCGCCAACCCAAGAGAGGAGGCAATCGATGCTCTACATGTGGTTCGGATATCTGCACGCCGTGGTGGTCGAGCGGGTGCGGCGCATCCAGGAGCTGGCCGGCGGCGAGGCGGGTCAGGGGACGGTCGAGTACGTCGGCTTGATCCTGCTGGTCTCACTGCTGATGGTCGGCATGGTCGCGGCGATGAAGGGGTTCAACGGCAAGCAGGGAACGGAGCTCGCCGACGTCATCGTCGACAAGATCAAGCAGGCGGTCGACAAAGTCGCCTTCAAATAGGTGCGAGGCGCGCCGGGGCGGGGGTAGCCTGGCCCGGTGCGCCCGATCTGCGTCGACCATATGACGCTGCCGGTCGGCGACCTGGAGAGGTCGTTCGTCTTCTACCGCGGTGCCCTCGTCGCCGGAATGGGTTGGGTCGAGCGGGACATCGAAGGTCTTCAGACCGTTGGGCCGGAAGGCGCCGAAGACCTCGCGCTGGCTGCCGGCGGGCCCCTGCGGCCGCCGATCCACCTCGCCTTCGCGGCCGCCGACTTTGCCCAGGTGGAGGGATTCCATCGCGCCGGCCTCGCCGCGGGCGGCCGCGACAACGGGGCTCCCGGGCCTCGCCCGCAGTACTCGGCGGGCTACCACGGCGCCTTCCTCCTCGATCCCGACGGTCACAACGTCGAGGCCGTCTGGCACGCGACGGTCGAGGGCGACTAGCGCACCCGGTCCTCGAATCGAGGGCGCCCGGCGGGGGTCGACGGGGTGGTGAGGTTCAGCCCTGGGGGTCCTGGGCGGGAGGGCGGTGCGAGCAGAACATGGTCGTACGAGCAGCGCCCACCGACCAAGACCAAGTGAAGGAGACAAGACATGACTCGCACGACCGCCCTCGACAGCAAGAGCCGCTTCGTCGCCCTGGCCCTTGCGGCCACCGCCCTCGCCCTCGCCGGGCTCGTCGGTTTCGCCCACCGCGCCGATGCCGCCGGCAAGGCGCCGACCAAGGTCCTGATCCAGGCCGAGTCCGGTGGCTTCTTCGGCTACGTCAAGAGCCCGAGGCTCGAATGCAAGAGCGAACGGACCGTCGTCCTCTACAAGCAGCTCGGCTCCAAGCAGCGCCCGGCCAGCGACGAGGAAGTCGGGATGGACCTCGCTCAGGCCAACAACGAAGGCTACGAATGGAACATGGGCAACCCCGGCCTGCACAGCGGCCGCTACTACGCCCGCGCCCTGCCGACCCCCCTCTGCAAGGCCGCGAACAGCGTCACGCTGCGGGCGATGCCCTGAGGCGATTGGCGCATTAGTCGCCCTATCGGCGACTAATGCGCCAATGCCGGGCGCCAGCCGATCGCCGGGGCGATGCGCTCGGCGATCACGCCGAGCATCCGCGCGTTGTACTCGACGCCGAGAGTGTTCGGGACCGTCATCAGGACGGTGTCGGCGGCGGCTACGGCGGCGTCCTCGCCGAGCTCCTCGGCGATTCGCTCCGGCTCGCCGCTGTAGGTGCGGCCGAAGCGGGCGATGGCGCCGTCGATCGGTCCGACCTGGTCGCCGTCGGGCCGGCGGCCGAAGTAGAGGCGGTCCTCCTCGCTCAGCACGGGCAGGACGCTGCGGCTGACCGAGATCCGGGGATCCCAGTCCCAGCCGGCCTCCTCCCAGGCCTCGCGGAAGGCGGTGATCTGGCTCGCCTGCAGCTGGTCGAAGGGGGTGCCGGCGTCTTCGAGCAAGAGCGTCGAGCTCATCAGGTTCATCCCTTGCCGGGCGGCCCAGACGGCGGTCTCGCGGCTGCCGGCGCCCCACCAGATCCGCCGCGGCAGCCCCGGCGAGCGCGGCTGGATCGGCAGCAGCCCGTCCGAGGGCGCGCCGCCGACGTCGGCGGGAACCACCCCGGCACCGGCGATCGCGGCGCGGAACAGCGCCGTCTTGTCGCGGGCGGCGTCGGCGTCGGTCTGGCCCTCGGCGGGGACGTAGCCGAACGCCTCGGCGCCGCGCCAGGCCGGCTCCGGCGAGCCGCGGCTGATCCCCAGCTGCAGCCGGCCGCCGCTCAGGAGGTCGGCGGCCCCGGCCTCCTCGGCCATGTAGAGGGGGTTCTCGTAGCGCATGTCGATCACCCCGGTGCCGATCTCGATCCGGCTCGTCCGCACCCCGATCGCCGCCAACAGCGGGAAGGGCGAGGCGAGCTGGCGGGCGAAGTGGTGGACACGGACGAAAGCTCCGTCGATCCCGATCTCCTCCGCCGCAACCGCCAGCTCGACGGTCTGGCTCAGGGCCTCGGCGGCGCTCGGCACCTGCGAGCCGCCGCCGGGCTGCCAGTGGCCGAAGGAGAGGAAGCCGATCTTCTTCGCGGGCGTTGCGCTCACCCCGTGAGAGTAGGAAACGGGCTGCCTCGGCCTCCGCATGACAAGATCGCGCGATGCCAGCGTCCCGCAGCTACGACCGCGCCCCGGCGGACATCCGCCCGGTGACGATCGACACCGGCTTCGTCGAAAGCGCAGCCGGCTCGGCGCTGATCTCGGTCGGCCGCACCCGGGTGATCTGCACGGCCTCGGTCTCCGAGCAGGTGCCGCGCTGGATGCAAGGCCGCGGCAAAGGCTGGGTGACGGCCGAGTACGCGATGCTTCCCGCCTCCACCGGCGAGCGCAAGCAGCGCGACATCTCGAAGGGCAAGCAGGATGGTCGCGGGGTCGAGATCCAGCGCCTGATCGGCCGCAGCCTGCGGGTCGTGGTCGACTTCCGGGCGCTCGGCGAACGCAGCGTCTACGTCGACTGCGACGTGCTCGAAGCCGACGGCGGCACCCGCTGCGCCGCGATCACCGGCGGCTACGTCGCTCTGCGCCAGGCGCTCCAGAAGCTGGTCGATCGCAAAGCGATCGAGACGATGCCGCTGACCGGCACGATCGCCGCGATCAGCGTCGGCATCGTCAATGGCCGCGCCCTCTGCGACCTCGACTACGGCGAGGACTCCAACGCCGAGGTCGACGCCAACGTGGTGATGACCGGCGAGGGCGGCCTGGTCGAGGTGCAGGCGACGGCCGAGCGGACGCCGCTCTCTCGCGCCTCGCTCGACGAGCTGCTGGCCCTGGCCGAGGGCGGCATCGCCCGCCTGCGGGAGGTGCAGGAGCGGGTCGCGTGAGCGGCCCGCGGGGAGCTTTGGGAGGGCGGTCGTGATCCTCGCCACCGGCAACCGCCACAAGCTGGCGGAGATGCGCGAACTGCTGCCCGGGATCGAGCTCGAGCCGCTGCCGGCCGGGTTCGAGATGCCGCCCGAGGACGGCGACAGCTTCGAGGCCAACGCCCTGATCAAGGCCCGCGCCGCCCATGCCGCGAGCGGCGCCCAGGTCGTCGCCGACGACTCCGGGATCGAGGCCGAGGACCTCGGCGGCGCCCCCGGCATCTACTCGGCGCGCTACGCCGGCGTCGGCGTCGGCGACCAGACCAACCTCGACAAGCTGCTGCGCGAAGTCAACGCCGCCGGCGGCGAGCGCCGCGCCGCCTACGTCTGCGCGCTGGCGCTGATCGACGCCGACGGCACCGAGCACGTCTTCGAAGCCCGCTGCGGCGGCGAGCTCCTGCGCGAGGAGCGGGGGACGGGCGGCTTCGGCTACGACCCGATCTTCGTCCCCGACGAGACCGGCCCCGGGGACGAGCGGACCATGGCCGAGATCTCGGCCG
Source organism: Solirubrobacterales bacterium (assembly GCA_036494495.1). Classification (GTDB taxonomy): domain Bacteria; phylum Actinomycetota; class Thermoleophilia; order Solirubrobacterales; family 70-9; genus VAYN01. The sequence goes on along the minus strand of DASXOF010000064.1, from coordinate 1,197 downwards.
CCGAGAAGAACGCGATCAGCCACCGCGGCAAGGCGGCGCGGCTGCTCGCCGCCCACCTCGAGGTTGCCGCGGACGGTCGCTGATGCGCAGCAAAAGCAGCGCCGCTGCCCTCTCGATCGGCTCCAACGCGACCCTGATCGCGCTGAAGCTGGCGGCCGGCGCGCTGACCGGCTCGATCGCGATCCTGACCGAGGCGATCCACTCGCTGATCGACCTGGTCGCCTCGGTGATCGCCTTCGTCTCGGTCCGCGCCGCCGACGAGCCGGCCGACGCCGAGCACCCCTACGGGCACGAGAAGGTCGAGAACCTGGCCGCCACCGTCGAGGGGATCCTGATCCTGGTCGGCGCCGGGATCATCGTCTACGAGGCGACCCACCGGCTGGTGGTCGGCTCCCAGATCGAATCGCTGGGCGTCGGGATCGCGGTGATGGGCTTCTCGGTGGTCGCCAACCTCGTCGTCTCCGGCGTCCTCTCCCGCACCGCCCGCCGCACCGACTCGCCGGCGCTCGAAGGCGACGCCGCCCACCTGCGGACCGACGCGCTGACCTCGGCCGGCGTCCTCCTCGGCCTCGCCCTGGTCCAGATCACCGGCGATGCGGCCTTCGACTCGATCACCGCCCTGGTCGTCGCGGTGGCGATCGTCATCGCCGGGATCCGGATCATCCGCCGCTCCTCCGGCGTGCTGGTCGACGAAGCGCTGCCGGAGAGCGAGATGGACCGGGTCGAGGCCGCCCTCGCCGCCGCCCGCACCCCCGAGGTCGCCGGGTACCACAAGCTCCGCGGCCGCCGCGCCGGCAGCCGCCGTTGGGTCGACCTCCACGTCCAGTTCCGCTCCGGCACCAGCCTCGAGCGCGCCCACGAGGTCGCCCACCAGATGCGCGACGAGGTCGAGGTCGAGGTCCCCGGCGCCGAGGTCCTGATCCACGTCGAGCCCGAGACCTCGCTGCGCGAGCCCGAGGAGGCCGGCGAAGGTCCCTTCCGGGCGGGCTGACCCGCCCGGCCCGGCTTCAGCTGCGGTCTTTGTCGTAGGCCGGCGGCAGCAGGTTGACCGCGGCGGCGCCGCCGACGGCCAGCAGGACCCAGGTGTAGCCGGTGTAGCCGCTGATCGCGAAGAGGATCGCGGCGACGGCGCAGACGGCGACGACGATCATCCACGAGGCTCGGGCGAGGGACATGGTCGGTATCTTCGCGGAAGTG
>DASXOF010000063.1:0-21732 GCA_036494495.1 Solirubrobacterales bacterium | reverse complement strand
CAGCTTCGACGCCGAGCTCGAGGCCGAGCTGCAGCGCCGATGGCGCCGCTCCCCGGATGCGCTGCGGGTGTCGCTGGCGGCGATGGCGCGCCCGGCCGAGCTCGCCGCCGAGGGCCGGTACCCGGCCTATGAGGAGGTCTGGCGCGAGTCCGGGGTGACGGCCGGCACCCGCCAGATCGAGCTGGCCGAGCTCGACCTCGCGCTCTCGACCCTCGGCGCCCTGCGGGCCCAGTGCGACCGCCTGCCCTGGCTCGAGCAGGCCCGGACCGCGGAGGACATCCGTGCCGCCAAGCGCGCGGGCGGGCACGCGGCGTTCGGCTCGACCCAGCTGATCGCCGGCCCCGGCGCCGACCTGATCGGCGCCGTCCCCGACGCCCAGGCGCTCGGGCTGCGGATGCTGCAACTGACCTACAACACGATGACGGTGGTCGGCTCGGGCTGCGCCGAGCCGCGCGACCCCGGCCTCAGCGCCTACGGGGCGCGGCTGGTCGGCGCTCTCAACGAGGCCGGCGTCATCGTCGACACCGGCCACTGCGGCCACCGCACCACGCTCGACGCCTGCGAGGTGTCCGAGGCGCCGGTGGTCGCCTCCCACTGCGGCGCCAAGGCGCTCTACGAGCACGTGCGGACGAAGACCGACGAGGAGCTCGAGGCGATTGCCGCCACCGGCGGGGTGATCGGGGTGGTGGTGGTGCCGTTCTTCCTCTCCTCCGATCCCGGCGCCGACATGCACGTCTTCCTCGACCACCTCGAGCACATCGTCCGCCGAGTCGGCGTCGAGCACGTCGCGGTCGGCACCGATTGGCCTTACCCCCTGCCGAAGTCGATGCTCGACGAGTGCGTCGGCTCCTTCGCCGAGGAGGGGGGATTCGAGCAGGGGGCGGTGGCCTCGCCGACGCAGAACCTGGTCGGCTTCGACGACTACCGCGACTTCCCCAATGTCACCCGCGGCCTGGTCCAGCGCGGCTTCGACGACGTGGAGATCCTCGCCCTGCTCGGCGAGAACGCCCTGCGCGTCTTCGAGCAGGTCTGGAAGTAAGAATTTAAATTCTCAGCCAGTAAGAATTTGCTAGGATCCGACCCGGAATTCGATCCCTGAAGGAGCTGCCATGCCGACCATGCTGACCGTCTACCGAATCGAAGCGCAGGGCAAGGAGCTCTACGGCGAGTACCTCGCCAAGCGCAAGGTCGAATACGTCCGCAACCTCCCCGGGGTCAAGCAGTTCCAGGTCTTTCGCCGCGCCCGCCGGCTCGAGCCCGAGTCGCCCTCCGAAGAGTTCGACTTCGACATCGTCGCGGTGATCGACGTCGACGACGTCGAGGCCTTCCAGGCGGTGCGGGACGGCCAGGACTACGACGACTTCCGCCAGGAGTACGTCCACCTGCTGGAGCCGAAGCCGGTGCCGATCTACGAGGCCGAAAGGATCGAGTGCGAGCCGGGCGCCGGTCTTTCGGCGGAGGAGTTCTGGAGCCAGCACACCGACCCGACGCGCGGAGAGTCGAACGCGCGATGAGCGCGGGGTTCCCCTACGGCCCCCGCACCCAGGCGGTCCACGCCGGTGAGCTGCCGGACGCCCTGACCGGGGCCTCGGCGCCGCCGCTGGTGCTGACCAGCAACTTCGTCACCTGCCCGGAGGCGCTCGACTTCGGCGCGCCTTCGGTCGGGGTCGACGCTCCGTACCTCTACACGCGCTGGGGGAACCCGACGGTCCGTGCCCTCGAGGAGAAGCTGGCGGCGCTCGAAGGCGCCGAGCAGGCGGTCGCCTTCGCGACCGGCATGGCGGCGATCTCGGGGCTCCTCCTGCACACCCTGCGCCCGGGCGACCACATGATCGTCAGCGACGTCTGTTACGCCGGCACCGCCTCGCTGACCCACGACCTGCTGCCGAGCTTCGGGATCTCGGTCACCCAGGTCGACCTCTCCGACCTGGCCGAGCTGACGGCGGCGATCCGCTCCAACACCCGGCTGATCCTCGCCGAGACCCCGGCGAACCCGATCCTCCGCCTGACCGACATCGCGGCGGTCGCCGATCTCGCCCACGAGTCCTCGATCGTGCTCGCGGTCGATGCCAGCTTCACCCCCTCGGTGATCACCCGGCCGCTCGAGCTCGGCGCCGACCTCGTCGTCCACTCGCTGACCAAGTACTACAGCGGCCACGGCGACGTTATGGGCGGCGCGGTGATCGGCTCCAGCCGGCTCCTCGACCCGCTGCGCGAGGCGGCGGCGATGCGCTTCGGCGGCTGCCTCAGCCCCTTCAACGCCTGGCTGATCCTGCGCGGGATGACGACCCTGCCGGCGCGGATGGACGCCCACGCGAGCGGTGCGCTGCGCGTCGCCGAGCACCTGGCGGAGCACCCCGACGTCAAGCAGGTGAACTACCCGGGCCTCGAGGCCCACCCCCAGTACGAGCTGGCCCGGCGCCAGATGGCCGCCCCCGGGGGGATGGTCGCCTTCCAGCCCCGCGACCCCTCGCTGGTCGCGGAGATCGTCCGCAACTTCGAGATCTTCCACTACGCCGTCTCGCTCGGCCACCAGCGCAGCCTCGTCCTCTACCTCGACACCGAAGGGATGCAGCGGAGCTGCTTCCGGCTCGACGACGAGCACCTCGAGCGCTACCGGGACTGGGCCGGCGACGGCCTCTTCCGGCTCTCGATCGGCCTCGAGGACCCCGACGACCTCTGCGCCGACCTCGACCGTGCCCTCGCCGCCTCCTCGGGCGCGCGGGGCGTCACCGCGGGTGGGTAGCGGCGCGATGGGCGAGAGAGGCCAGTCCGGCTCGGCGCGGGAGCGGAACCTCGGTTACGTGCTCGCCGACGCGGTGATGCTGGGCGGCGATCGAACCGCCCTCGTCGACGCCGAGCGCCGGCTCAGCTACGCCGAGCTCGACCGCCTCGCCGACGGCGTCGCCCACGGGCTCGCCGACCGCGGCGTCGCCCCGGGCGACGCCGTCGCCCTGCTCTGGCCCAACGAGGCGGGGTACGTGGTCGCCCTGCTCGGGGTCCTGCGGGCCGGCGCAGTCGCGGTGCCGCTGAATCCGAAACTGGGCGACGAGACGATCGAGTACGTGCTCGAGGACAGCGGCGCGGTCGGCCTGCTCGCCGCGCCCGGGGAGCTCGAGCGCGGCGGGGCGCTGGTCCCCGAGGGCCGCGGCTGGGTGCTCGGCCCCGATTCCTTCGACCCGGCGTCGTCCCCGTTCGAGCCGCCCGCGCTCGAGCCCGGCGCGATCTGCTCGCTCGCCTACACCTCGGGCTCGACCGGCCTGCCGAAGGGCGTGCCGCTGACCCACTCGGGCCAGATCTGGAACGTCGACAGCGTCCGCTCGGCGCTGCTCTTCGACCGCTCCGACGTGGCGCTGGTGGTGACGCCGATGTCCCATGCCAACGCCGGGGTGACGCTGCTGGTGATGCTGAGCGCGGGGGGGACGACGGTGGTGCTGCCGCGCTTCGACCCCGAGGAGGCGCTGCTGGCGATCGCCGAGTACCGCTGCACGATGATCGGCGGCGTCCCGACGATCTACCACGCCCTGCTCGAGGCGCGGCAGGGGTTGAGCGACCTCGACCTCAGCTCGCTGCGGATCGGTACGGTCGGCTCGGCGCCGGTGCCGCCGGAGATGCCGCGCGCCTTCCGCGAGGCGTTCGGGGCGCCGCTGCTCGAGGGCTACGGCCTGACCGAGGGCGGGCCCTACGTCCTTCTGACTCCCCGCTGGGGGATCGCCAAGCCCGGCTCGGCCGGCCTGCCGATCCCCGGCTGCGAGGTCAAAGCCGTCGGCGCCGACGGCGAGCCGGTGGCGCCCGGCGAGGTCGGCCACCTCTGGGTCCGCAACCCCGGCGTCACCCCGGGCTACTGGCACCGCGACGACCTCAGCGCCGAGCGGCTGCGCGACGGCTGGCTGGCGACGGCCGACCTGGCGCGGATCGACGAGGACGGCTACGTGACGATCTCCGGCCGCGCCGACGACATGCTGAACGTCGCCGGCGAGAACGTCTATCCGAAGGAGGTCGAACAGATCCTGCTCGACCATCCCGAGGTCGCCCAGGTCTTCGTCCTCGGCATCCCGCACGAGTCGAAGGGCGAGGTCCCGGCGGCGCTGGTGGTGCCCCGCGAGGGCGCCGAGCCGGCGGCCGAGGAGCTGAAGCAGCACTTCATCGCGCACGGGCCGGCCTACGCCCACCCGCGCCGAATCGTCTTTGCCAACGAGATGCCGGTGCAGCCGACCGGGAAACCCGACCGCGTGTTGATCCGCGCGATGCTGGAGGAGTGAAATGACTGCGTCTGTGGTGGAGGAATCATGAAGGCCGCGATCATCAGGGAATGGGGCGGCCCGGAGGCCCTGGAATACGGCGAGATCGACGCCCCCGAGCCGCGCGACGGCCAGATCCGGGTCAAGGTCGAGGCCTGCGCCCTGAATCACCTCGACATCTTCGTCCGGCGCGGGCTGCCGGGCGTGAAGCTCGACCTTCCCCACATCTCCGGCGGCGACATCGTCGGCGTGGTCGAGAGCGCCTCGAGCGCGGACGGCGAAGCCCTGATCGGCCAGCGGGTCCTGCTGCAGCCGATCATCGGCCACGGCATCCTCGGCGAGCACTACTGGGGCGGCCTCGCCGAATACGTGGTCGCGCCGGCGGAGAACGCGATCCCGCTGGCCGACGAGGACGATCCCTTCGAGCGCTTCGCCGCGCTGCCCGTCGCTTACGGAACGGCGCACCGCATGCTCTACACCCGCGGCCGCCTGGCCGAGGGCGAGACCGTCGTCATCCTCGGCGCCACCGGCGGCGTCGGCGTCGCCTGCCTGCAGTTCGCGGTCCGGATCGGCGCCAAGGCGATCGTCTGCTCGGGCTCCGACGAGAAGCTCGCCCGCCTGCGCGAGATGGGGGCCACCGGGACGATCAACGTCGCCGAGCAGGACTTCCGCACCGCGCTCAAGGAGCTGACCGACGGCGGTCCCGACGTGATCGTCGACTACCAGGGCAAGAGCACCTGGCCCGACACGATCCGGTCGGTGCGGCCGGGCGGCCGGGTCCTCACCTGCGGGGCCACCACCGGCTTCGAGGCGACCACCGACCTGCGCTACGTCTGGGCCCGCGAGCTCGACGTGCTCGGCTCCAACGGCTGGACCCGCGAGGACCTCGACGCGGTGGTGGAGATGGTCCGCGCCGGCGAGATCGATCCGCCGATCCACGCCGTCCACCCGCTCTCCAAGGTGCATGACGCAATCGCCGAGCTCGAAGACCGCCACGCCTTCGGCAAGGTCATCGTCGTCCCCGACTGAGCGATGCGGCTCGAGCTCCAGCCCACTGTCGAACGGATCCCTGCGGTCCGCGGCCTCGACCTCCAGATGGAGAGGTCCGAGGCCGGGCTCACCTTCACCGGCCAGGCAAGCGCCGAGCACGCCAACGCCGACGACTCCGCCGTGGTCCACGGCGGGGTCGTCGGCTCGATCCTCGACACCGCGGCGACGCTGGCTGCGGTGGTGCACGGCGAGCGGCTCTGGGCGACCGCGACGATGTCGATCGCCTTCGTCCGCGCCGCCGCCGTCGGGCCGCTCAGCGGCGAGGCGGTGATCGTCAACCTCGGTCGCACCCGGGCCCTGGTCCGCAGCGAGCTGCGGGGCGAGGACGGCCGCCTCTGCGCGGAGGCGACCGTCTCGCTCTCGGCGCTCTGAGCGCCCCGCTCAGCTGCCCGAAGCCTCGCGGTGCTCGCGGTATTCCTCGCCCGACATCGCCGCCCGCTGCTCGACCTTGCGGGTCACGTAGAGCCCGGGCTTGGGGATCATCAGCGGCCCGTATTCGCCGCGCAGCTCTTCGAACTCGGGCGAGTTGACCTCTTCGCGCGCTTTCTCGAGATCGTTGACTTCGAGGACCGCGACCATGTTGTATTTCGGCGCGTCGGCGGCCGGCTCCCCGTAGGTGAAGATCTCGCCGCAGCGGTAGACGTCGTAGCGGTCGATGCTGGACAGCCCGCGGACGAAGGCGATCTTGCGATGGGCGAGGAAATCCTCGTACGCGTCCTCGTCCCCCGGGCGCGCGGAGTGGGCAGTGATGATCGGGATCGACACGGAGCTACCTCCAGTTGCTAGGGTAAATTCTCAGACAATGAGAATAGCATTCGCGAGAAGCTCGAAATCGGCCACCGCTCGCTCCCTCCGCGGGCGGGACGCTCGCCGGCTGCCCTGATGCCCGCCGTGCGCCTGCTCGCCTCGGCGGAGCAGGAGGAGATCCTCGCCACCGCCCGCCGGATCGCCGCCGAGGAGCTGGCCCCGAGCGCCGCCTCTGCCGAGGAAGACGCGCGCTTCCCGCGCGACGCCTTCGCCCTGCTCGGCGAGCTGGGATTCCTCGGCATGCCCTACCCGGAGGAGCTCGGCGGCGCCGGGCAGCCCTACGAGCTCTACCTCCAGGTGCTGGAGGAGCTCGCCGCGGCCTGGGCGACGGTCGGGGTCGGCGTCAGCGTCCACGTCATGTCCTGCTTCCCGCTTGCGAGCCGCGGCAGCGAGGAGCAGCAGCGCCGCTTCCTGCCGGAGATGCTGTCCGGGAGCATGCTGGGCGCCTACTGCCTCTCGGAGGCCGAGGCCGGCTCCGACCCGGCGGCGATGCGGGCCACCGCCCGGCGCGAGGGCAGCGGCTACCGCCTCGAGGGCAGCAAGGCCTGGACCACCCACGGCGGCGAGGCCGACTTCTACACCGTCTTCGCCCGCACCTCCGACGACCGTCGCAGGGGGATCTCCTGCTTCCTCGTCAGCGCCGAGTCCGACGGCATCTCCGCCCACAAGCCGGAGCGCAAGATGGGCTTGACCGGCTCGACCACCGCCACCGTCGAGCTCGACGGCGTCGCGGTCGAGGCCGAGCGGCTGATCGGCGAGGAGGGAGACGGCCTGGCGATCGCTCTCCAGGCCCTCGACAGCGGCAGGCTCGGGATCGCCGCCGTCGCCACCGGCCTCGCCCAGGCGGCCCTCGACCACGCGGTCGCCTACGCGAAGGAACGCGAAACCTTCGGCGCCCCGATCATCGAGCACCAGGGACTCGGCTTCCTCCTCGCCGAGATGGCCGCCTCCGTCGCCGCCGCCCGCGCCGTCACCCTCGAAGCCGCCCGCCGCCGCGATCGCCGGCTGCCCTTCTCCCGCGAGGCCTCGATTGCCAAGCTCCTCGCCACCGACGGCGCGATGCGGGTCAGCACCGACGCGGTCCAGGTGCTCGGCGGCTACGGCTACACCAAGGACTTCCCGGTCGAGCGCCTGATGCGCGAGGCCAAGGTGATGCAGATCTTCGAGGGCACCAACCAGATCCAGCGCCTGGTCATCGCCCGCGACCTCGCCAAGAGCGCCTGGCCCGCGTCGCCGGGCCAGGTCGAGCTGACGGCTGCTAATCGCCGCGCGCGTCCGCGGCGATCGTCGACTGCGCTGCCGCGACCCGGGCGATCGGCACCCGGTAGGGCGAGCAGCTGACGTAGTCGACGCCGGCGCGGTCGAAGAACTCGATCGACTCGGGGTCGCCGGCGTGCTCGCCGCAGACCCCGAGCCCGAGCTCGGGCCGGGCCTCGCGGCCGACCCAGGCGGCGAGCCGTACCAGCCAGCCGACGCCGGGCTTGTCGATCGTCTCGAAGGGGCTGCGGTCGATGATCCCGGTTTCGATGTAGCGGTCGACGATCTGGCCCTCGATGTCGTCGCGGGAGAAGCCGAGGGCGGTCTGGGTGAGGTCGTTGGTGCCGAAGGAGAAGAAGTCGGCGATGCGGGCGATCCGGTCGGCGACGAAGCAGGCGCGGGGCAGCTCGATCATCGTCCCGATCTCGAGCTCGGCCGCGTCGCCCTCCTCGGCGGCGACCCGCTCGACCAGCTCGCGCATCGTCGCCAGCTCCTGCTCGTAGGCGACCAGGGGGATCATCACGTCGAGCTTCGGCGCGGTGCCGGAGCGCTCCGCCACCGCCCGCGCCGCCCGCAGCAGCGCCCGCGCCTGCATCTCGTAGATCTCGGGGTGCAGCAGGCCGAGGCGGACGCCGCGGGTGCCGAGCATCGGGTTCGTCTCGGCCAGGGCGTGGACGCGGTCGAGGACCGGCTCGACCCGCGCCGCCGCCGCCTCGTCGCCCTCGCTCCGCGCCCGCTCGAGCTCGCGCGAGAGGTCCTCGGCCCGCGGCAGGAACTCGTGCAGCGGCGGGTCGAGCAGCCGGACGGTGACCGGCAGCCCCGCCATCGCCTCGAAGATCCCCTCGAAGTCGCCCTGCTGGAGCGGGAGCAGGGCCTCGAGCGCCTCGCGGCGCTCCTCCTCCGCCTCGGCCATGATCAGCGCCCGCATCAGCGGCTGGCGCTCGGCCGCCATGAACATGTGCTCCGTCCGGCAGAGGCCGATTCCCTCCGCCCCGAATTCGCGGGCGCGGACGGCATCGGCCGGGGTGTCGGCGTTGGTGCGGACCCGCAGCCGCCGGACCTCGTCGGCCCAGGCGAGCACCGTCTCCAGCTCGGCGCCGATCTCCGCCTCGCGCAGCGGCACCTCCTCGGTGGTGACGATCCCGGCCGAGCCGTCGATCGCCAGCACGTCGCCCTCGTGCAGCACCGTCTCGCCGACCGTGGCCGTCCGCGCCTCGAGGTCGACTTCGAGGCTGCGGACGCCGCAGACGCAGGGCTTGCCCATGCCTCGCGCGACCAGCGCCGCGTGTGAGGCCTTGCCGCCCTCCGAGGTGAGGATCCCCCGCGCCGCGTGGAAGCCGGCCACGTCCTCGGCCTCGGTGAAGGGGCGGACCAGGATCACCTCGCGCCCCGCGGCGCCGGCCGCCACCGCTTCGGCCGAGGTGAAGACGATCGCCCCGCGGGCGGCGCCGGGCGAGGCGGCCACCCCGCGGGCCAGGACCTCGAACTCCGCGTCGGGCGCGAAGGTGGGGTGGAGGAGGGCGTCGAGCCGGCCGGCGTCGATCGTCGTCAGCGCCGCGCGGCGGTCGAGCAGCCCCTCGGCGACCGCGTCGACTGCGAACCGCACCGCGGCCTGCGCCGGCCGCTTCGCGTTCCGCGTCTGCAGCATGAAGAGGCTGCCCTCCTCGACCGTGAACTCGGTGTCCTGCATGTCGCCGTAGTGGCGCTCGAGCGTCGCCAGGATCTCCAGCAGCTCGGCGTGGGCGGCCGGCATCGCCGTCGCCATCTCGGCCAGGTCGCGAGGGGTGCGGACACCGGAGACGACGTCCTCGCCCTGGGCGTTGAGGAGGAAGTCGCCGCTCGGCTCGGGGCCGCCGGTGATCTCGTCGCGGGAGAAGGCGACCCCCGAGCACGAGCGCTCGCCCTTGTTGCCGAAGACCATCTGCTGGACGTTGACCGCGGTGCCCCACTCCTCGGGGATGCCGTTGATCCGCCGGTACTCGACGGCCCGGGCGCCGCGCCAGGAGTCGAAGACGGCGGCGATCGCGGCTCGCAGCTGCTCCTGCGGGTCCTGGGGGAACTCGGAGCCGGTCTCCTCGCGGTAGACGTCTTTGAAGCTCCCGGTCAGCGCCCGCAGGTCGGCGACCGAGAGCTCGACGTCCTCCTCGACCCCCGCCTCGCGCTTGGCGGCGGCGATCAGCTCCTCGTACCGCTCGCCCGGGATCCCCTTGCAGACGTTGCCGAACATCTGGCAGAAGCGGCGGTAGGAGTCCCAGGCGAAGCGCTCGTTGTCGGTCGCCGCGGCGAGGCCCTCGACGGCGCGGTCGCCGAGGCCGAGGTTGAGAACGGTGTCGAGCATCCCCGGCATCGACTCGCGGGCGCCGGAGCGAACCGAGACCAGCAGCGGGTCGGCCGGGTCGCCGAGGGCGCGACCGGCGCGCTCCTGCAGCCGCCCGAGTGCCGCCGCGACCTGATCCTCGAGCCCGGCGGGCATCTCGCCGCCCGAGCGCAGGTAGGCGACGCAGGCCTCGGTGGTGATCGTGAAGCCGGCCGGCACCCGCTCGGGGCCGAGCACGCGGGTCATCTCGGCGACGTTGGCGCCCTTGCCGCCGAGCAGGTCGCGCATCTCCTTCGACCCCGCGGCGAAGTCGCAGACGAGCTGGAGCGCCGTGGGCGAGCTGGGCGCGGGGGAGGCGCCGGGCGTGTCTTGGGTCATCTGGGGGTCCGAGGGGTCGGGGGACTGCGGACGTCGGCCCAGGAGCCTATCCGGCGATAGTGTCGGCTGGTCCCTGTTTGCAGCGACGAAGGAGTGGAGATGGACGTCGAGACCCTCACCAACCTGCTGCGCGAGGCCGAGGAGCACCACGGCGAATACGAGCCGACGGCCCCCCAGCACCACTGGTCGACCTGGTACGCCGGCTACATCGTCGCCCGCGAGGAAGGCAGGTCCGCGGAGGAGGCGGTCGAAGCCGCCACGCGGCACACCGAGGCGAGCCGCTGAGCGCCCGCGTCACGCCGAGAACCCGCGTTACCCAATTCTTCGCAATTCCGGCCGGAAGATCGAACAAACGTCGAGCCCACTACTGAGAACTTGGTATCCGGGCAAGAATGCCTATGTGGCGGCTGACGGCACCCAGGCACTTCCCGACCAGCCCGGTTGGCCTGGCCTCGACGAGCTGGGGTTCGAGCGCGAGCCGCGGCTCACCTACGCTGAGCTGCGCGGCAGCGACAAACGGGTGGCCCGCTGCCTGGCCGAAGCGCACCGCGAGCTCGCCGCCTCGCTGCCCCTCGACTCCCGCGTCCGCGCCCTGGCGCTTCGCTGCGGCGACCACTGGGGCCGCCTCGCCGGCCTCCCCCACGGCCTCGCCGAAGTCGAGCGCTAGCGGGCGCTCAAGCGCCCCGCTCAGGCTCGAGCGCTGATGCGACGGACTTGCACTTTTGGTCGGTATCCGACCGAAACTGCAAGTCCGCTCGGCGCTCGCCCGCTCGGACCGCGGCCGCGGGCGCTCAGCTCCCGCTCTGGCCGAGGATGCGGGCCTTCTCGGCGGCGAACTCGTCGTCGGTGAGGATGCCCTTGTCGCGCAGGTCGCCGAGCCGCTCGAGCCGCGCCAGGCGCGCGTCCTCCTGATCGAGGACCGAGGTCGGGGCCTCCTGGGTCGGCGGCTCGCCGCCGGCCTGGGCGCCGCCGCCCACGCTCTCGCCGCCGGGAGCCGGGGGCGCGCCCTCCTCGCGCCGCTCCGGCATCCGCACTTCCGGCAGCCTCAGCTTCGAGGCCTGCTCGCCGACTTTCTCGCTGATTCCGGAGTCGCGGTAGGCGCTCACCATCCGCTCGCGGGTCGAGCCGAAGACGCCGGCCAGGCTGGCGTCGGGGAACTCCTCTTCGGTCTGCCGCCGCAGCGCGTGGACGCCGAAGCCGGCCATCCCCGCCACCACCAGCGTCGTCAGGAAGATGCGGAGGCCGATGTTCGACGCCGAGAGCAGGTAGATCGCGAAGATCACGGCGACTCCGGTGTAGACCCAGGGGGCGTAGTCGCGGAGCACCGGGGCGATCGCCCGGCGCGAGGCTTTCGCCGCTTTGTTCGGCGAGGCCAGCCAGCCGGCGGCGACGAAGAGGGCGCCGACGAGGATCACCGTCGTCGCGATGCTGATCATCAGCGAGGTGCCGATCCCCCAGGCCGCTTCGGCCGCCGGCTTGACGCTCTGGGTCGTGACCAGCTGGTCGACGATGATCCCGCCGGCGATGTGGCGGGCGACGATCACCGCCAGCCCCGCCGCGATCAGGCCGATGCCGCTGAACAGCACGGTCACCCAGCGCCCGCCCCTGGTCAGGTACATCGCCAGCGCGAAGACGAGGAAGGTCAGCAGCGAGAGGATCAGCGCCGAGCCCTTGATCGCGATCGCGATGTTCTGCGCCGTCTTCAGCTGTTCGGACTTGAGGATCTTGATCTGGCCGGCGTCGGGTGGCAGCTTTTCCGCCAGGCTCTGGCCGATCCCGACCTGCTTGGCGAGGTTGGTCAGGAGGCTGCCGAGGTTCAGCGTGACTTCGCCGTTGGCGGTTTCGACCGCTTCTTTCTTGTTTTCGAGGACCGCCATCAGCTGTTCGTGGGCGGTCCGGTTGGCGTCTTCCCAGAGCGACTGAGCGGTCCCCGTTTCCAGCACTTTTTCCGCCCCGGTCCCGGCCACCTGGCGCAGCCCGCCCGCCGCCGGCCCCGCCAGTTCCTTCGTATCGCCGGGAAGGATGTCCTTCAGTTCTTTTTCGACGTTGACGTTTTCGTAGAGCTGGTCGACCAGGTAGTTGCTGAGCGCGGTGCGGATCTTCTGGTTCTGGATCAGCTGGCCGCTGGTCGAGACCCAGTCGTCGGTGTTGAGGGCCTGGCGCTCGATCCAGATCGCGAAGACGCTGAGGAAAGCGAGGACGGAGGCGAGGATGACCAGCCCTTTGACGGTGCGGCGACGGGCCTTGCTCATCGTCGCGTGATGGTATAGGTGGTTAGGGATGAAGCTGAACGGAATCCACCACATCACCTGCATCACCGAGAACGCCCAGCGCAACGTCGACTTCTACGCCGGCGTGATGGGCCTGCGGCTGGTGAAGAAAACCGTCAACCAGGACAACCCGACCGTCTACCACCTCTTCTTCGGCGACGAGGACGGCGACCCGGGCCTCGACCTCACCTTCTTCGAGTACCCCGGCGTGCCCGCCGGCCGGGCCGGGGCCGGGATGGTCCACCGGATCCTCTGGCGGGTCGGCTCCGCCGACGCGCTCGCCTTCTGGCAGCGCCGCCTCGGCGAGCAGGGGATCGAGGCCGAGCTCAGTGCCGAGAGCCTGCGCTTCACCGACCCGGAGGGCCTCGAGCACGAGCTGCTCGTCCTCGACGTCCCCGACCAGCCGCTCACCGCCAGGCACCCGGAGATCCCCGCCGACCTCGCCCTCCAGGGCTTCCACGCGGTCCGCGCCTACAGCGCCGCGCCGCAGTCCAGCGCCGGCCTGCTCGAGACGCTCGAGTTCGAGCCGGTCGACGGCGGCGGCTGGGAAGCGCGCGGCGGGAGTCGCGGCGGCCTCATCTACTACGACGAGCCGCCGGCCGAGCGCGGCCTGCAGGGCTCCGGCAGCGTCCACCACGTCGCCTGGGCCTCGACCGTCGACGAGCACATGCAGTGGCGCGAGAAGGCGATCGCCGGCGGCGCCCAGCCGACCCCGGAGATCGACCGCTTCTACTTCAAGTCGATCTACTTCCGCGAGCCGAGCGGGGTGCTGTTCGAGATCGCCACGATGGGCCCCGGCTTCACCGTCGACGAGCCGCTCGCGCATCTCGGCGAGAAGCTCTCGCTGCCGCCCGACTACGAGCACCTCCGCGACGAAGTCGAGCCGAACCTGCGCCCGGTCCGGAATCCCCGCGAAGAGCAGGCGTAACCGCCCCGTCACGCGCGTGTAGCGCTCTGCGTGACCGCCGAGCGTCTGTCCCCCGAGCGCCTCGCCCGCTACCACGCGTACACGCGCAAGCACAGCGTCAACTGGCCGCTCTACGTGGTCATCCGCTGCCTCTTCGTCCCCTTCTTCCTCGTCTACTTCCGCCTCACCCGGACCGGCCGCGAGCACGCGCGGGTGAAGGGCGGGCTGATCGTCGCCGCCAATCACCGCAGCTTCCTCGACCCCTTCGTGATCGGCGCCAGCCTGCCCTGGAAGCGGCCGATGAACTACGTCGCCAAGCAGGAGCTGTTCCGCAACCCGCTGCAGGCCTGGTTCCTCTCGCGGCTCGGCGCCTTCCCGATCCGGCGCGGCGAAGCGGACCTCGAATCGATGGATACGGCGCGGCTCACGGTCGAACGCGGCGGCACCGTCTGCATCTTCCCCGAGGGCACCCGCCACCGCCGCGGCACCCTCGGCAACCCCAGGCGCGGGGTCGGCCGGCTGGCGCTGCAGACCGGCGCCCCGATCGTCCCGGTGGCGGTGATCGGGACCGAAGAAGTCCGCCGCGGCTGGCGGATCCGGCCCCGCAAGTGCAAGGCCCGGCTCGGCAAGGCGATGACCTTCCCGCGCGCCGAGGAGCCCTCGCCGGCGCTGGCCGAGACCGTCACCGGCCGGATCTGGCCCAACGTGCAGCTGCAGTGGGAAGACCTCGGCGGGCTGCCGCCGCTGCGACGCGCCGCGGTGATCGGGGCCGGCAGCTGGGGGACCGCGGTGGCGGTGCTGCTCGCCCGTGGCGGCCTCGATGTCCAGCTCGGCGCCCGCACCACCGAACAGGTCGAGGCGATGCACGAGAGCGGCGAGAACCAGCGCTACCTGCCCGGAGTGACGCTGCCGGAGGGGATCGACGTCCGCCACTCGGCCGAGATCGAGCTCGCCGGCGTCGACCTCGTCTGCCTCGCGATCCCCTCGAAATCGCTGCCGGCGGCAGTCGGGGCGATCGCCGACCGGGTCGGCGAGCGAGCCTCGGTGCTGCTGATGACCAAGGGCCTGATCGCGCCGCAGGGCCAGCTGCCGGCCGAATACGTCGGCGAACGGGTGCGGGCGCGGGCGATCGCCTGCCTCGGCGGCCCGGCTCACGCCCGCGAGGCGGTCTCCGGCTCGGCGGCGCTGGTCCTCGGCTCGGCCGACCGCGACCTGCGCGACCAGCTCGGCGAGGTATTCGACCGCGCCGGCCTCGTCTGCGAGCGCTCCGACGACGTCACCGGGGTCGAGATGGCCGGCGCCGCCAAGAACTGCGCCGCGCTCGCCGCCGCCGCGGCCGAGCCGCACGGCCTGAACGCCGCCGGGATCGCCGTCGCCGAGATCTGGCGCGAGTGCATCGCCTACGCGCTCGCGCGCGGCGCCCAGCTCGAGACCTTCTCCGGCCTCGCCGGCGTCGGCGACCTGACCGCGACGATGATGGCGCCCGCCAGCCGCAACCGCCGCGCCGGCGAGCTGCTCGGCGAAGGCACCCCCGCCGCCGAGATCCCGGAGCTGATCGGCCAGGCCTCCGAGGGGCTCGACACGACCCCGCTCCTGGCCGAGACCGTCGCCGCCTCCGGGGTCCCGGCGGAAGCGCTCGAGGGGCTGGCGCAGCTGGTCCGCGGCGAGGTCGACGCGGTGACATGGATGGCCGGCCTGCGCAGCGTCGAGCGCTCACGGCAGGTGGCCTGATGCCGGCCGCGGCGGTCCACGTAAAGTGGGCTGGTGAGCTCTGCCGAGGAGAACGTCGAGCCGCGCGACATGGCTCCGGCGGCGAAGGCCGAGCTCGATCGCGCCTTCGAAGAGTTCTACCGAGCGCACCTGCGCGACGTCTATTCCTACGCCTACTACCGGGTGCGGGACCATCACGACGCCGAGGACCTGACCGAGCAGACCTTCCTGCAGGCCTACCGGCACTTCGACCGCGCCCGCCGCGAGTCCGACGGCCGGCCGCTGCGGCCGTGGCTGATCCGGATCGCCCACAACCTGGCGCTGAACTACTACCGCGACCGCTCACGGCGGCCGCAGACGCCGCTGGAGAACGCCGACCCGATCGCCGCCCGCCACGACACCGAGGCGATCGCCGAGGGCCGCGAGGAGCTGCGAGCGGTGATGGCCAACCTCGACCACCTCTCCGAGGACCGGCGCGAGGCGCTGATCATGCGCTTCGCCCTCGGCATGGACAACCGCGAGATCGCGCGGGCGCTGGGGCGGACCGACGGCGCCACCAAGGTCCTCATCCACCGCGCGATCAAGCAGCTGCAGGAGGAGATGGAAGGGGATGACGGGGATGAGTGAAGCCCACGCGGGAGGCTGGGACGTCGAGTCGCTCCTGGCCGACGCGCTGCGGCCGATCGAGCCGCCGGACCGGCTCTCGACCCGGCTCGAGGAGGGCTTCGCCGCGGTCACCTCGGCCGCGGCCGCCGAGCTCTCCGACTGGGCCGAGGAGCTGGAGGAGTCCGAACTGCGGGCCCTGCGCGACCCGCGCAACTGGGTGCGGCCGGTGGTCGCGGTCAGCGCCGGCAGCGTCGCAACCGGCGCTCTGGTCCTGCTCGAGCTGCGCCGCCGCGGCAAGCGCAAGAGCGAGAGCGGCCTCCGCGCCCTCTCGACCAACCTCCGCGACCGCCTCTAGCCGGCGCGCCCAGCGCGAGGTTGCCTTTTCGGGCGCATAGCGCCTGATTCGGCAACCTCATTGCGGCCGGAGCCGCGGCGGGGCCGGGTCCGGCGTTTGGGACGGCGGCCCGGGGTCCCCGCCGCGGCGAGCAGCCCGAGCGGGCCGAGGACCAGCGCCAGGGCTTCGTCCGTGCCGGCGGCGGGGAGGAAGCCGAGGATCGCGCCCCCGGGGTCGAGCGCCAGGCCCCAGAGGCCAAGTGCCGTCAGCAGGGCGCCGGCGCCGAGCGCGTATGCGCGCGAGGCGCTCCCGGCGAGGAGCAGCCCGAGCGCCCCCAGCGCCGCGTAGAGCAGGTCGAGCCAGGCGTTGACCCGCAGCCCGGCGAAGGCGTGGGCGACATCGCCGGGCGCCCCGAACGAGGCGCCGTAGAAGAAGCCGGCGATCCCGAGCACGAACAGCAGCGCGCCGGCGAGCGCCGCGTAGAGGCGGGCCGGGCTCGGTCCCTCGCTCCCAGGGTCCATGAGGCGGCGATTGTAGGCTGCCTCGTCCGATGGCCCAGACCTGTTACCGCCACCCCAACCGCGAGACCGGCGTCTCCTGCTCCTCCTGCGGGCGCCCGATCTGCCCCGAGTGCATGACCCCGACCCCGGTCGGGATGCGCTGCCCGGAGTGCTCGCGGCAGCGGACCAAAGTCGTCCGCAACCCCCACGGCACGGCGAGCGGCTTCTGGGCCAACCCCGCGACCTACGTCCTGATCGCGATCAACGTCGTCGTCTACCTGATCGAGATCGCCGGCGGCAGCGGCGGCATCAACAACCCGAGCGGCAGCTTCGTCGTCGACTATGGCCTCTACGGCCCCTTCGTCGCCGAAGGCGAGTGGTACCGGCTGGTGACGGCCGGCTTCCTCCACGCCAGCCTGCTCCACATCGGCTTCAACATGCTGCTGCTCTACCTGCTCGGCCGCCTGCTGGAGCCGGCCCTGGGGACGCCGCGCTTCCTCGTCCTCTACTTCGCCTCGCTCCTCGCCGGCTCGCTCGGGGTGATGATCCTCGACCCCAACGGGCTCACGCTCGGCGCCTCGGGCGCCGTCTTCGGCCTCTTCGGCGCCGGCTTCATCCTCGCCCGCGAGCGCGGCCTGAACGAGCTCGCCGGCCAGCTCGCCTTCCTGATCGTGATCAACCTCGTCTTCAGCTTCACCGGCTCGAACATCAGCGTCGGCGGCCACATCGGCGGCCTGGTCGGCGGCCTGATCTGCGCCGCGGCGATCATCGCCGGCGGCCGCGGCATGCTGGGGCCGAAGCCGCGCAACGTCGAGCTGCTGCTGATGGCGCTGGTCGGCGCGATCTCGGCCGTCGCCGCGATCGCGATCGCCTAGCCGTTCGTCTTTTCTACCTCATTAGAAGTAGAAAAAACGAACGCTACGGCTTCGGGACCGGCGCGCTCAGCTCCAGGAAGCCGGCGTTGCCGGGAGGCGGCATCAGCTCGGGGTGCAGGAGGTGGGCGAGGAGCTCGACGCCGTCGACCAGGCGCGGGCCGGGGTCGGTGAAGGCGGCGCTGGCGTCGACCGCGTAGACGCGAGCCGCGCCGAGCGCCTCGATCTGCTCCCAGTGCTCCATCGCCTGTGCCTGCGCGTCTGTGGCCGAGCCGGCCGGCATCACCACGACGACCTCGGCGCCGAGGCTCTCGAGCTCGCCCCAGACCACCTCGGCCGGATTCAGCCCGGGGTCGCCGGCGACGTCCTCGCCGCCGGCGATCGAGACCATCTCCGGGATCCAGAAGCCGGCGACCCGGGGCGGGTCGAGGCTCTCGAGCGCGATCACCCGCGGCGTCGGCGAGCCGGCGAGGGCGGCGCGGACCGTCGCCAGGCGCCCCTCGAGCTCGCCGCGCATCTCGTGGGCGTGCGCCTCCATGCCCGTGGCCTCGCCCAGGCGAATCACCTCTTCGAGCATCTCGCTGAGCGTCGCAACCCTCATTTCCAGCCAATATCGCACCTGGACGCGGAATACCTGAGATCGGACAGCTATATTCCGAAAGCCCGAATGGCCGACGACGACCCAGCCCGAAGTACCGGGTGCCATAGCCGATGAGCGTTGTCCTGCTCGTCTTGATGTTGCTGTTGATCGCGGTCAACGGCTTCTTTGTCGCGACTGAGTTCGCGATCGTCCGCTCGCGCCGCACGCGCCTGGAGCAGCTGCGCGACGAAGGCGACCGCCGGGCGCCGCTGGCGCTGGAAATGATCGACCACGTCGACGAGTACGTGGCGACCTCCCAGGTCGGGATCACGCTCGCCTCGCTCGGCATCGGCTTCCTCGGCGAGCCCGCGCTCGCCGATCTGCTGGAGCCGATCTTCGGCGGCTGGATGTCGCACGCCCTGGCGCTGGCGATCTCGATCGCGATCGCCTTCACGATCGTCACCTTCCTGCACGTGATCCTCGGCGAGCAGTCGCCGAAGATGGTCGCGATCGCCCGGGCCGAGCCGACCCTGCTGCGGATCGCCCGGCCGCTGCGCTTCTTCCGCAGCGCCCTGCACCCGCTGATCATCGCCACCAACGCGCCGGCCAACTGGGTCGTGCGGGTCTTCTTCCGCGTCAACCCGGATCTGGTCGCCGAAGAGACCTCACCGGAGGAACTGCGGCTGCTGATCTCGCGGGGCGCCCAGCGCGGCCGCCTCGACCCCGGCGAGGCGGGGATGCTCGGCGGCGTCTTCCATCTCCACGAGCAGGAGGCGCGCGAGGTGATGACGCCGATCCCGGCGGTGGTCACGGTCGACGCCTCGGAGACGGTCGAGGCGGCGCTGCGGCGCTGCATCACCTCCGGCCACACGCGGCTGGTGGTGATCGAAGACGACAACCCCGACCGGGTCAAGGGCATCGTCCACAACAACAGCCTCGCCCGCCTCTACATGAGCGACGGCCCCGACTCGGCGATCGAGTCGGTGATCCGCGACGCCCTGATCGTCCCCGAGACCCGCCCGCTCGACGACCTCCTGCACGACCTCCAGGTCCAGCGCACCTCGCTCTCGGTGGTCGTCGACGAGTACGGCCGCACGGTCGGGATCGTCACCGTCGAGGACATCCTCGAGGAGGTGGTGGGGGAGATCGAGGACGAGACCGACCCCCGCGCGGCGGCCGTCCGGCGCCTGACCAACGGCGACTGGTTCGTCCGCGGCCACGTCTCGCTCGGCGACCTCGCCGACGCCGGGATCGAGCTGCCGGTCGACAGCGACGCCTACAACTCGGTCGGCGGCTACGTCTTCGGCGAGCTCGGGCGGCTGCCGAAGCGCGGCGACTCGATCAGCGCCAACGGCTACACGATCCGGGTCGAGGCGGTCCGCGAGAACCGGATCGAGGCGGTGCGGATCAGCGGCTCGGGCTCCGAGAAGGAGCCCGATTCCGTCCGTTCCGTGGCCTAGGTTCCACGGGCAACCCACCCCCTGGAACATTGGAGGTACTGCCAATGTGGGTTGTTCGCCTGACCGACAAGCAGCTCGAGGTCCTGCGGGCGCTGCTGCGCTCCGAGGAGCATCTCGGCCCGGCGCTGAAAGGCGCGATCGAGGGCCTCGACCTGGCTCGCTGGGACGACCTGCCCGAGGCCGAGCTGCCCTGGGACGAAGTCGAGATCGTCGCCCGCCGCCAGTCCATCTCCGAGGCCGACGTGGTCTGGGACTTCTCCGGCAGGCGCAAGGCCGCTAAAGCCGAGTAGCACCGCCGTTCGCCCGTAGGACCGCTATGCCGGACCAGCGGCGAACGCGGCCGCCGGCCGCGGCCTCAGTCGTACGTGTAGAAGCCCTCGCCGCTCTTGCGGCCCAATTTGCCCTCGTCAGCCATTGCGACCATCAGCGCGGGGGGCTGGTGGGTCGGCTCGCCGGAGTCGGCGTAGAGGGCGTCGCCGATCGCCCGCGAGACGTCGAGGCCGACGAAGTCGAGCAGGGCGAGCGGGCCCATCGGGTGGCCGGCGCCGAGCTTCATGCAGGTGTCGACCTCGCCCGCCTCCATGCCGGTGCGCTCCATCAGGCGCACCGCGTCGAAGAGGTAGGGGAAGAGCAGGCGGTTGACGACGAAGCCGGCCTGGTCGGGGACCTCGACCGCGGTCTTGCCCAGCGCGGCGCACCAGGCGAGGGCCTTCTCGCGGGCGGCGGCGGCGCCGTTCGGAATGCAGATCTCGACCAGGGCCATCCGCGGAACCGGGTTGAAGACGTGCAGGCCCCAGAGCTTTTCGGTCCCGGCGGCCTCGGCGATCTCGGCGATCGAGAGCGAGGAGGTGGTGGTGGCGAGGTCGGCTCTCGGGCAGGCGGCGGCGACTGCGGCGATGACTTCGGCCTTCGGCCCGACCTCCTCGACCACCGCCTCGACGACGACGTCGCAGTGGCTCAGGTCGGCCGGGTCGGTGGTGACCCGCAGCCGCGACGGCTCGGCCCCCTCGATCTTCGCGCAGGCAGCGACGACTTTCTCCTCGGCGCGCCAGGCCGAAGCCTCCGACCGCGCCAGCAGGATCGTGTCGGCAGTGGTGGTCGAGACCGCGGCGAGGCCGGTGGCGATGGCGCCGCTCCCCGCGATCCCCGGACTTTCATACCCCTGCTTCGATCCGCTCATAGGCGGGTTCCTATCAACCTTTCCAAGGCGGTGCTCTGCGGGTTGATCGACGAGTCAATCAACCGAGTAACGTTTGTGGCGACGAGGCCGGCATAGCGGCCCGCGAAGAGGAAAGGAACGGCGGCAATGGAGAACGGAAACGGCGCGCTCGGGGGGCGCGAGGTCGTGATCGTCGAGGCGGTTCGCACCCCGGTCGGGCGCGGCCACCTGGAGAAGGGCTACTACAAGGACCTGCATCCCTCCAACCTGCTCGCCAAGACCTACAAGGAGCTGATCGACCGCTCCGGCATCGACCCGCTGGAGGTCGGCGACGTGATCGCCGGCTGCGTCCAGCAGTGGGGCGAGCAGGCGCTCAACATCGGCCGCAACGCCTGGCTCGAGGCGGGCCTGCCGGAGGAGGTTCCGGCGACCACCGTCGACCGCCAGTGCGGCTCCGCCCAGCAGGCGGTCAACTTCGCCGCGACCCTGATCGCCTCCGGCGTCTGCGACGTCGCCGTCGGCGGCGGCGTCGAGCACATGGGCAAAAACTCCTTCGCCGCGGCGGGCGAAGTCATGGCCGAGCGCGGCCTCGGCTTCTCGAAGGAGCTGATGGAGCGCTACGACCTGATCCCCCAGGGCCTCTCGGCGGAGATGATCGCCGACCAGTGGGAGATCCCCCGCTCCGAGCTCGACGAGCTCGGCGTCCGCTCCCAGCAGCTCGCCCGCCAGGCGACCGACGAGGGCCGCTTCGAGCGGGAGATGATCCCCTACCAGGTCAACGGCGACACCTACATGACCGACCAGGGCCTGCGCGAGACCACGATCGAGGCCCTCTCGCAGCTGCGGCCGGCCTTCAAGGAGGACGGCAAGATCACCGCCGGCAACTCCTCCCAGGTCTCCGACGGCGCCGCCGCGGTGCTGCTGATGACCCGCGAGAAGGCCGAGGCGCTGGGCCTCACCCCGCGGGCGCGGATCTACGACATCGTCACCGTCGGCGTCGACCCGGTGATCATGCTGACCGGCCCGATCCCGGCGACCGAAAAGCTGCTCGACCGCAACGGGATGAAGATGGACGACATCGACCTGGTCGAGATCAACGAGGCCTTCGCCTCGGTCGTCGCCGCCTGGCGCCGCGAGCTCGACCCCGACATGGACCGGGTCAACGTCAACGGCGGCGCGATCGCGATCGGCCACCCGCTCGGCTCGACCGGCGCCCGCCTGATCACCACCCTGCTGCACGAGATGGAGCGCTCCGACAAGGAGATGGGCCTGGTGACGATGTGC
>DASXOF010000062.1:0-23847 GCA_036494495.1 Solirubrobacterales bacterium | reverse complement strand
GCGCTCGCGGCCGCTCGGCACCGGCGGCCTCGCGGTCCTCACCTGCTCGGGCGGGGACTCCGGGATCGCGGCGGATCTCGCCGACCGGCTCGGGCTGGAGCTGCCGGAGCTGGCGCCGATGACCGAGGGGCGGCTGGCCGGGCTCCTGCCGGAGGCGGCGACGATCGCCAACCCACTCGATTACACCTCGATGCTGTGGGGTGAGCCGACGGTGCTCGAGCAGGTCGCCGAGGCGGTCGGCTCCGATCCGGAGGTCGATCAGCTGCTGCTCTTCTTCGACCAGCCCGAGGGCCTCGAGCCCGACATCGGCGCCGAATGGGAGGGGGTGCGGCGGGCGCTCCTGGCCGGCGCCGAGCGGAGCGGCGCCGCGGTGCTGCTGGCCTCGACGCTGCCGGAGCTGCTGGAGCGCGCCGCCGCCGCCGAGCTGGCGGCCCGCGGCGTCGCCGCTGCCGCCGGGCTCGGCGAGGCGATCGCCTGCGCCGCCGCGCTGCGGGCGCCGCCGGCCGACCCGGAGCGGCTGCGCGAGATCGCCGCCGCCGCGGCGAAGCCCGCCGCCGCTGGGGAGTGGCGCAGCGAGGCCGACGCCAAGCGACTCCTGCGCGATGCCGGACTCGGCGTCCCGGCCGGCGGTGAGGCGCTCGACACGGCGGGCGTCGTCGAGGCGGCCCGCGGGCTCGGTTTCCCCCTCGCCCTCAAGCTCTGCTCGCCGACCCTCCTGCACAAGAGCGACGCCGGCGCGCTCGAGCTGGGGATCGAAGACGAGGCAGCGGTCCGCGCCGCCGCCGGCCGGCTGCTGGCGCTGCCCGAGGCCGCCGGTGCGACGCTGCTGGTCGAGCGGATGGTCGAGCGCCGCGGCGTCGAGCTCTTCTTCGCCGCCCATCGCGACGGCGTCGTGCCGGCGCTGGTGGTCGGCCTCGGCGGGATTTGGGCCGAGGCGCTCGACGACGTCGCCGTGATCCCTCTGCCGGCCACCCCGGCCCGGGTCGAGCGCGCCCTCCGCTCCCTCCGCGCCGCCCCTCTCCTCGCCGGCGCCCGCAACACCCCCGCCCCCGACCTAACCGCAGCCGCCACCTTCGCCGCCCACCTGGGCGACCTCCTCCTAGCCCAAAACCTCACCCTCGTAGAGGTGAACCCCGCCCTAGCGACCCCCACCACCTGCCTAGCCCTAGACGCCCTAGCCCGCTGAAGCCGCTGCGAGGGACGAACCGTCCCGTCTCTCGGGGGCGAACCGGGGCGTGGTTGTCCCTTGTAACGGGGTGCGTTACGAAAGACAACCACGCGGTGGGGGCGGCCGGCGGAGGCGGCGCGGCGTCGAATTGGCGGCGCTCGCCGGGAGGCAGTACGGGGTGGTTTCGATCCGGCAGCTGGAGACGGTGCTCGGGTACTCGCGGGCGACGGTGCAGCGGGAGGTTGAGGCGGGGCGGCTGCATCTGGTCGACCACGGCGTCTACGCGGTCGGGCATACGGAGCTCTCGCTGCAGGGGCAGTGCGTGGCGGCGGTGTTGGCGGTGGGGCCGGGGTCGTTGCTCAGCTACTGGTCGGCGGCTTGGCTCTGGGGGCTGCTGGACACCTCGCCGCGGCCGTTTCACGTCACCGGGCCGGGGCCGCGGCGGCTGCGGGACCGGCCGCCGGTGAGGGTCCACCGGGCGCGGAACCTGGTCGCGGCCGATCGCGCGCTGCGGGAGCGGATACCGGTGACGAGCCTCGCCCGGACGCTCCTCGACCTCGCCGAAGTGCTGAAGCCGAAGCGGCTGTCGAAGGCCCTCGAGCGGGCCGAAAGGATGGAGGAGTTCGACGGCCGCGAGGTGCGGGCCGTGTGCCTGCGCAGCCGCGCGCACCGTGGCTCGAAGCCCCTGCTTGCGGCCCTCGGCGCCCACCGCCCGACCCTGCGCGTCCTCCGCTCCGACGTCGAGCGCGACTTCCTCGCCCTGCTCGAAGCCTCCAACCTGCCGCTCCCCGCCAGCAACTACTTCGTCGCCGGCCACGAGCTCGACGCCTACTGGCCGGACCTCCGCTTCGGCGTCGAAATCGACACCTTCGCGACCCACGGCGGCCGGCTCGCCTTCGAAGCCGACCGCGAGCGCGACGCGGCCCTGCTCGAGCAGGGCATCACCACGATCCGGGTCACCGACCTCCAGCTGCAGAACCAGCCCGATGAGTTGCTGCGACGCCTCGCGCTCCTGCTTGCCCGGGCGAGGTGAGCTCGGGCCGCTCCCCCATCCGCTCGGCGGCGACGGTCAGGGCGGCGCGGAGGATCGCGACGATCTCCTCGATCAGCGCCGCGTCCGCAACCAGCGGCGGCGCGATCTGGACGATCGGCTCGGCGCGGTCGTCCAGGCGGCAGATCAGGCCGCGGCTCCAGAGCTCGGTCGAGAGCACGTCCTTCAGCAGCCACTCCGCCGCCGGCCCCTCGAAGGGCTCCTTGGTCGCCTGGTCGCGGACCAGTTCAATCGCCCAGAAGTGGCCGAGACCGCGGACGTCGCCGACGATCGGGATCTCGCGCAGCGAGTCGAGCCCCGCCCGGGCCAGCGGCTCGTTGGCGCGCACGTTCTCCAGCACCCCATGCTCCTCCATCACCCGGATCGAGGCGAGCGCGACGGCGGCGCCGACCGGGTGCCCGCCGAAGGTGAAGCCGTGCAGGTAATCGGCGCGGCCGTCGAGGAACGGCGCCGCGACGCGGTCGGAGATCAACACCCCGCCCATCGGGAAGTGGGAGCCGGTGAGGCCCTTGGCGAAGGTGATCAGGTCGGGGACGTAGCCGAAGCGGTCGGCGCCGAACCAGTGGCCGATCCGGCCGAAGGCGCAGATCACGTCGTCCGAGCAGAGCAGGATCCCGTGGCGGTCGCAGATCTCCCGCAGCCCCTGCCAGTAGCCGGCCGGCGGGACGATGCAGCCGCCGGCGTTCTGCACCGGCTCGGCAATCAGCATCGCCACCGTGTCGGGCCCCTCGGCGACGATCGCCGCCTCCAGCTCGGCCAGGAGCGCCGCGGTCAGCCGCGCCTCGTCCTCGCCCTCGGGATGGCGGTAGGCGTTGGTGTTGGCGACGTGGGTGGTGGGGATCGCCAGCGGCTCGAACGGCGTCTGGCATTCCTCCAGGCCGGTCAGCGCCAGGGCCCCGAGCGTGACCCCGTGGTAGGCGTCGCGGCGGGCGATCGCCTTGCGCCGCTGCGGCTCGCCGTTGGCCTGGTGCCACTGCAGCGCCAGCTTCCAGGCCGACTCGACGGACTCGGCGCCGCCGGAGGCGAAGAAGGTGCGGTCGAGCCCAGGCGGCGAGAGCTCCGCCAGCTTCGCCGCCAGCTCGATCCCCGGCGGGTGGGCGACGGTCCAGTTGCTGCTGAAGGGGAGGGTGCGCATCTGCTCGTGCGCGGCGGCCCCGATCTCATCGCCGTGGGAGTGGCCGAGGTTGACGCAGTAGAGGCCCGAGAGGCCGTCGATGTAGCGGTTGCCCTCGACGTCGTAGACGTGACAGCCCTCGCCGCGGGCGATGATCGGCACGTCCTCCTCGGCGTAGGCCGACATGTCGGTGAAGTGGAGCATCAGGTGCTGTTTGGCCAGCCCCTGCAGTCGCTCCGCCTCGCCCCGGTTGCTGTTCGCACCGCGCTCGATGATCGTCATAGGGTCCCAGTTTACCTTGTAGTCAAATTCACTAAGTTGTGGTACGGTGGCGCCGATGGCGAGCACGGTGACCAGCCCCCCGCAGGTCCCGGTCGGCGGCGCTCCAGGGAGCTATGACGCGATCGTCGTCGGCGGCGGCCACAACGGCCTCACCACCGCCGCCTACCTGGCGAAAGCGGGGCAGCGGGTCGTCGTCCTGGAGCGCCGGCCGATCCTCGGCGGCGCCTGCGTGACCGAGGAAGTCTGGCCCGGCAAGCGGGTCTCCCGCGCCTCTTACGTGGTCTCGATGCTGCAGCCGAAGATCGTCCGCGACCTGCGGCTCGAAGACTTCGGCTACCGGGCGGTGCCGCTCGACCCCGCCTACGCCGCCCTCACCGAGGACGGGCCGATGGTCTTCTACGACGACATCGCGATGACCGCCGAGTCGATCCGGCCGATCTCCCGCCACGACGCCGACAACTTCCCCGCCTTCGAAGAACGCCTCTTCCGCGTCGCCGGGTTCCTCGGCCCGATGCTGCTGCGCGAGCCGCCGGCGCTGGGCTCGAAGAAGCCGCTCGACCTGCTCTCGCTGGCGCGCGAGGCGGCGCGCGCTGCCGGGCTCTCGCGGGCCGAGGTCCACGAGCTGGTCCGGATGTTCACGATGTCGGTCGCCGACCTGCTCGACGACTACTTCGAGCACCCGGCGCTGAAGGGCTCGATCGCCTCGACCGGGGTGGTCGGCGTCTGGGCCGGGCCGAACACCCCCGGCACCGCCTACAACCTGCTGCACCACGCGCTCGGCGAGCTCAACGGGATCAAGGGCGCCTGGGGCCACGTGGTCGGCGGGATGGGGGCGATCAGCGAGGCGATCGCCGCCTCCGCCCGCGCCGCCGGGGCCGAGATCCGCACCGACGCCGAGGTCGCCTCGATCGACGTCGAGGGCGAACGCGTCGTCGGCGTCACCCTCGCCGGCGGCGAGCGGCTGCGGGCGCCGATCGTCGCCTCCGGAGCCCACCCGAAGAACACGATCCTCGACCTCGCCGGGGCGGAGAACTTCCCCGAGGAGGTCGTCGCCGACATGCGCCGCTACCGCACCCGCGGCGGCTCGGTGAAGATCAACATGGTGCTCTCGGAGCCGCCGCGCTACGAGGGGGTCGACGCCGAGATGCAGGAGGTGCTGCGCCACACCGGCGTCAACCTCTGCCCCTCGGTCGAGTACCTCGAGCGGGCCTGGCAGGACGCCCTCGGCGGCCGCCCGGCCGAGCACCCCTACGTCGAGTGCGAGCTGCCCTCGGCGATCGACTCGAGCCTCACCGACGACGGCAGCTGGGTGATGACGATGTTCACCCAGTACGGCCCGCCCACCGAGGAGGGCTGGCCGGAGGGCGCCCGCGAGCGCTACGCCGACGCCTGCATCGAGCACCTCGCCCGCTACGCGCCGAACGTCCCGGATGCGATCGTCGAGCGCGAGGTGCTGGCGCCGCCGGACATCGAGCGCATCTTCGGCCTCACCGGCGGCTCGATCTTCCAGGGCGAGCAGGGGCTCGACCAGATGGCCTTCATGCGTCCCTCGCCGCTGCTCTCCGGCTACGCGACCCCGGTCGAGGGCCTCTACCTGTGCGGCGCCGGCACCCATCCCGGCGGCGGCGTGATGGCCGCCTCGGGCCACAACGCCGCCAAGCGGATCCTCCGCGACGGCCGCTTCCGCCGGGCGCGCAAGCGCCTCCACGCCCCGGCCCGGGCCTGACCGCGTCCCCCACCTGAGAGGCCGCTGAAAGCTGCCCGTCTCTCATCGTGGGTTAACGACGGTCGCCGACGGTGCGCGCCATGCACGCACCCAAGTGGCTCAACCGCCGGATGCTCAACAAGGTCCCCGAGATCACCGTCTACTTCTGGGTGATCAAGGTCCTCTGCACCACGGTCGGCGAGACCTTCGCCGACAACCTGAACGAAAACCTCGGGCTCGGGCTCACCAACACCAGCTACATCATGAGCGCGGTGCTGGTTGCGGTACTCGTCGCCCAGTTCCGGGCGCGCCGCTACGTGCCGGGCATCTACTGGCTGGCCGTGGTCCTGATCAGCGTCGTCGGCACCCTGATCAGCGACAATCTGGTCGAAAACTACGGCGTCGCCCTGGAAACGACGACGATCGCCTTCGGCGCGATCCTGATCTGCGTCTTCGCCGCCTGGTACCGGAGCGAGCGCACGCTCTCGGTCCACACCATCGTCACCAGCAAGCGCGAGGCCTTCTACTGGCTGGCGATCCTCTTCACCTTCGCCCTCGGCACCTCGGCCGGCGACCTGCTCTCGGAGAAGCTCGAAATGGGCTATCTGACCGCGGTCGCGATCTTCGCCGGCGCGATCGCGGTCGTCGCCGTCCTCCACTTCGGCCTGCGGATGAACGCGATCCTCTCCTTCTGGCTCGCCTACATCCTGACCCGGCCGCTCGGCGCCTCGATCGGCGACTACCTCGCCTCGCCGACCGCAGAAGGCGGCCTCGGCCTCGGCACCAACCTCACCTCGATCATCTTCCTCTCGACGATCCTCGCCCTCGTCGTCTTCCTGGCGATCTCCAAGCGCGACGTGATCCGGGCGGGGCGGATCACCGCGGCCGCCACCGGCGCCACCGGCGGAACCCCGGCAGTGCTCGTCGTCCTCGACAAGGCCGAGCCGACCAGCGCCGTGCTCGACGCGATGCGCCAGCGCGAAGTCGCCGGCCCGGCCAGCTTCCGCTACCTCACCCCCAACGCCTACGACGACATCGTCGCCGAGCTGGAGCAGGGCGAGTACGAGGAGGTCATCCTCGAGACGCCGCCGAGCCACCTCTCGCACTGGCTCCACCTCGACCTCCATCACCGGATCAGCGAGCTCGGCTACCCGACCCGGGCGGTGCCGGCGAGCGCCTGACCCATCTGCCGCCAAGGCGGCACTCATCTTGGCTTCATCTAAGCCGTTCATGGTCCCGGCCGTGCGTGTCTTGGTGGTCGAGGACGAGGTGAAGATGGCGGCGCTGCTGCGGCGCGGCCTGACCGAGCAGGGGCTGGCGGTCGACGTCGCCGGCAGCGGCGAGGACGCCCTGGCGAGGACGGCGGGCGCCGAGTACGACGTGATCGTCCTCGACGTGATCCTGCCCGGGATCGACGGCTTCGAGACCTGCCGCCGGCTGCGGCTCGACGGGATCTGGTCGCCGGTCCTGATGCTGACCGCGCGCGGCGCCCTCGAGGACCGGGTCGCCGGGCTCGACGGCGGCGCCGACGACTACCTGACCAAGCCCTTCTCCTTCGCCGAGCTGCTGGCCCGGCTGCGGGCGCTCGTGCGCCGCGGCCAGACCGAGCGGCCGACGCTGCTCGAGGTCGGAGACCTGCGGCTCGACCCGGCGACCCGCCAGGTCTGGCGCGGTGAGGAGGAGATCAACCTCTCGGCCAAGGAATTCACCCTGCTGGAGGCCTTCATGCGCCACCCCGGCAGCGTCCTCACCCGCACCCAGCTGCTCGAGCAGGCCTGGGAGTACGACTTCGAACACCGCTCCAACGTGATCGAGGTCTACATCCGCTACCTGCGCCGCAAGATCGACGTCCCCTTCGGGCTCAACTCGCTGGAGACGGTTCGCGGCGCCGGCTACAGGCTGCGCAAAGATGGTGGCCGCTGACCCATCTGAACCGCCTCTCGATCCGCCTTCGCGTCACCCTCGTCTTCGCCTTGGTGATGGCGGTCGTCCTCGCCGCGAGCGGGGTCTTCGTCTACCTGCGCTTCGAATCCGACCTCGACGCGACGGTCGACTCCGGCCTGCGCTCGCGGGCCGCCGAACTCGCCGCCGGGGTGCGCCAGGCGGTCGTCGAGGGGGACGAGCGACTGGTCGGCCGCAGCGACGCCTTCGCCGAGGTGCTGAGCCCCGACGGGCGCGTGCTCGACTCCTCGGACGTGGTCGGCGACCAGGTGCTGCTGACCCGCGCCGAGCTGCGGCGGGCGCTGCGCGGGCCGCTGCTGCTCGACCGCAGCTCGGTGCCGGCGCTCGACGGCAGCGGCCGGCTGCTGGCGGTGCCGGCGAGCTCGCGGGGCGAAGGGCGGATCGCCGTCGTCGGCGCCGCCACCAGCGACCAGGAAGACTCGCTCAGCGACCTCATGCAGCTGCTTCTGATCGGCGAGCCGGTGGCGCTGCTGCTGGCCTCGATCGCCGCCTACTGGGTGGCGGCGGCGGCGCTGCGGCCAGTCGAGGAGATGCGCGCCCGGGCCGAGTCGATCTCCGCCGCCGCGCCCGACGAGCGCCTGCCGGTGCCGCCGAGCGGCGACGAGATCGCCCGCCTCGGCGAGACCCTGAACGAGATGCTGGGACGGATCGGGGAAGCGATCGAGCACGAGCGGGCCTTCGTCGCCGACGCCAGCCATGAGCTGCG
The DNA here is from genome assembly GCA_036494495.1 of Solirubrobacterales bacterium. Classification (GTDB taxonomy): domain Bacteria; phylum Actinomycetota; class Thermoleophilia; order Solirubrobacterales; family 70-9; genus VAYN01. Next base: position 15,859 of record DASXOF010000062.1, on the reverse strand, counting down.
GACGCCGCTGGCGATCCTCAGCACCGAGCTCGAGCTGGCGCTGGCGGAAGGACGGTCGCCGGCGGAGCTGCGGGCGGCGCTCTCCTCGGCGGCTGAGGAGAGCGACCGCCTCACCCAGCTGGCCGAAGACCTGCTGACGATCGCCGAGACCGAGGGCGGAGAGCTGCCGCTGCGGCTCGGGCCGGTGGAGCTCGACGAGGTGCTCGAGAGCGTGCGGCGGCGCTTCTCGCGGCGAGCGGCCGAGGAGGGGCGGGAGATCGTCGTCGAAGACGGGGCGATCGAGATCGTCGCCGACCGGCTGCGACTCGACCAGGCGGTCGGCAGCGTCGTCGACAACGCCCTGCGCTACGGCGCCGGCACGGTCACGATCGGCGCCGCCCGGCACGGGGGGGCGGTCGAGATCTGCATCCGCGACCAGGGGCCCGGCTTCCCGGAGGAGTTCGTCGACCGCGCCTTCGAGCGCTTCAGCCGCGCCTCGCAGAGCCGCCGCGACGGCGGCTCCGGCCTCGGCCTGTCGATCGTCCGCACCGTCGCCCGCGCCCACGGCGGCGAGGCCGGCGCCGCCAACCTGCCCGGCGGCGGCGCCGAGGTCACGATCCTCATCTCGCCTTAATGAAGGGCGGTGAGGATGCCGCGCCGTGGAACCGATTTCCTATTTCCAATCGATCGTCCTCGGCGTCATCCAGGGCATCGCCGAGCCCTTCCCGATCTCGAGCCTCGGCCACAGCGTCATCCTGCCCCACGTCTTCGGCTGGAACATCCACCAGAACGACGACTACTTCCTCGCCTTCCTCGTCGCCACCCACTGCGCCACCGCCCTCGTCCTCTTCATCTTCTTCTGGGAGGACTGGAAGCGGATCCTCGGCGGCCTCTGGCGCTCGGTCCGCGCCGGCGGCCGGCTCGACCCCGAGGACGACGACGCCCGCCTCGGCTGGCTCCTGGTGATCGGCACGATCCCGGCCGGCATCCTCGGCATCGCCCTCGAGCACCCGCTGCGGACCCTCTTCGCCTCGGCCGAGGTGGCGGCGATCTTCCTGGCCGTCAACGGCGTCCTTCTCCTCGCCTTCGAGCGCCTGCGGCGGCGGGCGCCCGAGCCCGACGACTGGGAGGGCGACTCTGACCCGCGCATCTCACGGACGATGAGTTTCAAGCAGGCGGCGGCGATCGGCACCGCCCAGGCGGCGGCCCTGATCCCCGGCATCTCCCGCTCCGGCGTGACGATGGGCGGCGGCCTCCTGACCGGCCTTTCGAACGAGGACGCCGCCCGCTTCGCCTTCCTCCTGGCGACCCCGATCATCGGCGCCGCCGGGGTCCTGAAGCTGCCCGAACTGATGGGCTCAGCCGGCGACGGCGTCCGCGGCCAGGCTCTGGTCGGCGCGATCGCGGCCGGCATCACCACCTGGTTCGCGGTCAAGTTCCTGCTCCGCTTCTTCCGCAGCAACCGCCTCACCCCGTTCGGCATCTACTGCCTGGTCGTCGGCATCGTCCTGGCGATCGCCTTCGCGGTCTGACGACGTCTCATCTCGGCTTAAACGCGCCCGCCTACGGTGCCCCGGCGCTCCGGCGCCCCGACATGACCGCCGCCCCGCGCTACACCCGCTACAGCCGCGCCGGCTTCTCGAAGGTCCCGGAAGTCACCGCCTTCTTCTGGATCGTCAAGGCCCTGACCACCGCGATGGGCGAGTCGACCTCCGACTTCCTCGTCCACGCGATCGTGCCCGAGATAGCGGTCGTGATCGGCTTCGTCGCCTTCTCCGCCGCTCTCTACGCCCAGTTCGCCAAGGACCGCTACGTGCCCTGGGCCTACTGGCTGGCGGTGGCAATGGTCGGCGTCTTCGGCACCATGGCCGCCGACGTCCTCCACGTCGGCCTCGGCGTCCCCTACATCGCCTCGACCATCTTCTTCGCCCTCACCCTCGCCCTCGTCTTCCGCACCTGGCACCGGGTCGAGGGCACCCTCTCGATCCACAGCATCACCACCCCCCGCCGCGAGCTCTTCTACTGGGCCGCCGTCCTCGCCACCTTCGCCCTCGGCACCGCCGCCGGAGACCTCACGGCAGTCACTCTCGGCCTCGGCTACTTCGGCTCGATCCTCCTCTTCGCAGCCGTCATCACCATCCCCGCCTTCGGCTGCTTCCGCGCCAACATGAACCCGATCCTCGCCTTCTGGTTCGCCTACGTCGTCACCCGCCCCCTCGGCGCCTCCGTAGCCGACTGGCTCTCGAAATCGAAGGGCGGCCTAGGCCTCGGCACCGGCCCCGTCAGCCTCGTCTTCGCCGCCACGATCGCCGCCTTCGTCTACTACCTGAGCCGCAGCGGCCGCGACACGCCCGCGGACCAGCGCGGCGTCGCCGAGGAGCCCGCCGACTCGCAGCCGCGCCTGGGCCTCCCCGCGACTCCTCCGGCATAGGCGCGTCCGAGATCCGATCCGGCCCGAAACTGCACCACAAGGATCGGGACTCGCGATCCCCGTTGCTGCCCAACTGAGCGCAAAACCGCGCCGCACGGTTTGGGACACGCGGTTATCGGTCGAAGAGGATTTGCAGGCCCTTGTATCGGTGGTCGATTTCACCGACATCTTGAGCCCGGTCCTTTCGCTGAGCTAGGAGCCGCTAAGCCTTGGCTCCTTCCGCTTGAGCTGCGGGAGCGCCGCGCGAGCGGTTGTGGCGACCCTCGAGGAAGGAGCGAGATATGCACATGCTGAAGCTCTTGGCCGCGGCCACGATGGTGATAGCGGCGATCGGCGCGACAACGGCAGCCTCGGCGTTCGCCGGCTACTACATCGAATCTGTGAGTGGCGGAAGTATCGCCGGAAGTCAGGTATCTAAACTTCAACTTGGTACTGATGTGGGCACGGTGAAACCGAGTGTCTTCAAAGTCGCTGGCTCGCAGAATGCTGAAACAGAATTGACGGGGACAGTGCATCCTGAATGGAGTGGCGCCAGCCTTGCGGGGTTGCCGGTCACGGTGAGTAGCGCTAGTTGCAGTCTGAGACTCGAGACCCCGATAACAAGTCCCGCGCTTCACGCAAGTCTGACGATTCTCTGTAGCTCAGGTACGAGTATCAGTGTCCATGAAAGTCTCGGGCTGGGGTGCGAACTTAGTCTCCCACCGCAGGGTCCGCTAAGCGCGGTCAGTTTCACGAGTAACGTGGGCGGAACGGTGACCGTGACCTTTGCGGTCAGTGGCCTCGCCTACACCGATAACGGCAAGTGTCCGAGTACAACCACGGGCCACACGAGTAGTACTGGCACTCTGAGTGGATCGGTGCAGCTTTCCGGCAGCGCGGCGCTCATGGTCACATAGCCTTGTCGTATCCGTCACGGTGAGCGACGCAGTGGCTAGTCGCTACGGCTTGGCCGCCGCCGCGTTCGCCGAACCGCTGTCTAGATCCGGCGTGCTCGCCATGCTCGGCAGGCACGAGCCGGCCAGAGCCGCGAGCAGCGAGATGCCGGCGCAGACCCCCATTGCGGCCACGAAGCCGTCGGTGAAGTCCGACGGCGAGGCGTAGCCGCCGGCGCCGGCGAAGGCGGCGACGCCGATCGCGATTCCGAAGACGCCGCCGAGCTCGCGCATCGTGCTGTTGGTGCCGGCGGCCTTGCCGATCGCCTCCGGCGGTACCGAGCTGACGACCGAGTTCTGGGCGGCCGGGAAGGACATCGAGATCCCGATCCCGGCGACCATCAGCGGCGGGATCATCTCGGCGTAGCTCATCCCGGCTTCGGCGATCAGCGCGATCCAGCCCATCCCGATCGCTTGCAGCAGCGGCCCGACCACGAGGAAGGGACGCTCGCCGAAGCGGTCGACCAGCTTGCCGGCAACCGGGGCGACGAAGAACAGGGTCGCCGTCCAGGGCAGCAGCCGCAGGCCCGCGCCGAGCGGCCCGTAGCCGAGCCCCGCCTGGAGGAACTGCGACATGAAGAAGACCGCGCAGAAGAGGCCGCCGACGGCGCAGAAGATCGCGGCGTTGCCGGCCGAGAAGGCGCGTGAGCGGAAGAAGCGCATCGGCAGCATCGGCGCCCGGGTGCGCAACTCGACCGCGACGAAGGCCGCCAGCAATGCGAACCCAGCGACCCCGGCGCCGATCACCTCGGCGCTCGCCCAGCCCGCGGAGTTGCCCCGTACCAGCGCCCAGACGATGCCGAGCACGCCGCCGCTGACCAGCGCCAGCCCGGGCAGGTCGACCCGCGAGTCGGGGCCGTGGCTCTCCGGGATCCGTTTCAGCACCAGCGGGATCAGGGCGAGGCCGATCGGGACGTTGAGCCAGAAGATCCACTGCCAGGCGATCCCCTCGGTGACGGCGCCGCCGACCAGCGGCCCGCCGGCGACCGCAAGGCCGTTGACGGCGAAGAAGATGCCGAGCGCCGAGCCGCGGGTCTGGGGCGGGAAGGCGGAGCCGACGAGGGCGAGGGCGAGGGTGGTGACGGTGGCGGCGCCGGCGCCCTGGACGGCGCGGGCCGCGATCAACGCTCCGATCGACGGCGCCAGAGCGCAAGCCGCCGAGGCGAGGACGAAGAGGCCGATGCCGAGCGCGAACAGGCGCCGGCGGCCGAAGCGGTCGCCCAGCGCGGCGGCCGTCATCAACAGCACCGCGAAGCTGAGGTTGTAGGCGTTGACCGTCCACTCGAGCTGCTCGACCGAGGCGCCGAGGTCGCGCCGGATCGTGCTCAGCGCGGTCGTCACCACGAGCGTGTCGAGGCTGGTCATGAAGGCCGCCAGGGCGGCCAGGACGAGGATCCATCTTTGTCTGTTGGTCATGCCCGTTGAGACAAAGGGCGCCCCACGAATTCAGCGATGAGTTTCAGCCGCCGCCTGTGTCTCAATAGGGAAATGCACCATGAGGTCACTTCGGTTGAGATCGATTCCTATCGGCGCGAGCTGCAGGTCCACTGCTACCGGATCCTCGGCTCGCTGCAGGATGCCGAGGACGCCGTCCAGGAGGCGCTGCTCTCCGCCTGGCGAGCCTTGCCGAACTTCGAAGGGCGCTCCTCGCTGCGCACCTGGCTCTACCGGATCGCCACCAATCGCTGCCTCAACATGCTGCGCGAGGGCGATCGGCGGGCGGCGGCCATGAGCGACTTCGAGCTGCCGCCGGGAGCGCCGGAGCCGACCCGCGCCCCGGAGCCGATCTGGCTCCAGCCCTTCCCCGACTCGTTGCTGGAGGGGCTGCCCGACGGCGCGCCCGGGCCCGACGCCCGCTACGAGGCCAAGGAGTCGGTCGGGCTCGCCTTCGTCTCCGGCCTGCAGCGGATGCCGCCACGCCAGCGCGCTGTCCTCGTGCTGCGCGACGTGCTCGGCTACCGCGCCGCCGAGGTGGCGGAGATGCTGGAGACGACCGAGGCCTCGGTCAACAGCGCCCTGCAGCGGGCGCGGGCGGCGATCGACGCGGCGCCCGAGCGTCAGGGGGGAGCCGGCCTGCCGACATCGCCGGCGCAACGCCAGCTGCTCACGCGGTTCAGCGAGGCCTTCGAAGCCGGCGACGTCGAGACCGTGGTCGAGCTGCTCAGCGACGACGCCTGGCTCCGGATGCCTCCGCAGCCCGGGGAATACACGGGCAAGGCCGAGATCGCCGATTTCCTCAACATCCTCCCGCTGTGGAAAGACGACAGGCGACCGCACCTGATCCCCACCGGTGCCAACGGCCAGGCCGCGTTCGCCTATTACGTGGAGGACCCACAGGCGCAGATCCGCCGTATCGGCGGCGTCCTCGTGCTCAGCCTCGAGGGCGAGGAGATCGTGGCCATCACCCGCTTCCACGATGACGGCTGGCTGCGTTATTTCGGCCTGCCGCGAACGCTGCCGCGCTAGCGCCTCGCTGGCCACGGCGGCCTGTTTGGGCACAGAGCCGCGGCGCACGGATCCGCACACGCAAGATCCGGGCGGTCGCCATTTGCAGGCCGAAGATCGAGGCATCACTTGCCTCGAGTTTGCAGATCCCCATCTCGCCTGACTCGGTTTGATCTATGGGAGGAAAGGCGTAAGGCTCAAGCGCTCCGACTTGTCACACCGCTGCGCCCACAGCGGCGGCGAACTTCGAGAAAGCGAAAGCAATGCGCAAGCTCAAGCACTTGGCCACGGCCATCGCCATGATCGGAGTCATCGGCGCGATATCCGCGACCTCTGCCTTCGCGGAATACCACATCGCATCGGTAAGTGGGGGCACGATCACGGGGAGTCAGGTGAGTCCGATCCAGATCGTGACGAAAGTCGGCATTGTCAAATGCAGTGTGCTCGACTGGAGTGGGCTTCAGGAAAAAGAAACAGAAGCCGTGCTGCCGCTGCATGCGACGTGCACAAGTGGTGGCACTCTGGCGGGAGTGAAAGCCAGTATCACGACGACCTTTTGTGGCTTCTTGTTCGAAAAACCGGAAACAGAACCTGCCCCGACCCACGCAAAGGTAACGATCGTCTGTTCTGGGGCCATGATCGTCATTGAAACCGTGGGGGTCACCTGCAAGGTCGAAATTGGCGCACAGGGACCACTGAGCAAGGTCACGTTCACGAACGAAGCGAGCGGAAAGGTGACTGCCACCTTTGCGGTGAGTGGAATCGCTTACAGTTATACGGGCAGTTGCCCCAGTGCAAACGGTGTCGGCGGCAATGCGAGTAACGGCACCATGAGTGGAAGCCTGCTCTTGTCGACCACGGCGGAATTTACGGTGACATAGCAGGGGGCAACGCGCGGGGAGCGCAGCGTTGCGCTGGTTTCGACTGGACCGGCGAGCCCGCTCAACGCAGCTCGTCGAGCGAGACGACCTCGAGGTCGAACGGCTCGTCGGCGGCGCGGCGGCGGCGGTAGGGGGAGACGGTGACGCGGTGGGTTTCGCCGCAGGCGCAGGGGACGTCGATCGGGCTGGTGTCGCTGGAGGGGTCGGTCGCGACCTTGAGGCGTTTCAGTTCGCCGGTGTTCTTGCAACCGAAGGAGATCACCCAGCCGTAGTCGCCGCGCTCCTGCCGTTTCTTCCCTCTGCGTCCGGGTTGGGGCATGGCCCCATCTTCCCTGATCCGACCGCGGTCAGCCTCCTCGCCGTGCAAACCTGCCCACGTGCACCGGGTGGTCGATGCGATGAACGTCGTCGGCTCGCGCCCCGATGGCTGGTGGCGGGACCGGGCGGGGGCGATCGAGCGGCTCGCAGCGCAGCTCGAGGGCTGGGCTGCGCACAGCGGCGAGCGCGTGACGATGGTCCTGGAGCGCCAGCCGCGGCGGCTGCTGCCGGTGGAGCGGGTCGAGGTCAAGTGGGCCTCGGTGCCGGGCCGAGATGCCGCCGACCAGGAGATCGTGCGGCGGCTGGGGGAGTGGGTCGGCCAGGGCGAGGTCACCGTCGTCACCTCCGATCGCGCCCTCGCCGCGGCGGCGCGCGAGGCTGGCGCCGGGGTCGAGCCGAGCTCGCGCTTCCGCGCCGAGCTCGAAGGGCTTTGAGCGAAGCCGAGGTCGCGCTATATTGCTCTGCAATGACGGCACTTCGGGGACAGAGCGCGCAGGTCGCTGACCTCCGAGTCATTGCCGTCGTCGTTACGGTCGTCGGGGCCGAGCTTAAAAGCTCGGTCGTCGTCTGAACCCGCAAGAACGCCCGCCGACCAAGCAAGAAGATTCAGGGGACGCGGCGGAGGCGTTGCAAGCGGTGTCCGGTCCCTCGAAGCACTGGCAGGAAGCCCTCGACACGCTGGCCGCGCGCCGCTACGCGCTGCCGACATTGCCGCCGCCGGACCGCCGGTCGCCGGCGCCCTAGCTCGCCGGGCTGAGCGGATCCCTGCAGGCGCAGGGATCCCGGGCGGCTCGACGAACGAGGGCCGCAGTGCACCACCTGACCAACTTCCGCCTCCCCGCGATCCGCGTCCCCGAGTTGCGGCTGCCGCACTTGCGGCGCCCGAGCGTGCGGATGGGGCGGCCCAAGGTCGACCTCGAGGACCCGCGGCGCACCACCGAGCCGCTGCAGTTCTTCTTCTACCTGCTGATGTTCGTGTCGCTGCTCTCGATCCTCACCGGCGCCACCGGGACCGGCGTCGTGATGCTGGTCGTCGGCTCCGTCCTCCACGTCGTCCGCTCCTCGCTCGAGGAGACCGCGGCGCAGCGGCAGGCGCGGCGCGAGCGGGCGGAGCGCAAACGGCAGGTGCGGCTGCGCTCGCACCGGACGGCGCGCAAGGCGCGCGATGAGATCCGTGTCAGCGCCACGCCGCGGCTGAAAGCCCGGCCCGCCGCGCCGTCGGCTCAGCCGAGCGCCAGCTCGGCCCGGAAGCAGCGCGTTATATAGGGCATCTCGAAGCTCTCGCGGCCGGCCAGGTCGGGATGGGTGGCTGCCAGCTCCCGGACTGCGGCGAAGAGCTGCTGCCGCTCCTCCTCGGGGGCGACGATCACGTAGGAGCGTGAGGCGAGCAGCTCCACCAGCCCCTCACCACTGATCGGCCGCGTCCACGGGACCGCCAGCTGCTCGGTCGGCCCGAACGGCTGGCCGAAGGAGTAGTCGGTCTCGACCACGGTGTTGGAGCCGAAGCGCTCGATCAGCAGCGCCAGCTCCCGCATCCAGCCGGACTCGTCGTCGCGCAGGTTCCAGACGCAGGCGAGCCGCCCGCCCGGGCGCAGCACCCGCGCCGCCTCGGCCAGCGCCGCCGGCCCCTCGACCCAGTGCCAGGCCTGGGCGTAGGTGACGAGGTCGACCGAGCCGTCCTCGAGCGGCAGCCGCTCGCCGCTCCCGGTCAGCGCCCGTACCGCGGGCAGCTCTGCTTCGAGCGTCTCCCGCATCCCGTCGGAGGGCTCGACCGCGGTCACCTCCAGGCCGCGCGCCGCGAGCGCTCGGGTCAGCTTGCCGGTGCCCGCCCCGACGTCGACCGCTGCCCGCGCCCCCGCCGGCACGATCCAATCGACCGCCTCCTCGGGATAGGTCGGCCGCGACCGCTCGTACTCGGCGGCAGCGGCCCCGAAGGAGGTGGCCTGCTCGGCGGTGTACCCCTCGCGCACGATGGCCACTCTACGTGTGCCGGTCTGTCAGCATTGGCGGCGATGCGGAAGGTCGGGGGACTACTGCTGGTGGTGATCGTCGTGGGCGCGACGATGCTCGGCGCGAGCGCGAGGGCCGGGGCGGCGGAACCGCCGATGTACAACGGGTTCGAGACCTTCCCCTCGATCCAGGGCCCCGCTGGTCCCGAGGAATTCTCCTGGCGGGTTGGACTCGCCGAAGGGCAGGAGCTGCGACAGGTCGATGACCGGTCCGCCGAGGTCGTCTGGGCCGAGCACGAAGTCGTGTCGTTCACGATCAGGGCCGAACTCGCCCACGACGCCAATGGGACCAACGTGCCGACCACGCTGTTGGTCACGGCGCCCGACGTCATCACCCTCACCGTCCACCATCGGGCAGGCAACCCGGCGGCGGGTGGGGTGGCCTTCGAGTATCCGGTCATCGAGGGCGCTGGCTGGGAGGGCGACTACAGCGTTCCCAGCGTGATACCCGGCCCCCTCGACGAAGCCGAACTCCGCGCCGCCCGGGAACGGGAGCAGGCGGCCGGATCGCCCACTCCCGAACCGCAACCCGCCGAACCCCAGAAAGTCCGCGTCGTTCGCGCCCTCGGCGAAGACAAGCTCTACTACCGCCCCCACTTCTTCCTCCTCTCCGGCGACGGGACCTTCGGCATGAACCGGGTCCACTGGCAGAGCTACGGGGGCGCGAGGGCGAAGGCGACGGCGCGGGCCTTCGTCAACGACTGCGTCCCCTACTGCGCCGCCGGCCACGTCACCCATCCGCGGGCGACGCTGCGGCTCTCGAAGGTCATCGACTGCAACGGACAGCCGATCTACGCCCGTCTCGACTACGCGATCGCCGGGCCGCTGCCGATGGGCTTCCCGCGCCGCGGCGGTTACTCGATGCGGCCGCTCGGCGAAGACGGCAAGCCCGAGTGCTGAGCTAGCCAGCCGCACCAGAGCCCGAAGCAGGCGACGGCGAGGATCATGCCGGCCTCGTGGGCGTCGAGGACGACGGCGAGCAGGCTGGGGACGCCGGCGAGGACGGCGCCGAAGAGGGTCGGGTTGCGCGGCAGCGAGAGGACGCGGGCGGTGAAGGCGGCGCAGAGGAGCCAGGCGAGCGGGCCGACCAGCCAGCCCCAGTCTTCGAAGAAGCTCTTGGGGAGAGCCAGCGCGAGGGCGACGAAGAGAACGGCGACGGCGAGGAGCTGGAGCAGCGCCGAGCGCCACAGGGTGGAGACGTCCATCCCGTTCGAGGCTACTGAAGCTCGCTAGCGGACGACGATCTTCCCGTGCATGAACGGGTGGATCGAGCAGTGGAAGACGTAGGTGCCGGCCCGCTTGAAGGTGACGCTCGCCGATTCGCCGGGCTTGATCACGCCGGTCCTGAAGCCGCCGCCGTTCTCGGTCGCGGTGTGGGAGATCTTGCTCGCGTTGGAGAAGGTGACGGTGGTGCCGGCGCTCACGGTCAGGGGCGTCGGCTGGTATTCGAAGTTGGCGATCCGCTCGGTCTTGGCGCGGCTGGCGGTCGCGGTGGCCGACTCACCGGCGGCGGCGCGCAGGCCGGCGAAGGAAGCGACGGCAATTGCCGTCACCAAAGCCAGAGCGAGGCGCCGCCGCCAGTTGACCCAACCAGTCGTCATCGCTCCCGTATACGGGGCGGCGAGCGCGGCGGTTCAACCCGCCCGCGTCAGCAGAAGAATTCGAATTCGGCTTCGCTGCAGAGTTCGGACGCGACGCTGCCGAGTTCTTCGACTTCTTCTTCGACCCGTTCGAGCCGTTCTTCGACTTCCGGGTTGCCTTCGCCGGCGCTGCTTTCGAGCCCTTCCAGCTGCCCGCGCAGTTCTTCGACTTCGACTTCGACCCCGCCCAGCTCCGCGGTCGCCGATTCGCCTTCGGGCCCGCGTGGCCCCTCCGGCCCGCGCTTACCCTGCTTCCCGGCCGGCCCTTCCGGCCCGGTCTGCGCCAGCAGCGCGATCCCCGAGCCGATCGCCGCGCTCAGCACGCAGACCCCGATGACCAGGGCGATGAACTGATTGCGCGGCAGCGAGACGGATGGCTTCTGCTCGGGCTCGATGCCGGGAAGTCTCTCAGGCCGGCCGCCGGGCGCCGTCCGGCTCGCTCGGAAGGATCTCGCGGTGAGCTCGGAGGCGGCGCAGACGCTGGATCCGCGCGAGGCGCGGGCGCAGCGGATCCAGGAGCGGTTCGAATGGCCGGTGGTGGCGGCGGCGTTGCTGACGGTGCCGATCCTGGTGATCCAGGAGTCCGACCTCGGCGACCCGTGGACCACGGTCGCCACGATCCTCAACTGGACCACCTGGACCATCTTCCTGGTCGAGATGGTGGTGATGCTCGCCGTCGTTCCCGACCGCAGGCGCTGGCTGCTCCGCCACCTGATCGACGTCGCGGTGGTGGTCGTGACGCCGCCCTTCGCGCCCGCCGGCTGGCAGTCCGGCCGGCTCTTCCGGCTGGTGCGGCTGCTGCGCCTGGTCCGCATCCTCTCGCTGCGGCGGCTGCTCTCGCTGGAGGGGATGCGCTACGCGGCGATGGTCGCGGCCGGCACCGTGATCGTCGGCGGCGTCGTCTTCGCCAGCGTCGAAGACAGCCACGGGGTCAGCACCTGGGACGGCGTCTGGTGGGCTGTGACCACGGTCACCACCGTCGGCTACGGCGAAATCCACGTCGAAAGCACGGCCGGCCGGATCATCGGGATCACGATCATGTTCGTCGGCATCGGCTTCGTCGCCCTGCTCACCGCCTTCATCGCCGACCGCTTCATCAACGCCGAGGTCGAAGCCTCGGCGAAGGAGGACCAGGTCCTGGCCGAGCTGCGGGCGATCCGCGCCCGCCTCGACCAGCTCGAAGCCGGCCGCGGCGACCCGCCCACGCCCAACCCCAACCTCGACGCACCGGGGTAGTCTCTGAGCGGGGGCGGTTAGCTCAGTTGGGAGAGCGTTCGGTTTACACCCGAAAGGTCACTGGTTCGAGCCCGGTACCGCCCACTTCGCGGTAGGCCCGGACGACTCGATCGGCTTCCGAGGACTGGTCCTGCGAGTTCCATTGCGCTCTGCTCGGCTATCGGCTTCGATGTATCAGCGCCGATAGAAATCGAGGGAGCGGGGAACGATGGAGCGAATTCGCAGGGGTCGGGTCGGAGCGGTGGTCGGAATCGCGATGGTGCTCACCGCGATCGTCGTGGTCGCCAACGCCTCGGCGGTGACGGTGCTGGTGGGCGACCTGAGGCTGGAGATCGACGGCGCCACCAGCCCGAAGGCGCTGCCGAAGAGCACGATGGCGCCGATCTCCTTTCACGGCAGCGCCACCGTCTCGACGGCGGACGGCGCTCACATACCGCCCGCGTCGAGCACCGAACTCCTGGTCGACAAGCACATCGGGATCGACACCACCGGCCTGCCGACCTGCTCTCTGAGCCAGATCAAAGCCTCCCCGCCCGCCGCGGCGATGAAAGCCTGCGGCGACGCCCTGATCGGCAAAGGCACCTCGACCGCCGAGGTGCAGTTCCCCGAACAGGCCGCCTTCACGGCGAAGGGCCCCCTCCTCGCCTTCAACGGCCCATCCGAGGGCGGCTACGGCGGCAAGGCCTACAACGAGCAGCTCTACTACGTCTATGCCCACGTGCCCCTCCCGACCGCCCTGATCGCGGTCGCCAAGGTCTCGAAGGCCAGCGGCCCCTACGGCTACAAGATCTCGGTCTCGATCCCGAGGATCGCCGGCGGCGCGGGCTCCTTCAGCGGCGCCGAGTTCACGATCGACCGCAAATGGACCTACAAGGGCAAGCAGCACTCCTTCCTCACCGCCGAGTGCGCGAACGGCCACTTCGGCGCGCAGGTCGAAGTCGAGTTCGGCGACGGCTCTGAGATGGTCGGCGACGTCGTCCAGACGTGCCGATCGAAGGATTGAGCCTCAGCCCTTCTCGAGCTTTCGCTCGAGGCGCCCGAGCCAGCCCTCGGCGTAGCGGAGCAGATCGGCCGAGAGGCGTGCGGCCACGGCGACGTAGCGGATCCCCTGCGCCTCGAGGGCCTCGGCGCGCGGGACGATCTCCGCTTCGAGGCCTGCCTTCGTCGCGCGGTTGCGCTCCCGCAGGGCCCTGACCAAGGCGAGCTGGTCGTCCTCTCCGAGCGCGTCGGCGAGGAACAGCTTCAGCATCGCTTCGTCGCGGATCTGGACCGGTGCCACCTTCGGCGAGCGCAGCCAGGCGACGAGCGCCTTCTCGCCTTTCGGGGTGATCCGATAAGCCGACCGGGCCCGTTCGCCGCGGGGATCGCTGCGCCGTTTCAGCAGGCCGCCGTCCTCCAGCCGCGCCAGCTCCGGATAGATCAGCGCCAGCGAGATCGGCCAGAAGTTCTGCGTCGAGCTGTCGGCGGCCTTCTTGATCGCATAGCCCGAGCTGATGCCGAGGCGGACCATTCCCAACACCAGGTAGGAGGTGGGGGTCAGCTTGATCATCGCTCGCGTCAGTAAATCATGATGTATCGACGCTGTCATATCCGGCGAAGGAGTGGGCCAGGCGCTCGACGAAGGTGCGGAAGGTCGCGCCGCCGGGCTCGCCATGGTGGGGGTTGGCCTCGGTCACGGTGAGTGCGGCGAGGCGCTCGCCGCCGAGGAGGACGTCGAGGCCGCTCATCACCGTCTCGAACGGGAGGCCGACGTTGCGGTCGGTGTTCTCGGCGAGCGGCAGCTCGGCGAAGTCGATCGTGTCGGTGTCGAGGTGGACGAGGTAGCCGTCGGAGTGGCTCGCCCACTCGAGCCCGCGGCGAGCCGCGGCGACCGGGTCGGCGCCGACCTCCGATTCCGGGACGTTGGCGATGCCGCGCTCCGCGATAACCCGCAGCTCGTGCGCGGAGCAGCGCGGGGCGGAGTTGGCGATCAGCATCAGCTCCTCGGCCGCGAGCACCGGGGCGCCACCCGGGGCGGCGTTGGCGACCACCGCGTCGGCGCCGGGCAGGTCGAGCATGTGGGCGACCCCCATCCAGTCGAAGGCGCCGTCGACGACGGCGCTCGGCACGTTGAGGTCGGGATGGGCGTGGTAGTAGAGGAGCCGCAGGCGCGGCAGCGCCGAGCGCATGCCGGCGATGCTGCCGATCCCGACCGTGCAGTCGCCTCCCAGCACCAGCGGCGTCTGGCCGGCCGCGGCCGCGGCCGCAACCTCTTCGGCGACGGCGCGGATCCCGGCGGCGACAGCGTTGGCGTTCATCGCCCGCGGGCTCCCGCGGTCGGGTCGCCAGCGCCACTTCGGGATGTCGCCGCGGTCGACCACCTCGAACCCGGCCTCGCTCAGCGCCGCGGCCAGTCCCGCCTCGCGGAACGCCACCGGCGCGTCCTCCTGTCCCGGCGAATAGGCGCCGGCGCTCGTCGGAGCGCCGATGATCGCGATCGAGCGGCTCACCGACCCACCTTCGCACCCCGAGACGACACGCGCTCCGGGACCGGTGAGGGTCCCGGAGCGCGTACGGTCTGCCCAGAGCGGGGGGCGGGCAGACGGGTGGTTAGGAATTGCCGCTGGTCTGGACCGCGCTGATGACGCTGTCGGTGGCCCCGGTCGAGAACGCGGTGCCTTCGCTCGAGACGTTTTCGCAGCCCAGCGTGACCGTGCTCGGGCTGGTGGTGGTGACGGCGATCTGCATAGGCATCGAGGTCTCGGCGATGTGGATGCCGAGGAACTGCGCCGGCGTCAGCGGCGCGCTGAACTGGGCGTCGTTCGAGGCCGAGCCGTCGGCAAGCGTGCAGCTGTCGTTCATGTAGCCGGCGGAGGTCGCCGTGCCGCCGACCTGGACCTTGCCCTGGACGATGAAGCTGCCGGCCGGCAGGTCCAGCGTGAGGACGGTTTTTTCAGTGCCGTTGAGGTTGACGACCCCGCTCTGGGCCGCGGAGAGACCGGCGACGGCACCGTTTTTGCCGTTCGCGCCGTTGGTCCCGTCTTTGCCGTTCTTACCGTCGGCACCCTCGGCTCCCTTCGGGCCCTGGGGACCCTGGATGCTCCAGCTCAGCTTCTTGTCTTTTTTCTGGCATTTTTTGGCCTGGTAGAGAGCGCCGCCGCTCTTGCTGACGCAGACGGTGATCTTGCCGGCGCCGCCGCCGCTGGCCGCCCAGGCGCCGCCGGCTGCGGCGATGGCCAGCGCCAGGGCGCCGAGGACGATCACCGCTCCCGGGGTGGACTTGAAGACCTTCTTCATTCTCGGCTCCTTCGTGAATTGGCGTCGCGGGTCAACGCCGTGGCGCGCCCGCCCGAAGCGAGCCGAAAGTAGGTGCGGGCCGGCGCCCGGTCAGTATCGAATCGGTCTCAGCTCGGTCTCACTGGCCGCCTGTCCGACGGTTGCACTCGACGGCTGACCGATCTGAGATCCTGACGCGGCCTTGTCCACCTCGATGGCGGACGCAGACCCAGACTGGGGGACCACCGGACGCGACGCCGGCTCGCGCCTGGTCGCGCCTGCGCCGGTTCCGAAGGGGGCGCCGCGGCTGGTCTGCCGCGAGATCGAGCTGGGCCGGATCGGCGAGGCGCTGCGGGCGGCTGGAGGCGAAGTCGCCGGCGTCTTCGTGCACGGGGCCGGCGGCGTCGGCAAGACCGCGCTGCTGCGGCGGGCGGTGGCGGTGGCCGAGGAAGAGGCCGGCTTCTCGGCCACCTGGCTCGACGGCCGCGACATCGCCCCGGCCCCGGATGAGCTCGAGGACGCGCTGGCCGGGGCGCGCGCGGAGGCGAAGCCGCTGATCGTGCTCGACAGCTTCGAGCACGTCGAGTCGCTGGGCGGCTACCTGCGCCGCGCCCTCGTCCCCTCGCTGCCGCCCGGCGCCGCGGTGCTGATCGGCTCGCGCCGGGCCCCGGGCTCGGAGTGGGCGCCGCGCGAGCGGGGCGGCGGCTTCACGGCGATCGGGCGGCGGCCGCTC
>DASXOF010000061.1:0-58740 GCA_036494495.1 Solirubrobacterales bacterium | reverse complement strand
GCGACGTCGCGGCCGCCGGCGACCTTGCCGACGGCGCGGGCGCTGGCGTTCGCCTCGCCGAGGCCGGCGGCGCGCATCGCCGGGCCGGTGGCGAGGAAGGTGGCGCTGCCGATCCCCACCCGGCAGCCGGCCATGCTGAGCACGACCCGCTGGGCCAGCGGGTCGATCCTGGGGCGACGGAGCATCAAGGGCAATCTAGATGATCGATTCCACGGCCAGGCCCACCTGGATGACGCACCTGCATTCACTTCGCGGCTCGGCCAGGCGCGCCCCCAGTCGCACCTCGCCGTGGAATCGATCATCCAGCGCCGGCGAGCGCCGTCCGTAAGGTTGCGGGAGTGGCTGAGGGCGACACGATCCTGCGGCTCGTCCACCGCCTCGACGCGACCCTGGTCGGCGAGACGGTGGCGGCGAGCGCTCCGAACCCACGCGGCCGGGCAGCCGGGGTGGAGCGGCTCGGCGGCCGCACCCTGGAGCGGGCCGAGGCCCGCGGCAAGCACCTGCTGCTCTGCTTCGGCGAGCTCTCGCTGCACAGCCACCTGGGGATGAGCGGCGGCTGGCACCTCTACCGGCGTGGGGCGCCGTGGCGGCGGCCGCGGCGCTCGGCCTGGGCGGTGCTCTCGGGCGGGGGCTGGGACGCGGTCCAGTTCGGCGGCCCGACGCTCGAGGTGATGACGACCTCGAAGCTGCGGCGCCACCCGCAGATCACCGGCCTCGGCCCGGACGTCCTGGCGGCCGAGTTCGACCTCGATGCCGCCGTCGCTGCGATCCGCTCCGACCCGAGCCGCGAGCTCGGCGACGCGCTGCTCGACCAGCACCTGCTCGCCGGCATCGGCAACATCTTCAGGAGCGAAGCCTGCTTCGCCGCCGGAGTCAGTCCCTGGCGGCCGGTGGCCGACCTCTCCGAAGCGGAGCTGCGGGAGGTCGTCGGCGACGCCCGCAAGATGATGAGCGCCGCCGTCGACAGCGGCCGCCACCCGTTCCGGATCTACCGCCGTCGCGGCGGCGTCTGCCCCCGCTGCCGCGGCCCGATCTCCTCGCGCGGCCAGGGCGACGACAACCGCACGACCTACTGGTGCCCGCGGTGCCAGGGCTGAGGCGACCCCGCCGCCGGCGCCGTCGCGGCGCACCGGCGAGCCCGCCCCGAGTGGAGGTTCGGCCAGCGCCGCGCCCGCCGCGCCCCCGTCCTGCCTCCTACTACGAGGTGGCCGGGATCGCGCTCGACCGCGAGCTCGACCGCCTGCGGGCGCTGCCGGTCTTTGCCGGCGGCCCGCTCGCCGCGGCGCGCCCGGGGCTGAAGGTGCGGCGCGCCCGCCGCCGCCCCAACCGGGTCGGCTTCGCGGTCCCTGCCGAGTTCCGGCTCTCGGTCACCGCCTATCCCGGCATCCGGCCCGGCGACGCGCTGGAGACGCTGCTGCACGAGCTGGTCCACCTGCACGTCGGCCGCGCCGCCGAGGCCCACGCCTGGCACGGCCGCACCTTCAAGACGACGCTGGCGCGGGCGATGGGGGAGGCCTACGGGGCCCTCGCTCCCGGCGCTCGCTCGACCCTGCACGGCGCCTACGCCGAGGCGATCGAGCAGCGGCTGCGTGAATAGGGGGGCCAGGCGTCCATGCGGGGATTGAACGAACGCCGAGCCCGCCCGTATGCGCAAGTAATGTTGTCGGGGATGACGAGACGGCGGAGCAGGGTTCGCCGGGCCGGCGCGGGCACCCTCCTCTGCCTCTTCGCCGCCCTCGGCGCGATGGCGGCGACGGCGAGCGCCGGCGCCGCGGCGGGCGTCTCCGTCCAGGGCTGGAGCGCCGCCAGCGCCAGCCGCTTCTGGACCCCGGCGCGGATGCGCCGCGCGGTGCCGGTCGAAGTCGCGGGCCCCGGCGCCGGCGAGGGCGGCGCGAGCGCCAGCGCGGCGGCGCCGAAGCCGGTGGCGCCGCAGTCCGACTTCGCCGAAGTCCCCGACCCGACCACGCCGGTCTCGCGCGTCAACGGCGCGATCTTCTTCGAAGTCGATGGCGAGCTCGGGCGCTGCTCGGGGACCTCGGTGCAGGCGCCGAACATGAGCGTCGTCTTCACCGCCGGCCACTGCGTGCACGAACTCGGCGGCTCCGGCGGCCACTGGTATCGCGGCCGCTGGACCTTCGTCCCCGCCTACCGCTTCGGCCAGCGCCCGTTCGGCGTCTTCCCCGCCAAGTGGCTCGACGCGACGACCCGCTGGGTCAGCGAAGGCAACGAGAACTTCGACGTCGCCGCCGCGGTCCTCGGCCGCAACGAAAAAGGCCAGCGCCTGGCGGCCGCCGTCGGCGCCGACCGGATCGCCTTCAACCTGCCGGCGAACCAGGACTTCGACATCCACGGCTACCCGGTCGGCCGTCCCTTCGACGGCGAAACCCAGCGCCTCTGCGAAGGCGCCGGCTATCTCGGGCACGACCCCGAATCGCTGCTCGCACCGGGGCCGTTGACCCTCGCGGTCCCCTGCCAGGTCACCGGCGGCGCATCCGGCGGCGGCTGGACGATCCACGGCGACGTCCTCAACGGCGTCACCGACTACGGCTACCCCGAAGACCCGCAGACCGACTTCGGCGCCTACTTCGGGCCGGAAGTGAAGCGCCTCTACCAGCGGGTGGCGAGGTTCAAGTGAGGCGGGCGGGACGCTCCTGCCTCGCGGCGCTGGCCCTGGCGGCCTGCTGCGCACTGGCGCCTGCGGCGAGCGCGGCGACGCCCTCGCCGAGCGCCGGCTTCCACCTCCAGCATGGCCGCTACCACGTCGACGTCGGCAACTCCGGCGAAAGCATCTTCGTCGCGGTCGAAACCGGGGCGGTGAAGTCGGGCGACCACATCGCCGCGACCACCTACGTCGCCCACGGCACCGCCACCGAGAGCCGCCTCGAAGCGAGCTTCGGCTCGCTCGGCGAGCTTTCGATGCGCTTCCACCCCGCGGCCAATCGCAGCTGGGAAAAGCCGGGGCGCAGCTGCCACGGCCTCGGCCAGTTCATCGTCCGCAAGGGCACCTGGGTCGGGACGCTGCACTTCCCCGGCGAAGGCGGCTACCTCGACCTCGACGTCCACCGCGTCGCGGGCACGGTCGAAACGATTGCGCCCCAGTGCCTCGCGGCCGGCCAGGGAGGGCAGGGCGAAGACCGCGCCGCCCGCCGGCCCCACGCCGCGCCCCGCGCCGCCGAGCCCCTGATCAGGCCGAGCCAGGAACCATCGCTGGGGCCGGAAGTCCCGGTCCTGCAGGCGCGCTGGCGCGACGGCATCCGCGCCGCCGAATTGATCGGCGGCGCCGGCCGCGAAGGCAGCAACTTCTACGCCGCGACCGAGGAGTCCCGAGGCCGGATCGCGATCTTCCGCACCGCCCGCGCCGAAGGCGAGGCGGCCGCGGTCCGCGCCGACCACGCCCTGACCCGAGCCGACCTCGCCCCACCCGCCCCCTTCCACGGAAAGGGCCACTACCGCGCCGCCGCCGACGGCAGCACCACCTGGGACGGCGACCTCTCCGTCGCCTTCCCCGGCGCCCCCCACTACAAGCTCACCGGCGACCCCTTCGAGCCCTCCCTCGAACTCTTCCCCGAACTCCTCGTCGGCCTGATCGGCGTGCTCTCGGCCGACCAGGATCAATCCAAGCGCATCTAGGTCCGGTGGCTCGGAGGCTCGGCTGCGGGATCAGAGCGGCCGTCGGTGAAGGACGGTCCAGCTTCCCTGCTGTCCCGCGATGGCGACCTGACAAACCGCAATCAGGCCGCCGTTACAGAGCCGACGCCCGGACTTGAACCGGGGACCCCTTCATTACGAATGAAGTGCTCTACCAACTGAGCTACGCCGGCGTCGCGCCATTGTAGGAAGGATCGGGTCGGGGTTCCGTCGCGGTCGACCTAGATGATCCGGAGGGTGACGCGAGCTGAGGCGGCGAAGAAGCGCGAGGAGAACGAGATCGAGTTCTCGCGGATCGTCGCCTTCAGCGATGGGGTCTTCGCGATCGCGATCACGCTGCTGGTGCTGAACCTGACGATCCCGAAGGACCTGCACGGGGAAACCGTCGGCGCGGCCATCTGGAACGAACGCGAGGCCTTCATCGCCTATGGGATCAGCTTCGCGGTGATCGGCCGCTACTGGCTGATCCACCACCGCCTCTTCGGCGAGGTGACCGGATTCGATGGGCGGCTGCTGGGGCTGAACCTGTTCTACCTCGGCTGGGTGGTGCTGGTGCCGTTCAGCAGCGAGGTGATCGGCGACCACGCCAACGACACCGGCGGCATCGTCGTCTACGCGATCAACCTGGCCGTGGTCGCGGTGCTGGGCTGGGTGATGGCGGCCGACGCGCACCGGGCCGGCTTGACCCGGTTCCGGCCGGAGGACGAGCGCGAATACCGCTACCGGGCCTTTTTCGTCGCGATCGTCTTCATCGCGTCGATCCCGGTCGCCTTCGTCGCGCCTCGCCTCGCCCCGTTTCTCTGGCTGGCGCTCTTCTTCGACCCGGTCGAGCGCTTCGGCGTCGCCAAGGCTCCGCCCCGCGACCAGCCGCCTGTCGCTCGTTGAGGTTGCCGTTTCAGGCGCTTTGCGGGCGAAAAGGCAACCTCGCCGCGGGCGGCGGTCGCTCGCTCGCTAGTCGCTCGGCAGGAAGAGGATCGACTTGCCCGGCAGGGCGCAGCTGACCACCGCCCGTTCGCCCTGCTTGGCGGCGATGCAGAGGTAGCCGCGGACGCGGCAGCTGGCGTGGGATGCGCCGGCGGCGACCTGGCACCCCGGCGCCGCCCGCCAGGCCGCCAGCACCGCCTTCGCCTCGCCGCACGGCACGCCGGTCGCCTGCAGCGATTGCGCGCCGCAGCTGCTGGGCGAGGCACCGGCCGGCGCTTCGCCCGCGGCGCTCGTGTCGCCGCCGCTCGTTCCGGAACCGGTCGAGGAGCCGCCGCCGCAGCCAGGCAGGAGGCCGGCGAGCAGGGCTGCGAGCGCGAGGAGGAGGGCGAGCCGCATCGGTCGCCTCAACCTACCCGCCGTCCGCGGCGCCTACCCGCTCGCGGTCTCGGTCGGCTCGCGCAGCGAGTGCTGCAGGTGACCGCACACCGGGCAGTCGGGCTCGGGCACCACCTCGTGGCGCTCGACCTCCATCGTCCGCAGGTCGTAGATGTGCCCCATGCCGAGCGTCGAGGGGGTGGCGATCCCGGTCAGGTGGTGGAGCACCTCCATCCCGACCTGGCCGCCGATGATCCCGCAGGCCGGTCCCAGCGTCGCCACCTTCATCGGCCTGCCCCGCTGCGCTTCGACCGCGAGATCGAAGGCCGGGTACTCGCGCCGGTAGGCGGCCTCCTGGCAGGCGAAGCAGCCGGTCTCGCCGGGGACGTAGAGCGGCCCGACCCGGGCGAAGGGGAGGACGTTGCTCATCGTGATGTAGGGGATGCCGGCCTCGAAGCAGGCGGCGTTGCACCAGCGCTCGACGTCGTGGGGCGGCCAGTCGGCGGCGTCGACGACGAAGTCGGCGCCGTGGATGAAGTCGGCGATCTCGACCTGGCTCTCGAGCCGCCGGGCGGTCGAGGTGATCTTGATCGAGGAGTTGAAGGCGCGCAGCCGCCGCGCCGCGGCCTCGACCTTGAGCAGCCCGAAGTCGGCCTCGGTGTAGAGGATCTGGCGGTTGAGGTTGCTGGGCTCGACCCGGTCGCCGTCGACCAGCCACATCTCCCCGATCCCGAGGCAGGCGAGTCCCCAGGCAGCCCAGCCGCCGAGGCCGCCGACCCCGAGCACCGCGACCTTGGCGTCGCGCAGGCGCTGCTGGCATTCCGAGGGGGTGGGCCCGCCGCCGACGTCGCTGAAGTAGCGCAGCTGGCTTTCGAAGCGCTCGCGTTCGGCCGGATCGATCTTCTCGTCGTCGGCCGCGTCCTCGACCACTTCCAGCTCCTGCAGCTGGGCGACCGCGTCGTCCACCGCCTCGGCGCCGAACTCGGCGTGCAGCTCGGCCAGCGTGCGGCTGCCGTCGAGGGCGTCGAGCAGGCGGCGATCCTCCTCGCCCGGCTGCTCGATCTTGATGTCCTCTTTGGCGCCGGGCCGGTGCAGGTAGAGGTCGCCGTCGGGCGAGTCGATCGGCTCGGTGGTGCTCTTGATCCGCGGTCTGAGCAAGGTTTCCCCCCGTCGTTTTGACTGGACTCGGATGGCGGCCCCGCCCTGGACCGACGCGGCCCCACTGGAGACCGTCCGAGTGGTGAAGGAAGTTACCCGGTCGACGAGGTCGTCAGCTCGCGCGCCCGGGCGAAGACGGCGTCGATCATCGGCTCGGTCAGCTTGCCGGTGAAGGTGTTCTGTTGGCTCGGGTGATAGCAGCCGATCAGCCGCCAGCGGCCGACCTCGGCCTCGGCGCCGTGGCCGAAGCGCGGCCGCGGCCGCGGCACCTCGATCCCGAGCGCCCGCGCCGCCCGCAGGAACCCGTCCCAGCCGAAGGAGCCGAGGGCGACGATCGCCCGGCTGCGCTCCAACAGCTCGAGCTCGCGCTCGAGGTACGGGAGACAGTTGTCGCG
The DNA here is from genome assembly GCA_036494495.1 of Solirubrobacterales bacterium. Classification (GTDB taxonomy): domain Bacteria; phylum Actinomycetota; class Thermoleophilia; order Solirubrobacterales; family 70-9; genus VAYN01. The sequence goes on along the minus strand of DASXOF010000061.1, from coordinate 52,240 downwards.
CTCCTCGGGGGTCGGCTTGTTGGCCGGCGGCGCGCAGCGGACGACGGCACCGATGTAGGCGTCGCGCAGCTCGAGGCCGTCGTCTTTGGACACCGCCTGCGGCTGGTTGGCGTAGCCGGCGCGGTGGAGCGCCGCGTAGAGCCAGTCGCCGGAGCGGTCGCCGGTGAACATCCGGCCGGTGCGGTTGGCCCCGTTCGCCGCCGGCGCCAGGCCGACGATCACCAGCCGCGCCGCCGGGTCGCCGAAGCCGCTGATCGGCCGCGCCCAGTAGGTCTCGCCGCGGTAGCGCTTGGGCGGGTCGGCGGCGACCGCCTCGCGCCAGCTGACCAGCCGGGGGCAGCGGCGGCAGCCGTGGACCTCGGCGGCGAGCCCGGCGAGGGCGTCGCCGCTGCCGGAGCTCGTAGGCTTCGCCGCTGCCATGGACTGGAACCGAATCACGCGGAGCGCCACCGTGCGTCGCGCCCTCGCGCTGGCCCTCGCCGCTCTCGCCCTCACCGCGGGGCTGGCCGCCTGCGGCCGCGGCGCCCGCGACACCAACGCCGCGACCACGCCCGAAGAAAAGGAAGCCGACGCCGAAATCCTGAACGGCGTCCTTGCCCGCCAGCTCGGCGTCGTCTCCGCCTACCGCCAGGCGATGATCGTGATCGACGCCCGCACCCTGGCGCTGCTGCGCAAGTTCCGCGCTCAGGAAGGCGAGCACGCCGACGCGATCGTCAAGGCCTTGCGCGGCCTCGGCGAGCAAGCCGAAGCCGAACCGGAAGCGATCCACGGCGGCAACCTGAAGACCCGCGCCGACCGGCTGCGCTTCGCCTACGAGCTGGAAAGCTCGACGATCGCGACCGAGCTGAGCGCGATCGCCAAGCTCAGCTCGGCCAGCGCCCGGACCCTGCTCACCGCGACCGTGGCCAACCAGGCCGAGCACCTCACGGTTCTGCGCCGGCTGCTCGGCGCGAAACCGCTGCAAACCGTGCCCGAAGCCTTCGAGACCGGATCGGCGCCGGCCCCTTGACAAAGGCGCCGGTTCGTAAGAGATACTTCCGCAAATGACCGGCCCCCTCTACGCGATCGGTCGGTTCTGCTCGCGCCACCACTGGCCCGTGATCGGGGCCTGGATCGTGATCGCAGTCGCCCTGGTCGCGATCAGCTCCGCCGCCGGCTCGAAGACGAGCGAAAACCTGACGCTCCCCGGCACCGGGTCGACGATCTCGACCGAACTGCTGGAAGAAAACCTGCCCGAACAGGCCTATGGCTCGAACCCGATGGTCTTCGAAGCGCCGGCCGGCAAGAAGCTGACCGAACCGAAGTACGCCACCGCGATCGAAGAAACCGCGGCGAACCTCGAGAAGCTGCCGAACGTCAACTCGGCCGAGAGCCCGCTGCAGCCGGAATCGAAAACGATCTCCAAGGACCAGCGGATCGCCTACATCCCGGTCGTCCTCGCCGACGGCCCGGGCGAAATCAACGAATCGGAAGCGCAGAAGATCCTCGACACGGCGAAGCCGGCCGAAAAGGTCGGCGTCAGCGCCTCGATCGGCGGCTACGTCGGCCAGCAGCTCTCGAAACCGGACACCGAGTTCGCCGAGGTGGTCGGCCTGGTCGCGGCGGTGATCATCCTGCTCTTCGCCTTCGGAACGGCGACGGCGATGATGCTGCCGATCCTCGGGGCGATCGTCGGGCTCGCCTGCGCGCTCTCGATCATCAAGCTGCTCGAGCACACCTTCCAGGTGCCGGGGGTCGCCGCGACCCTGGCGACGATGATCGGCCTCGGGGTCGGGATCGACTACGCCCTCTTCATCGTCACCCGGCACAAACTGCAGCTCGGCGAAGGGATGGAGGTGCGGGAGTCGATCGCCCGCGCTGTCGCGACCGCCGGCGGCGCCGTCGTCTTCGCCGGCTTCACGGTGATGATCGCGCTCTGCTCGCTGGCCTTCGCCGGCATCCCGTTGGTCACCACCCTCGGCTTCACCGCGGCGATCGCCGTCGTCGTCGCCGTCTGCGCCGCGACGACGCTCCTGCCGGCGATGCTCGGCGCGCTCGGGCCGCGGATCAACAGCCTCCGCGTCCACTTCGGCAAGACCCACCCGGACGACAAGAAACCGCACGGCTGGCTGCGCTGGGCGGATGCGGTCTCGCACCGGCCCTGGCGCTCGACGATCGCCGCGCTCGTCGTCCTCTTCGTCCTGGCGCTGCCGATCTTCCAGCTCGAACTCGGCCAGAACGACATCAGCGCCCTGCCCAAGGACTCGACCTCGCGCGAAGCGTTCGAAGGACTGAAGACGGGCTTCGGCCCCGGCGTCTACGGGCCGCTCCTGATCTCCTCCGAATTCTCCTCGCCCCAGGAAGCGCAGCAGGTGCTGCCGAAGCTGCAGAAAGCGACCGGCGAAGCCGGCGACGTCGCCGCCGTCACCGAACCGACCTGCGACAAGGCCGGGACGGTCTGCGTCTACACCTTGATCTCGAAATCGGAGCCGTGGAAGGACGAGACCGTCTCGCTGGTCGAAAACCTCCGCAACAACGTGATCCCCGCCTCGCTCGAAGGGACCAAGGCGCAGTCCTACGTCGGCGGCCAGACCGCCGGCTACATCGACCTGGCGACGAAGATCAGCGACAAGCTGCCGCTGATGATCGCGATCGTCGTCGGGCTCAGCTTCATCGTCCTGCTGATCGCCTTCCGCTCGCTGCTGGTGCCGATCAAGGCGGCGGCGATGAACCTGATCTCGGTCGCCGCCGCCTACGGGGTCGTCACCGCGGTCTTCCAGCTCGGCTGGGGCGTCGAACTGATCGGGCTCGACCACGCGATACCGATCGTCAGCTTCGTGCCGTTATTGATGTTCGCGATCCTCTTCGGGCTCTCGATGGACTACGAGGTGTTCCTGCTGACGCAGATGAAGGAACACTTCAAAGAATCCGGGGACGCGCGCGCCGCCGTCGTCCAGGGGGTCGCCAACACCGGCCGGGTGATCACCTCGGCGGCGGCGATCATGGTCTGCGTCTTCACCAGCTTCGTCCTCGTCGAAGACCCGGTGGTGAAGGAGTTCGGGATCGGGCTGGCGGTGGCGATCGCGATCGACTCGACCCTGGTCCGCTGCCTGCTGGTGCCGGCGGTGATGACGCTGATGGGCGCCAAAGCCTGGTGGCTGCCGAAGTGGATGGAGAAGGTCGTGCCGAAGTTCAGCATCGAGGGCGAGGAGTACTTCGCCCGCCGCGACGCGGAAGCTGCCGCCCAGGCCAAATCCGCCGCCGCACCTTTGCCTGCGTCAGACTGACCGAGTGTTTCCGCTCAACCTGCCGAATGCGCTGACCCTGCTGCGCATCCTGGCGGTGCCGGTGGTCGTCGTCGCCCTGCTCGGCGAGACGCCGAACGGCGACGCCCTCGCCGCCGGCGTCTTCGCTCTGGCTGCCGCCACCGACGGCCTCGACGGCTACATCGCCCGCTCGCGCGACTCGGTAACCACCTTCGGCAAGCTGATGGACCCGCTCGCCGACAAGCTCTTGATCATCGGCGCCCTGCTGTCGCTGGTCTCGCTCAACCGGCTCGACGCCTGGATCGCGATGGTGATCATCGCCCGCGAGGTGGCGGTGACGATCCTCCGCACGATCGCCGCCGAGCGCGGCATCGTGATCGCCGCCAGCTGGCTCGGCAAGGCGAAGACGGTGCTGCAGATCGCCGCCGTGATCGCCCTGATCGCCGCCAACCCCTCGCCCGCCTGGGTCGACGTCCTCGTCTACGTCGCCCTGGTGGTCACCGTCCTATCCGGCGCCGACTACTTCTTCGGACTGAGGAAACGGATCGAGGAGCAGCAGCGGCAGAAGGAGCGGCTGCGGGAGACGCCGACCGGCTAGGACCCGGCAGCCTCGAGCCACTCGCGCATCGTGCGGTGGCGGGGCGAGTGGTCACCGGTCTCGAGCTCGGCCCGCAGCTCGCCCAGGGTGCCGTAGCGCTCCGCCACCACGTTGTGGCGGTGGATCGTCTCGAGGTTCTCCTGGCGCGCCATCACGAAGGCATCGTCGGGCAGGTCGGGGTAGCCCTCGACCACCTGGCGGATCATCTCCCGCACGCAGTCCTCGACGAAGCGCGGGTTTTCGTGCGCCTTGACGACGACCGACATCTCGTCGGGTCGCTTCATCAGCTCGTAGATCTCCGAGCTCATCGAGCTCTCGACGATGTGCAGCAGCTGCGGCGCGTCGATCCAGCTGGGGCCGCCCTCGGGGCAGCCGACATGGAGGGTGCCGATGCCGCGCTGGTTGTGGGTGGCGATCGGGACGACCTCGACGATCCGCTCGATCTCCCCGGCCTCGAAGCCCTGCTCGGCGAGGCGTTCGCGCGAGAGTCCGGTGACCATCTCCTGGGCGCAGGGGCAGGCGGTCATGCCCTGCGCCTGGACGCCGGTGAGGGTGCGGGCGCCGCCGCCGGCGGCGACGGCGGTGCCGAAGAGGACGTAGATCTCCTGGCTCTCCTGGCCGCTCTTCGGGGCGGCGACGGTCTCCGGGTAGCGCGCGGTCAGCGAGACCTCGGCGCGCTGGCCGCCCTGGCGCTCGCGGACCCGTTCGGCGATGTGGGCGGCGAGCACCTCGGCGCGGAGCGCCTCGCCGAGGACGACCTCGTCGATCGCCTGGTTGACGATCTCCTCGAAGCGCGACATGTGGACGCCGGCCTGGCGCGGTTCGAGGTCGACGAAGCACTCGAGCTCGGCGTAGAAGAGGTTCTCGCGACCGTCGGCCTCGACCCGGATCACCTTCTCGACTCCGGTCACCCCGACGCGGGAGAGGCTGACCTGGGTCGCGGGCAGCCCGGCCTGGACGTCTGGGGCGGCGGAGGGGGCGGTCGACTGGCTCGACATCGGCTTATGGAGGGTAAGCGACCGGGCGCTTCGGCATCGTCCTCCCACGCCCATTGCTCCCTATAATCGGCCGCGGTCGGAGCTGCCGGGCCGGCCTGGGAACCTTGGGGGAAGAGGTATATGCAGTGAGCATCGAACCGCTTGAGACGGTGACGGACGTGATCGACCGCGATCCGGGGGAGAGTCCAATTGGGGAGATCGAGGAGCTGCAAGGCCTGATCGTCCTCGGGCGCGAACGCGGATACCTGACCTTCGAGCACATCGCCTCGACACTGGAGGAGGTGGAGATCACCAAGGAGCAGGTCACCCAGCTCCACGCCCACCTCGTCGAGCACGGGGTCGACGTGATCGCCGAGGACGGTGTCAGCGCTTATAAGGAGCAGCGCGCCGGGGCGACGAACGGTCAGTCGAGGAAGCAGGAGCTCGACCTGACGATCGAACCGAGCCTCGACTCGCTGCGCCTCTACCTGCGCTCGATCGGCCGGGTCGAGCTGCTGACCGCGGCCCAGGAGGTCGAACTGGCGAAGCGGATCGAGCGCGGCGACATGCTCGCGAAGCGGCAGATGGTCGAGGCCAACCTGCGTCTCGTCGTCTCGATCGCGAAAGGCTATCTGGGCCGCGGCCTCTCCTTCCTCGACCTGATCCAGGAGGGCAGCCTCGGGCTGATCCGCGCCGTGGAGAAGTTCGACTACCGGCGCGGCTACAAGTTCTCCACCTACGCGACCTGGTGGATCCGCCAGGCGGTCACCCGCGCGATCGCCGACAAGGCGCGGACGATCCGCATCCCCGTCCACATGGTCGAGAAGCTGAACCGGGTTGCGCACGTCGAACGGCAGCTGGTGCAGAAGCTGGGGCGCGAGCCCGAGCCGGCGGAGATCGCTGAGGAGCTGCGCTGGCCGGTCTCCGACGTCCGCGACATCATCCGCGTCTCCCAGCTGCCGGTCTCGCTGGAGAAACCGGTCGGCGACGAGGACGAATCGGAGCTCGGCGACTTCGTCGCCGACGACGCCGTGCTGGAGCCCTTCGAGGAAGCGAGCGAGCACCTGCAGAAGGAGGGCGTGCGCCGCGCGCTCGATGCGCTGCCCGAGCGGGAGCGGCAGGTGATCGAACTGCGCTACGGCCTCTCCGGGGCGGAGCCGCTGACGCTCGAGGAAGTCGGCCGCACCTTCGGCGTCACCCGCGAGCGGATCCGCCAGATCGAGAACAACACGCTGAAGAAGCTGAAGCGCCTGCCCGAGGCGCAGATGCTCCGCGACGCCTCGTAGTCGCTGCGGACTTTAGGTCCCCTCTGGGGGCCTCAAAGTCCTCAGCGCGGCTCGAGCACCCAGACCGAGGGTTCGCGGCGAAGCTTCGCGTCGTAGTCGTCGAAGCCGGCGTACTGGACGTTGTGGGCGCGCCAGAGCTCGGTCCGCTCCTCGCCTTCGGCGCGGCGCGCCCGGACCGCGCGGCGCTCGCGGCCCAGCTCGACCTCGGCCTCGGGGTTGGCGCCGAGGTTGAGCGACCAGGCGGGAAGGCGCTCGTTGCCCGCGTTGGTGTCGATCAGGACCACGTCGGGGCCGTGGGCGAGGTAGACGACCGGGCTGGTCCGCTGCTGACCCGATTTGCGGCCGGTCGTCGTCAGCAGCAGCACCGGCGCCTTGCCGACCGCGCCGCCGACCCGGCCGCCGGAGAGCCGGTAGACGGGCACGTTCATCTTGCCCGTCCAGCGCAGCCCCCGCGCCCCCAGCGAATTCGAGAGCCGCGCCCAGAAGTGATCGCTCGGCATCGCGCGAGTATCTCATCGGGTACGGTGAGATCAATGGTCGAGCCGCATCCGTTCCGCCGCGCCGCCGAGCACAAGGACCTCGCGCTGATGCGCGAGGCGCTGGCCGAGGACGTCGTCCTCCACAGCCCGGTGCTGTTCCGTGGCTTCGAGGGCCGCGAGGTTGTCCTCGCCGTCCTCTCCCACGTGATCGCCGTCTTCGAAGACTTCCGCTACCTCGACGAGGTGGCGGAGGAGGACCGCATCGTCCTCCGCTTCAGCGCCAAGGTCGGCGACCTCGAGCTCGAGGGCATCGACTACCTCGAGCTCGACGCCGACGGCCGCGTCACCGAGCTGACCGTCTTCATGCGCCCCTTCCGCGCCGTCACCGCCTTCAACGAGCGGATGACCGAGCGCTTCGCCGCCGCGCCGCCGGCACCCGAAGCCGCTTAGGCAGCGGGCTCCTCGGCCTGTTCGATCCTCTCCAGAACCACTCGTCCCGACCCTTCAGCCCGCACCCGCAGGCGATCTCCCGGGTGGAGCCCCGCCTCGTCGCAAGGCCGCCTGGGGATCGTCGCCTGGCGTTTCGGTCGCAGCACGATCTGAGCGCTGACCGGAGATGGGGGAGGCAGGATTCGAACCTGCGTAGGCATAGCCGTGTGATTTACAGTCACATCCATTTGACCGCTCTGGCACTCCCCCAGAATCGGGTGCGGAATTGTATTGGGGTTCGGATCGCGATAGACGAGACCTTCGAACGGGACTCCTGGCTCGACCTCGAACTCGGAGTACCTGCGCCCCCCGAGCGTCACCTCTCGGCTGGCCTCGACGCAATCCGCCGGGATGAGCCAGCGGCGCCCGTCGCCAACGAGCGCGAAGAGGTAGTCGACCCGCCGGCGGTCGAATTGCTTGGTCAGTCCACTCCAGCTTCGATTGCCGCCGCTGGTGGCGATCGAGACCTTCCAGCGAATCTCATCGTCTGAGGTAGGGCCGGCCAGGGTCGAGGTCTTGACCTGGATCCGGAGCAGCCGGTCGCCGAGCTCCGCCATCAGGTCGACGTCGGGGCTGTGACCCATCGGCACCCAGACCAGGGCGCCTTTGCTGGTGAGCCACTCGATCGCCGACGCCTCTCCGACATCGCCTTGGACGCGGCGGTTCACGTGCCTGGCTCTGCGGTGGTAGGTGGATCGTGGCACGAACACATGTTCGCATAACTCTCAGACAGAAAGCTGCAATGTAAACGGCACCGCTTGCAATGTGCGAAAGGATTCCGGGAATGGGTGAGCTGGAGAGTCTCGAGGGGCGGGTGATCGCGGTCGCCGGGGTCGGCGGCGGGCTCGGGCCGCTGGTGGCGAAGGAGCTGGGGGCGCGGGGCGCGACCGTCGCCGGCACTGATCGCAATGAGGGGACGCTCGCTGCGCTCGCGGAGGAGCTCGGGCTGAGGGAGCGCTGGGACGGCCGGGTGGTCGACCTGCTCGACGAGGAGGCGGTGCGGGGCTGGTGCGCGGCGCTGGCCGAGCGGTTCGGCCGGGTCGACGGGGTCGTCCATCTGGTCGGCGGCTGGCGCGGCGGCACGCCGCTGCACGAGGAGCCGCTCGAGGACTGGGAGCTGCTGCACGACCTGCTGATCCGCACCGTCCAGCACACCACCCGCGCCTTCCACGACCAGATCGCCGCCAGCTCGCGCGGGCGCTTCGTGCTGGTCTCGGCCAAGCAGGCGCAGGCGCCGACGAACACGAACGCCGCCTACGCCGCCGCGAAGGCTGCCGCCGAGGCCTGGACCCTCGCCTACGCCGACGGCTTCGCGCCGGGCGGGGCGACGGCGAACATCATCGTCGTCGACGCGATCCTGACGCCGCGGATGCGGGAGGAGAACCCGGGGAAGGAGTTCCCGACCTTCACCCCGGCCGAGGAGCTGGCGGCGGCGATCGCCTTCGTCTGCTCGGACGCGGCGGCGAAGATGAACGGTCAGCGGCTGCCGCTTACGATGGGGCGATGAGCGCCGCGCGGGGGAATGGATCGCAGGGCAAGGACGCCGCGAAGGCGGGGCGGATGACGATCGGCGAGCTGGCGCGGCGGACCGGGATGACCGTCCGCAACATCCGCGCCCACCAGACCCGCGGCCTGCTGCCGCCGCCCGAAGTGCAGGGCCGCACCGGCTATTACAACGAGGACCACGTGGCGCGGATCGAGCTGACCCGCGAAATGCAGGCCGAGGGCCTCAACCTGGAGGCGATCCGACGGGTGCTCGAGCACACCGGCTCCTCGCAGGAGATCGTCGACTTCGCCCGCGCGATCCGCGCCCCGTTCGAGGACGAGGTGCCGGAGATCTTCGACGCCTCCGAGCTCGCCGCCGCCTGGCAGGTCGATGAGGTCGACCCGAAGCTGCTGCGCCAGGCGGAATCGCTCGGCATCCTGCGCGAGCTGCCCGACGGCAAGATCGAGGCGATCAGCCCGCGCCTGCAGCAGGCGGGCGCCGAGATGATCGAGCTCGGGATCAGCCCCGAAGCGGGGCTGGCGTTGGCGCAGAAGCTGCACGAGCACGCCGAAGGCGCCGCCCTCGCCTACGTCGACCTCTTCACCAAGGAGATCTGGGAGCCGTTCGACCAGGCCGGTAGGCCGGAGGAGGACTGGACGAAGGTGCGCGAGGCGCTCGACCGGCTGCGGCCACTTGCCTCCGACGCGTTGCTGGCGATGTTCCAGCTGACGATGGGCGAGTCGACCGAGAAAGCCGCCGAACGCACTCTGCAGCGCGAGGCCGAGCCGGAGCCGGCGCCCCGCAAGCGGGCTAAGGCGAAGCGCTCTTCTTCCCGCCGCCGCTCGTCGCGCCGGAAATCGTAAAGGCCTTCTTCACCGGCTTCGAGGTGTTGGCCGACTCGTCGGTCGCCCGCAGCACCGCCAGGTAGCGCCCGGGCCGCGCCCGGAAGTGCTTCCAGCTCGCGCCCAGCTGGAAATGGTTGATGCCGATGAAGGTCTTCCAGACGTGGTAGCCGTTGTAGACGCGCTTGCCCTTCGAGTCGACGCGGTAGTACTCGGCGTCGAGGGTGCCCCGCTCGCTGACGTGGGCGCTGGTCGCGATCCCACCCCTGCCACCGGTGCTCGGCCGCGCCAGGGCGATGCTGCCGAGGGTCGGCGCCGTCAGGTCGATGTTCAGCGGCGGCTGCGGCCCGGGGTCGGAGAGCGGGTTGCCCGGCGTGTCGGAGACCACCACCTCGCCGCGGACGAATGCGTGCAGCTTGCACTGGAAGTAGTAGGTGCCCGGCTGCGAGAACTGCAGGGTGTATTCATCGCCGGCGCGATGGTCCGGGGCGTCGGTGCCGGGGTCGGAGTCCCACTGCAGGTCGTTGGCCGAGATCCCCGTCACCGAGTGGGCGAGGTCGGGCCCGAGCCAGTCCCAGGTCACCTTCTCGCCGAGGTCGACGTGGACTTCGGGGTTCGACCAGCGGTAGTCGGCGATCTCGACCCGCGTGTTCAGCGCCAGCGCCGGCGGTGCCGCCACCGCGAGGAGCGCCGCGCCGGCCAGCACCAGCGCCCCTAGCTGACGACGTACCACCCGTTCATCCCCATGTGCAGGTGCTGGAAGACGTGGCAGTGGTAGAACCACCGCCCCGGGTTGTCCTCGGTGAATTCGACCCGGAAGGAGTCGGCGGGGCCGAAGGTCTTGGTGTCGGCGATGCGACCGTCCGGTTCGGTCCAGCGGTGGCCGTGCAGGTGGAAGGTGTGGAAGAAGTTGTCCATGCCGTAGACGTTGAACGCCACCCGCTGGCCGACCTTCGCTTCCAGCGTCGGCGTGTTGCCGGCGTAGGCGCGGCCGTTGATGCAGGCGTAGGTGCCCTTCAGGCCGGTGATCGTCGGGTCCCAGGTGTGGAAGCCGAGGAAGAACTCGGCTTCGGGTCGCGCTTCGCCCGGCTTGCGGATCACCAGTGGACCGAACAGGCCCTTGAAGACCGGCAGCGGGTCCATCGGCCCGTGGTCGTGGTAGATCCAGGTCCCCTCGGTCCCCTCGCGCGCTTCCCAGACGTAGGTGAAGGTGCGGTTGGTCTGGACGAAGCCGCCGGGGTCGGTGAACTTGCCCTTGTAGGAGCCGTCCATCTCTTCGGCGTAGAAGATCCCGTGCGGGTGCATCGTCACCGGCGCCCCGGTCCGGTTGCGGAAGTGGACGACGACGGTGTCGCCGACTTCGGCTTCGAGCAGCGGCCCCGGCACCCGCGCCGGTCCCAGCGGCGATTTGAAGCCGGCGCTGTAGGGGCGGTAGCCGTAGGCCTTGAACTTCGTCTTCCCCTCCTTCACCCGTTCGGCCATCATCTGGTCGCGGTGGGTGGGGACGATGTCCCAGTCGACCGGCTCGGCGGCGATCCAGTACTCGCGCACCGCGGCGGAGCTCGTCGCCAGCGCCGCCAACCGCCGCCGCCCCTGCTGCTCGCCGCGCCATTCGGCCGCTGCCACCTTGGGCGGCACCTTGACCTCGCGGGCCAGCCGCTCGACGTCGACCTGGCCGTCGTCGGCCGAGATTTCGTGGCCGGCGATCGTGCAGATCAGACCGGCGCCGCCGAGGGCGAGGAAGCCGCGCCGGTCGATCGGGTCCATCGCCGGCTTACTTCTTGACCACGACGGTCAGGTGCATTTCCGTCGGGTGGATCGTGCAGATGAAGTGGTAGGTGCCGGGCGTGCCGAACGTCTTCTTGAATTCGGCGCCGGTGACCGCGGTCGTCTTGGTCGAGTAGGTCGCCTTTTCCTTCAGCCCCTTCGGCCCCTTCTTCAGGTGGACGTCGTGCGGGTAGGTGTTGGTCGAGGACCACACCCACTTGACGTGGCCGCCTTTCTTGATCGCCACGTCTTCGGGGCCGAAGTAGAAGTCGTTGACCGTGACCCGGGCCGACTTCGCGGTCGAGGCCGAGGCCGCCGGGGCCTGTGCGCTCGCCGCGCCGGTCCCGAGCAGCGCCACCACCGCGGCGGCGGCCAGCACCGGCTGGCCCAGCCGCCGCGTCAGCGCTGACCTCAGCACGTCACTTCACCGGGCGCCGCCGGCACTTCGACCGGCTTGTACTTCTGGAACGGCGGGTGGGCGGCGACGCGCCGCACCCAGGTGCACTGCTGGTTCTGCGGCGGGCTGGTGCCGGCGTAGCCGAGGAGCGTCCTCGGGTTGCCGGTTTCCGAGAGGACCACCTGCAGGCCGGCGCTGGTGTTGATGCTCTTCGCCGCGTCGTAGGCGACCGGCGCGACCGGGCACGGCGGGTAGATCTGGCTCAGCGGCACCGAGCCGTTGCCGGGCGCGAACGTCGCGGTCCCGGTGTTTGCGCTCCAGCAGTTGCCGCCGCCGGTGTCGTCGTTCCAGAAGTCGTATTCGCCGTTGGGGTCGGCGCCTTCCCGCCCCATCGTGTTTTCGGAGATCTGGTTGTTGACGTTCTTGGCGTCGTTGCCTTCGTTGGCGATGAAGACTTCGCCCGGGCCCGAGAAGGAGGCGACGCCCCACTTGTAGTTGCCGAACACATTGTTGCGACGGACGACGTTGCCGTCGCCGCCGTAGAGGGCGATCCCGACCCCGGTCGGGTAGTTCACCGTCTGCCCGCCGAGTTCACCCAATCCCTCCGACACCGTATGGAAGGCCGAGGCGGCGAGGAAGTAGTTGTAGTTGTTCCAGAACACGTCGTTGCGTTCGATCACGTTCCAGCCGTTCGGCTCGTACCCCTCACTGTCGAGCGTGTTGGGGACGATGCCGGCGCCGTTGTTGTAGAACGCCGATTCGACGATCTTCACGTACTTCGAGTTCGTCCCCGAGTAGCCGAGCACGTTTTCGTAGCTGCGGTCGTTCTTCAGCAGCGTCCACTGCGGCTTCTTCTGGCAGGGCTGCGGGCTGCTGCCGTGGACCGTCCAGCTGCGCTTGTCGCAGGGCGTTTCGCCGACGTAGAAGGCCGAGTCGCCTTGCCGGTAGCCGGCCGAGTTGATCATCTTGCCGCCGAAGCAGTTCTTCGCGAAGAGGCCGTAGGAGCGGTTGCCCGAGGCGAGCAGGTTGTCCATCGTGTAACCGACGCAGTGCTGCCCTTCTTCGCTCGAGGCGTGGACGAAGAAGCCGTTCGACTGGTAGTTCCGCGCCCACATGTTGCGCAACACGATGCCGTCGACGCTGATCGCCTCGATCCCGTTCTGCGCCGCCCCCAGTTCGCCCTTCGCGTTCTTGCCTTCGAGGATCACCTTCTTGCGGTTCTTCTTCGTGCCTTCGATCGTCAGCCCGTCGAACTGCTTGCGCCGTTCGGTGCCGTCGACCACCACCCCTTCGACGTACTTGCCGGGCCGCACCGCGACCACCACCTTCGCCTTCGGGTTTTCGAACGCGAAGGAGCCGGCGGCGTCGACCGCCTTCTGGATCGTCCGATAGCGGCAGCCGTGCTTGCAGGCTTCGAAGACCACCTTCTTTCCCTTGCTCGCGTGCGCGGTCTCATGCGCCAGCGCCGGCGTCGCGGCGAGGGCGCCGAGCGCCATCACGCAGAGGCCGAGTACCACGGTCCGGACAGCAATCCAGTGCTTCATCTCTCTCCTTGCAGCGTCGAAGTTCCGGCGACCCTGCCTCCCACGGGCACTGACGCCGCGGTCCCCTGTACCCCGACGATGCCGGGCCTCAGACTAGCGGAGCGCTGGCTGTTCAGCCAGGCACAATCGTCTTCATCGCCTGTTCCAGTTCGGCTACGCCGTAGGCACCCTCGATCCGGTCCTTGACCTTCCCTTCCTTGCCGATGAGGAAGGTCCAGGGCTCGGTTTCGAGCCCGAATTCCTTCAGCTGGGGCCGGATTTCGGGAGGTTCGTTGTTGACGTAGACCTCCTGGTGGATGAAGTCGGCTTTCGGTTCGTACTCGTCGGCGACCTGCTGGGCGACGTCGACGACCGGACCGCAGACCCGGCTCTGGCAGAGCGCCGGGGTGGCGAAGATGAGGACGATCGGCTTCTTGCCGAGGACTTCGGCGAAGTCGACCTTGTGCATCTGGTCGGGCGGGATCCGGGTGTCGATCTTTTCCAGGTCGCCGCCGACGTCGGCCGCGGTCAGGGTGGTGATCGCCGGCGGCCGTTGGCCGACTTCCGGGATCCGCGCGTTGGCACCGACCGTCGGGCTCGGGACCCGCGAGGCTTCGAGCCCGTGCTTGCCCTTCAGCATCGCAACCGCCAGCCAGGGACCGTCGCTGTCGAAGTCGACTTTCTGGACGACGTAGACCGACTTGGCGTCGCCTTTGGCGCCGCTCGTCTGCGCCCGGTAGGCGGGCTTGGTTTCGAGCGATTCGAGCCGCGCCGGGTAGGGCCCGATCACCTTGCTGCTGCCGTTCTTGGCGAAGTACATCGCCAGGTCGGCGTCTTCGACCTGTTCGCCGCCGACGCTGAAGACGCCGAGCGGGTAGCGGTTCGGCCCCTTGACGAACGACTGCGCCGCCGGGGCGACGACCAGCTTCGCTTCCTTTGCGCCCGAGTCCTTGAGCAGCTCCCCGATCGTCTTCCCCTTGGCCGAAGGGAACTCGGTGGCGGAGGGCGCCGGCCGCGAGGTGTCGCCGCCGCCACCGCCGCATCCACCGAGGACGAGGGCGACGAACGCCGTGCAGGCGAAGGCGATCGCCGCGGGGTGGATGCGGGGGCGGAACATCGCCCGGGACGCTACCTATCGTACCTAAACGGCTCCTTTTGGCGCGAAAGTCGCCTATCGGGCGACTTTCGCGCCAGCGCATCGATCCCTGCGCCGGGGGTATGTATCGGCAGATGAGGACCTACCTGGGGAGAGCGGCGCTGCTGCTGGCGCTGGCGAGTGGACTGGTGTCGATGGCCGCGAGCGTCGCCCTCGCCGCTCCGGCCGCGAGCGAGCTGCCGAGCTGCGCCGAAGGCCCCGAGCGGGTCGGCGACGAAGTGCTCGGCACCCCCTGCGACGACCGCATCGTCGCGCCGCCCTCGGTCGCCGTGGTCGACGGCGGGCCCGGCGACGACGTCATCGTCGGCGCCAACAGCGCCCCGGTCGCCGCTTCGTTCGGCTCCGCGGAATCCGGCCTGCACCTCGAAGTCGGCAGCCAGACCTTCAACGGCGGCGAAGGCAACGACATCGTCTACGGCGACCGCGGCAACGACACCCTGCGCGGGGGCGCCGGCAACGACCGCCTATACGGCGGCATCGGCGACGACGTGCTCGAAGGCGGCGACGGCGACGACCTGCTCTCGGGCGGTTTCGGCTCCGACAAGATCGACGGCCAGGCCGGCAACGACTACGTCCGTGGCGACGCCACCATCGACCACATCTTCGACACCGGCGGCGGCTTCGACACCCTCAGCTTCGCGACCGGGATCACGCCCGGGTTCGGCACCGAAATCGCGACCGGGGCCAGTGGCTTCCCGAGCGGCGCCGAAGGCGAGCGCGGCGTCTACCTGCAGCTCGGGACCGGCGGCGAAAACGCCAACGACGGGATCGCCGCCGGCGGCGGCGGCGTCGACGAAGTCCAGCCGGGGGTCTTCGAGCGGATCGTTGGCACCCCGTTCTCCGACTACATCGTCGGCAGCGGCGCCGCCGAGGACATCTGGGGCGGGGGCGGCGCCGACGTGATCGAAGGCGGCGGTGGCGGCGACACCCTGCACGGCGGCGCCGACGGCGATTACCTCGACTCCGGGGGCGGTGGCTCGGTCGACGGCGAAGCCGGCGAAGACAACTGCACCGGCACCCCCTCCCAGGTCAACTGCGAGGGCGGCGGTCACGGGGTCGAAATCCGCGACAGCGCGAAAATCAGCGTCGGCGAGGTGACCGGGGCGGGGGTGACGCAGATCTACCTGGTCGGCAGCTCGGGCGCCGACAACGTCACCGCCACCTACCTCGGCTCGAGCGTCGGCTTCACCCTCACCTCGGGCAGCTTCGACACCTCGGCCGGAGACGGCGACACCCAGAGCCCGACCGGCGGCTGCACGATCAGCGGTTCCACCGCCAGCTGCCCGCTTGGCTCGCCGCTCGACTCGGTCCTGCTCGCCGGCATGGCCGGCAACGACACGATCGCCGCCAACGGCTTCCCCGACGGCGCCGGCGTCGTCGTCATCGGCGGCGGCGACGAAGACACCCTGACCGGCGGCGGCGGCGAAGACATCCTCGTCGACGGCAACGGCTCCGCCGGCGACACGCTTCGCGGCGGCGCCGGCGACGACGCCCTGGTCCACAACGGCGGCGCCGACCTGCTCGAAGGCGGCGAAGGCTCGGACCTCTTCCTCTCGGTCTCGATCTGCGACGACGAGACGATCGCCGGCGGCCCCGAACGGGCCGGGGCGGCGACCCCCGACCGCGACAACGCCTCCTGGGCGCGGCTCGGCGAAGGCGTCGACGCCCGCCTCGACCTCGGCACGGTCGGCCGGCCCGGCGCCGGTGAACTGCCCGAATGCGGCGGCGAACCGCCCGACCACATGGAAGGGATCGAGGACCTCGAGGCCTCCAACCACAACGACGTCCTCTACGGCAACGAAGGCAACAACCAGCTGCTCGGCCACAAAGGCGAAGACATCTACTACGCCCTCGGCGGCAACGACAGCATCCTCGCCAACTCCGGCAGCCCCGACAAGGTGATCGACTGCGGGCCGGGCCTCGACCAGGCGATCATCGACCTGGTCAGCAAGGCGGTCGACCCGACCCCGATCGAATGCGAGAGCGTGCGCGAAGGCGCGCCGGACGAATTCAACGAACTGCCGCTGCTGAGCGAACCGACGCCCGCCGCGCCGCCGGTGACGCAGTCGCCACCTCCGCCGCGGCCGGACCGCAAGCCGCCGCGTACCAAGCTGCTGCGCCACCCGGCGAAGCTGCTGCGGGTCGCGCCGCTGCAGCGCAAGCTCGTCGCCTTCCGCTTCGCCGCCAGCGAGAAGTCGAGCTTCCGCTGCAAGCTCGACCGCAAGCCGTACGCGGCGTGCCGCTCGCCGCGCCAGTACCGCGTCGCCGTCGGCCGCCACCTCTTCCGCCTCTTCGCGATCGACGCCGCCGGCAACCGCGACCGCACCCCGGCCGTCTTCCAGTTCAGAGTCGTCGCCAAGAAGCGCCACGGGCCGACGCATCGCGCTCGCTAGGGTCTTGGGAGTGGGACGGGTCGTCTACACCGCCGCTGCGCACGTCACCGGCGGTCGCGCCGATGGGCACGGCCGCAGCTCCGACGGGGTGCTCGAGGTCGACCTCCGGCTGCCCGAGGAAATGGGCGGCGAAGGGGGCGGCACCAACCCCGAGCAGCTTTTCGCGGTTGGCTACGCGGCCTGCTTCGAGGGCGCCCTCGGCGCCGTTGCCCGCCGCGGCAAAGCCGAGGTCGGCGACGTCGGGATCGACTCCAAGGTCAACCTCGAGGCCAACGACGACCGCACCTTCGGGATCTCGGTTGCGCTCGACGTGACGCTGCCCTCGGTCGAGGGCGAGGCGGCGGTCGAGCTGGTCCGCGAGGCGCACAAGGTCTGCCCGTACTCGAACGCGACCCGGGGCAACATCGAGGTCGCGCTGACGGCGAACGGCACGCCGGTCGACGTCTGAGCGCCGCCGCCCGACCGCCCGCCACCTAACCCCGCCGCGCGCCTCGTCCGGCGCGCCTCGCCCGCCTCGCGCGCGCCGCGCTTCGCGTCCGCGCCGCCGCCTAGCCTGCGGCGCGTTCTGAAGTCCCTGCGCCCACGCCTCCTCGCCGTCCTCGCGCTCGCCGCCGCGGTCGCGCTCGGCGCCCTGCTGCCCTCGGCCTTCGGCCGCGACAAGGAGAGCCCGACTGCGGTCCGCAGCGCCCTCGCCCAGACCAGCAACGTCCAGGGGGCACCGGGCCGGACGATGGTCCTCAGCCGCGTCACCGTCCCGCCCGGGGTCGAGCTGGCGCTGCATCACCACCTCGGCACCCAGATCGCCCACGTCGAGGCGGGGACGCTGACCTACACGGTGCGCCAGGGCAAGGCGGTCGTCTGGGAAGGCGAGTCCGACCAGAGCCCGCGCAAGGTGCGGACGATCGCGGCCGGCCAGACGGCCCGGCTGCGGCCCGAACAGTGGATCGTCGAGCAGCCGAGCGACGTCCACGAAGCCGCCAACCGCGGCAGCGCGCCGGTCGTCCTCTACCTCTCGACGCTGCTGAAGACCGGCGCCCCGCCCTCGACGCCCGTCCAACTTCACAAGTCCAAGTAGCGGCGGCGCTAGGGTGGCGGCCATGGCAAGCGCCCGCGACCGGATCAAGCTGCCGCCCGAGATCACCGCCTGCCTCTTCGACCTCGACGGGGTGCTGACCAAGACCGCGGTCGTCCACGCCCACGCCTGGAAGCAGATGTTCGACGAATTCCTCGAGCAGCGGGCCGAGCAGCGCGGCGAAGAGTTCCGCGAGTTCGACATCGCCAGCGACTACAACGAATACGTCGACGGCAAGCCCCGCTACGACGGCGTCCGAGACTTCCTCGCCTCGCGCGGGATCGAGCTGCCGCACGGCGAGGAGGACGACCCGCCCTCGGCCGAAACCGTCTGCGGGCTCGGCAACCGCAAGAACGACCTGGTGCTGGAGCTGATCGAACGCGACGGGGTCGAGGCCTACGAGGGCTCGGTCCGCTTCGCCAAGCTCTGCGACGAGGCCGGCCTGCACCGCGCCGTCGTCTCCTCCAGCGCCAACACCAAATCGGTGCTGAAGGTGGTCGGGATCGAGGATCTGTTCGAGACCGTGGTCGACGGCATCGTCACCGAGGAAAAGCACCTGATGGGCAAGCCGGCGCCGGACACCTACCTGGCCGGCGCCGAGGCGGTCGGGGTCGAGCCGGCCGCCGCCGCCGTCTTCGAGGACGCCGTCTCCGGGGTCGAAGCCGGCCACGCCGGCAAGTTCGGCCATGTCGTCGGGGTCGACCGCGTCGACCACGCCGATGCGCTCCGCCAGCACGGCGCCGACGTCGTCGTCAAGGACCTCGCCGAGCTGATCGCCGCGCCGGGCGAGCCCTCCGAGCGATGATCGAGCAGGCTGCCTACACGGTCGAACCCTGGGGGGTCCGCGAAACCGAGCTCGACCTCGACCGGCTGGCCCAGTCGGAGTCGGTCTTCGCCCTCTCCAACGGCCACATCGGCGCCCGCGCCAACCTCGACGAGGGCGAGCCGAACGGGATCCCCGGCACCTACCTGAACGCGCTCTACGAGGAGCGGCCGCTGCCCTACGCCGAGGCCGGCTACGGCTACCCCGAGGCGGGGGAGACGGTGGTCAACGTCACCAACGGCAAGATCATCCGGCTGCTGGTCGACGACACGCCGTTCGACATCCGCTACGGCGAGCTGCTCGAGCACGAGCGGGCGCTCGACTTCCGCACCGGCATCCTCACCCGCAGCGCCCACTGGCGCTCGCCGACCGGGCGCGAGGTGAAGGTCGTCTCCGAACGGCTCGTCTCCTTCTCCCAGCGGGCGATCATGGCGATCCGCTACCGGGTCGAGCCGGTCGGCGAACCGGTGCGGCTGGTGGTCCAGTCCGAGCTGGTCACCAACGAGCCGAGGCCGGCGGCCAGCGACGATCCGCGCGCCGCGGCGGCGCTGGAAGCGCCGCTGGTCTCCGAGGAATTCGTCTCCGGCGATCGCCGCGCGGTGCTCGTCCACCGCACCAGGGCGAGCGGCCTGCGCGTCGCCGCGGCGATGGACCACGAAGTCGAGGGGCCGGAGGACACCGAGTGGGCCGAGGCGGAGGCCTGGGAGGACCTCGGCCGCTTCACGGTGACCACCAGCGCCGAGCCCGGCGAAGCCCTGACGCTGACCAAGTACGTCGCCCACGGCTGGTCGAGCCAGCGCTCGGTGCCAGCCGTGCGCGACCAGGTCGGGGCGGCGCTGGCCGAGGCCCGCCACGCCGGCTGGGACGAGCTCGTCCGCTGCCAGGCCGAGTACCTCGACGACTACTGGAAGGGCGCCGACGTCGAACTCGAGGGCGACGCCGAACTGCAGCAGGCGGTCCGCTTCGCCCTCTTCCACGCGCTGCAGGCTGGGGCGCGGGGGGAGGGGCGGGCGATCCCGGCGAAGGGGCTGACCGGCCCCGGCTACGACGGCCACGCCTTCTGGGACACCGAGGCCTACGTGCTGCCGCTGCTCACCTACGCGATGCCGCACGCCGCCTCGCAGGCCCTGCGCTGGCGCCTGGCGACGATCGAGACGGCGCGCGAACGCGCCGCGGTTCTCGGACTGAAGGGCGCCACCTTCCCCTGGCGGACCATCTCCGGCCGCGAGTGCAGCGCCTACTGGCCGGCCGGCACCGCGGCCTTCCACGTCAACGCCGACATCGCCCAGGCGGTGATCCGCTACGTCGAGATCAACGACGACGACGAGGCTTTCGCCCGCGACGTCGCCCTGCCGCTGCTGGTCGAAACGGCGCGGCTCTGGCGCTCGCTCGGCCACCACGACGCCCACGGCTCCTTCCGCATCGACGGCGTCACCGGGCCGGACGAGTACAGCGCCGCCGCCGACAACAACGTCTACACCAACCTGCTGGCGCAGAAGAACCTGCGCGAGGCGGCGACGCTCGCCGAGCGCTTCGGCGACGAGGCCCACGCGCTCGGGGTCGACGACGAGGAGGCGGCGTCCTGGCGCGACGCGGCGGCGGCGATGAAGGTCCCCTACGACGAGGACCTTGGCGTCCACCCGCAGTCGGAAGGCTTCACCCAGCACCAGCGCTGGGACTTCTCGGCGACGCCGCCGGAGAAGTACCCCCTCCTGCTGCACTTCCCCTACTTCGATCTCTACCGCAAGCAGGTCGTCAAGCAGGCCGACCTGGTGATGGCGATGCTGGTCTGCGGCGAGGCCTTCAGCGACGAGCAGAAGCGCCGCAACTTCGCCTACTACGAGCCGATCACCGTCCGCGACTCCTCGCTCTCGGCCTGCGTCCAGGCGGTGATGGCGGCCGAGACCGGCCACCTCGAGTTGGCCTACGACTACTTCGGCGAGGCGGCGCTGATGGACCTCGACGACCTCGAGCACAACAGCTCCGACGGCCTCCACATCGCCTCCCTCGCCGGCGCCTGGATCGCCGCGGTCGGCGGCTTCGGCGGCCTGCGCGACATGGGCGGCAAGCTGCGCTTCATGCCGCGCCTGCCCGAGCGGCTGGCCCGCCTCGCCTTCCGCCTCCGCTACCAGGGGCGCCTGCTCCAAGTCGAAGTGCGCAACCACCATGCGACTTATCGCCTGCTCGAGGGCGAGCCGCTGACGGTCCTCCATTTCGGCGAGCGGATCGAGGTCGGCAGCGACCCGGTCGAGCGCCAGGCGCCGCCGCTGCCGCAGGTCGAGCCGGTCACCCAGCCGGCCGGGCGTGAACCCGAGCGCCGCCACACCGCGGCCGCCGGCAGCTGACGCTGCGGCCGGGCGCTCAGATCAGAGCCAGCTGGTCGGCCTCGTCGCCGGGCGGCGGGCCGGCGACGCGCCGCTCCAGCTCCAGCAGCGTCCGCTTGCGCTCGAGGCCGCCGCCGTAGCCGGTCAGCGAGCCGTCGGCGCCGATCACCCGGTGGCAGGGGACGATGATCGGGGTCGGGGTGCGCCCGATCGTCGCAGCCGCCAGTCGGACCCGCTTGTAGGGCTCGAGCTCGGCCGGGAACAGCTCCGGATCGACCCGCTTGGTCAGCTCCCCATAGCTCGTCGTCTCCCCGTAGGGGATGCCCCGCAGCTGCTCCCAGACCGCGAGCTGCAACGGCTCGCCGCGCAGGTCGAGCTCCAGCTCGAAGGCTCGGCGCTCGCCGGCGAAGTACTCCGCCAGCTGCGTCGCCGCCGCCGGCAGCTCGCGCCGCGCATCCGTTTCCAGCGCCGGCGCCTGCCCTTCGAACCAGACGCCCCGGATCCCGGCCTCGCCGGCGACGACCGTCAACGGCCCCACCGGCCCCTCGCAAATCGTCCAACCCATCTCAGCCATCGTCTCGCTCATCTACCCAGTCAAACGCCTCGCCCGGTCGAAACGTGAGGTCTCCCTCCAGGTCGCCAGAAACCCTCTAACATCGCTGACCTAGCGGGTCCGCAGGGAGCCGCGACCCGCCCGGATAGCTCAGTTGGTAGAGCACTTCCATGGTAAGGAAGGGGTCACGAGTTCGAGTCTCGTTCCGGGCTTAGGCGAAACCTCGCCACCCGGAATAGCGCCACCGGTGGAGATATGCGCTTCGATCGCCGCCGATCGGCGGCGATTTCCACTTTCGACACTCGCTTCCGATGCGGCGGCGGGCTACGGTCGCCGCGTTGCGCAATCCAAAGTGCCCCGGCGGCGCGGACACGCCCCGGCGGCCGGCGCGGAAGGCAGGACCCGCCATCACCAGTCCGGCGAGGGCGGCTACGAGGAGTGCGAGAAGACGATCCAACCGCTGCTTGGCGACGGTGGTCGTGAGGATTTCCCGGAGGACCTCGCCGATGCGACCGACGAGGGGGTCGAGGCGCAGGCCCGGTTCGACCGCCAAGAAGGCGATGCGGGGGGACCCCCTTGGGCATGAGCCCGGCCCACCCGCATCGCTGACCACGGCTCCCAGGGAGGCGGAGACGTCGATCGGCCTCGGATGGCAATGCCGACAGGGCTTCGAGGCCACTGGGCCAATGTCCCAGCGGTGCTGATCATAGCTAATGATAGGTGCTGCGTACATAAATAAGAGAGATTTTGGAACAATGCGTGAGGATGCCGGACGATTCGCATCGCGATGCCCTCACCCGCCTCTACGACAGCTACGCGCGGGCGCTGATCGTCTTCTTCCAGCGCCGCGTCGGAGATCCCGAGCTCGCGGTCGATCTGATGTCGGAGACCTTCACGAGCGCGATCGAGCGCCTCGACCAGTTCCGCGGCTCGCCCGAGACCCAGCTTTCGGGCTGGATCTGGTCGATCGCTCGCGAGGTCCTCAGCGAGCATGAACGTCAAGAGGCGATCTCCGGCGGCAGCGAAGATCCGGCCGACGACGAGGTGCTGCGGGAGGCCCTGTCCAAACGCCTCGACCTGATCCCCGAGGAGCAGCGCGAGGCGCTTCGCCTGCGCGTCATCGACCACCTCTCCTATCGAGAAGTCGCAGCGCGGCTGCAGATCACGTCATCCGCGGCCCGCTCGCGGGTGGAACGGGCGCGCCGAGCGCTGCGCCAGCTGCTCGACTTCGACCTCGAGAACGGCCACGGGCGATGACCTCTGCGACCTCCGAGCGTTCCTAGATAGATACAGAGCCGCGCGGATATGCTGCAGCGATGCCGAAGCTTCCTCCCGCATTGGCGAAAGCGTCCCTCGAGGAGGAGCGGATGCCTGCGGAGGAGCACGCGCAGAGGCGTCGCCGAGAGATCCTCGCCTCGGTCACCGACGTCTTCGCCAAGCGCGGCTACCAGGGGGCGACGATCGATCACCTGGTCGCCGGCGGCAAGACCAGCATGGGCGGCTTCTACAAGCTCTTCGACGGCAAGGAAGACTGCTTCGTCCAGGCCTTCGATCAGGTCGTCGACGAAGCGACGGTGGATGCGCCGCGCCCCGGCGACGCCCAGGCGGACTGGGGGGCGAGGGTCTCCGCATGCCTCCTCGCACTGCTGGAGTTCGCGGCGGCGAAGCCTTTTTCAGCGCGACTGGTGCTGCTCGAGGCGCAGTCGGGAGGGCCCGAGGCCGTGCGCCGGTACAACGAGCTTCTCGGCGAGGCCGCCGCGGGCCTCCGAGCTGGTCGGTCGGAGTCGAGCGCGACCCCGGATCTACCCGCGAGCTTCGAGGACGCGACCGTCAGCGGCATCGTCTGGCTGATGCAGAACCGCCTCGCCCGGGGGACGGCGATCGACGTCGACGAGCTCCATCCGCAGCTGACCAAAATGGTTCTCGAGCCCTACCTGGGTCGGAAAGCGCTCACCAAGGCCATGCGCAGACGCTGAGCCGCCGCGGACGGGTTTTCGCGTTTTCGAGAACGCGGACCGCCCTTTCGGGAAACGACCGGTACACAAACGATCTTTCCTCCGGTTACGCTACGCCCGGATGCCGGCGGTAGAAGGAGGCGAAGAGAAGCTGCGGAGGCTGCCGCCGGGTCGGCATGGCCTCTCGCGGGAGTTCGTCACCCGCAACCAGCAGGAAAGGCTGATCGCCGGAACGATCGCGGCGGTCGCCGAACGCGGTTACCGGGACGCCTCGATCGGCCACATCACCGCCGCGGCAGGGGTGTCACGGCAGACCTTCTATGACTACTTCTCCACCAAGGAGGAGTGTTTCCTCGCGGGCTACGACCTCTTCGAATCCCACACTGTCGCTGCCCTGGGCGAGGCCGGCGCCGAGGGGCGGGGTTGGACGGCGAAGGTGACCGCGCGTGTCGACGCCCTGCTGGAGATCCTGACCGTCAATCCTGACCTCGCCCGCTTCAGCCTCGCCGCTCCTCCCACCGCCGGCGAGGAGCTTCTCGGCCGCGACCGGGAATTCGTCGAGAGACTGCTCCGGGCCATCACCTCCGAGGCCCCGAGGTCGACTCCTCGCCAACCAAGCGAGGTCGAGCTGGAAGCCGTGGCGGGCGGACTTGCGTCGCTCTTGGTGGTGTTCGCAGAGGAGAGCGGGGATTTGGACCGCGGGAACCTCCGTCTCGAGCTTCTCGAACTCGTCCTGGCGCCTTTCCTCGGCCGCGAGCGAGCGTCGACAGTGGCGCGGAATGGCTGACAGCCGACGGTGGTCTTCTGTTTGAGAACGTCTGACCTCAAGCCTCGTTACCTTGTGCCCGAACGACAACTCGGAATGCAAGATCGCGAGGGCGGGCATGGCGCATGGGTGGCTCCACACGGTCTATCGAGAAGGCCAGTGGATAAATGAGATCGAGGGCGGCGGGCCGATGACCAAGCACGAGAGCCGCAGCGAGGCGATCGAGTCCGGCCGCGACACGGCACGTCTGCTCGGGACCGTGCATGTCACCCACTCGATCTCGGGAGAGGTCCGCGACACGCGGGGATTCGGGCCCGTGGCGATCAAGCGCTGACCAAGCCGGAGCGGCCTTCCGGTCCGCGGGGCCGCATCGCAAGCTCCTCCCGGGCCGCCTCTTCGCCGAGGTAGACGCGGACGACGCCGAACATCATCTCGGGCACAATCGCGTGGGGGCGGACGGGCTCTCCCACCTGAAGCCGGTGGGTCAGCAGCTGAAGGATCGAGCCGATGGCGATCATCGAGGCGGTCTCGGGAACCGCTTCGGGGTCGGGGGCGAACGGACGGCCGGCGTCGATCATCTCGGCGCAGTAGACGAAGGTTTCTTCGCGGCAGATTCGCGCCGTCTCCGATCTCATCTTCAGGACCTCGGTCATCCCGAACGGGGTCAGCTCCGGGTTTTCTGTCATCCAGTCGGCGGTCTCGTAGGCCGCCGCGCGCAGTGCCTCGCGCCAGTCGTCGTGGCGATTGAAGGCGGCGCCTATCCGCCGCCGAAAGAGCGCGGTGAGGGCCTCGTAGGTCCGCATGGCGCAGTCGTCGAGATCGGCGAAGCGGCGGTCGAACTCCGCCCGGGTGACCCCCGCGCGGCGGACCACGTCCTCGATCGTCACCGCTTCGTAGCCCCGCTCGGCACACTCGCTGACGACCGCCGACGCGAGCGCGTCGTGGCGGGGGTCCCAGCTCGGGGCAGGCGGCAGCGTGATCTTCAAGAGTCGCGGAGCTCGCGAGCCCCTGAGTTCCGTGCCCCCTTCTCCAAGAACGTTCATCGGTGTGGCTGCCCCTTCCGGTTCAGGAGGCTACCTGCGGAGATCGCTCGCAACGAAGCGGCCCTTCCTGAGCGGTGAGAAGAAGCGGGGGCGAGCTTGCCACAGGGATAGCCGCACTCGCCCCCGCACCGTCGCTGCCGCGCCTCAGGGGGTCCAGAGACATCAGCAAACGCCTCGTGCGGCTGAGCCGTATGGATCGAGGCACCTGGGAAGGGACCCAGCGCGCGCCAATATACCGAGTGTGAGGTCATGCGTCTACGAAAAAGAGAGGTACGGTACATTTGCCGCGATGCGAGCACGGCAGGGGCCGATCGATCGTGTCGAACCGGCGCGGGCGCGGGAGGTCACTGCATGAGCCGATCGAAATTCGATCCCCACCGCGGCCAGGGCGGCGGCGACCTCGAGGGCTTCCCCCGGCCGCCCGCGCGGGCCAAGCTCCCAGCCGGTCGCCACAGCCTGCCGCGGCAGTTCGTCGAACAGAATCAGCGCAGCCGGATCCTGCTGGGCGCTCTCGACGTCTTCGGCGGCGAAGGGCTCGCCGCCGCCAGGGTCCAGGACGTGATCACCGGGGCCTCGGTGTCGCGGGCGACCTTCTACAAGTACTTCAGCGACAAGGAAGAGTGCATGGCGGCCCTGCACGAGGAGGTGGTCTCCTGGCTCGCGGACGAAGCGCGGGAGGCAAGCGGCCCCAGCCCGGACTGGCCGAGTGCCGTGCGCGCGGTCAGTGAGCGAGTGGTTGGCCTCCTTGCCGCCGACCCCCGCGTCGCTCGAGTCTGCGCTGTCGAGGCTCCCGTCGCGGGCGATCCGATCCGCCGCCGCCATGAGGCGGCGCTGGCCGATCTGGCCGGCGCGCTGCGGAAGGGGCGCTCGGAGCGGCCGTGGGGGAAGGAGTTGCCGCGCTCCTTGGAGGCGCTCCTCCTGGCAGGCGCGCTCGGGATGGTGTCGAGGACGGTCGTCTTCGGTCATCGGCCTGGCCCCAAAGCGCTGGCGCGCCAGCTGCCCGAGATGCTCCTCATCCCCTACCTGGGCGCGGAGGATGCCCGGATCGCAATTGAGGGACCGGCATAGTGTTTATCTAGACGAATATTTGGCTCTATAACGAGTAATTTTAAACTATCTAGATATTTACTTGACTCTCCAGTTATTTTCCGTTTATATTTGCGGCCGATCTGGAGCTGTCGACGAGGTCGGCGGCTTGGAGAAATGGCCGTTCGCCTCGGCGGGAACGAGGCACCGGTCCTGGCGCAGAGGAGAGGTCGGATGCAGGGGCAGCGATGGCCGCGCGCAGCGATGCTGTGCGCCGGCATGGCGTTGTTGGTCGGAGGATGCGGTGGTGGAGCCGTGGCGACCACCACTTCGGCGAAGACGGCCGGCTCCACGGCTTCCGCCAATCCGGGTTCGGACTCTGATGCGTCCCCAGCTCGCGCCGCAGGCCGCCGCGCCTGCCGCGGCCTGAGCCCATTGGAGGGGGCGCACCGTTTCGAGGACGACGCGCGGCGCGCCGGCGTCCGCCGGGCGTTCATCGCCGAGGTGAGCGATCCAACTCTCGCGGTCGAGGAATCGGCCGGCTATCCGGCCTTGGTGGCCGCCCTATACGCGACGACCCAGCCCGAGCGAGTACGTCGGGGAGCCGCCGCGGGCTGCGCCGAAGAGCTTGCCGCCCACTGACAAAAGGGGTGGTGGGAACCCCCGGCCATCAGCCGGGGACCAGTCACCGGCTGCCTTCTGGCAGCCGACAACGAAAGGCAAACGAATGAAACGGAAGTTCGCAGTACTTGCGGTTCTGGGGGCGCTGGCAGCCCTTGCCCTGCCAGCGAGCTCGATGGGAGGCATGTGGCCTGCTTCGGCCAAATTCGAAATAAGCGGAGCCGGGACGATTGGAACCGCCCTCGGCTCCTGCAAACTCGGGAAAATCATCGGTCAGATCTCATCGAAATCCGAAGCTCCCACCACGGTTTCGATTCCGCCGGTCACGTCTTGTACGACGGGTACGACTCTCACCCTCAACAATGACGGATCCGGTTGGTCCTTTGGCTTCAGCGCGCCCGTAGTCTCTCTAGGGCAACTTGCCGGCGAAGCGACGGTGATGCGCTTTTCATCGCTGCCGGGCTGCAAGTTGACCGGACTGATGACTCTCCGTGGCATCTGGAGCAATGGCATCCTAAAAAATCAGTCTGCCTACCACGCTGACAGCGCCGCGCCTCTGACCTGGGCGAACGATGGTGCGACCTGCGCCTTGGCCGGGCAAAGCGAAGCCGTCTCCTACTCGGATTTGACCGTGAGCGGGCAAAGCAAAACCCCTGTGGCCCATCAGGTCAACAACCTGACCCAACCGGGCGCGACGGTCATCATCGGGGACCTCTAAACGCGGAGGCGGCGGTTCGCTGGGCAGCGGACCGCCGCCGCCTTATCCCTTCAGCCGATTCAGTCGTCCGCCGCTGGCGGGACGGGATCGTCCGTGTTCGGCATCTCGAAGAGCATCTGCACGCTGCGGCCGACGATTCCGCTCTCGCCCGACTCCTGCAAACGCTTCGTGCTCCTTTCCTTGATCTCCTCGGTTGCGTAATAGGCGCTGCGGTGAACCTCGGCAAGCTCCTTCCAGCCAAGTTCATCGAGTTCGAACGCGAGGCGGGTGAGATGCTCGTCCAGCAGACGCCCGAGGGTGCGGTGCCGCGAGGCCTCGTCGACGTCGTCCATGATTCCCCGGGCCAGGGACGCGGTGCTCTCTCGGCGTTCCTCGCGAGTGAGCGCCGCCCAGTCGTCGCCGTCCATCCAGCGGTGTCTTTTGATGTTGGCCCATTCCACTTGCTCAGCCTCGCTTGCCGAGACCTGTTCGATCACCCCGTCGGCCTCGAGCTTCCCGAGCCAGACTCTGATCTCAGCCTCCGGCAAGCCGATCTCCTGCGCGAGATCGTCAGCGGTTGCGGAGCGTCGCGAGAGAATTAGGTGAATTGCCCATTTGATCCGCTGCGGCGCAACGTCTTTCGAACGAGGCCAGGAATCGGCGGTCAGCCTCGCTCTTCCATCACCGTTTCCCGCGTCGCAGGCTTGCTCGGCCCCTATGTATGGGGCGAGGACGACGTAAGTGCAGATCGGTGCCAGGGAGGGAAGCGCACCAGGCCCCTTGGCCAGCAGCTGCGCGCGTGCAAGCGCCGCGACGCCGCCGGCGATTGCCTCGGGGGCGATCGCCGGAGCCGCCGTGTCGGTTGGCGCTCCGTCGAGCATCTCCGCAAGCGGCCGTACTCCGCGCGCCCGCCAATGCAGCGCCTCGGGCCCGCCGGCGTAGATCTCGACCAGGAGCAGGTTCGCCATCGCCGGGCGCGAGGCCAGGAAGTTGAGGGCGCTGCCGATTGCCGCGCGGATCCCCGATGCCCAGCCTGGGCTGCGGCGAAAGGCGGCCAGCGCATACGCGGTGAGCTGGGTCATGACGCTGTCGATCGCGGCCAGCAATGCCTCACGCTTGTCGCTGAAGTTCGCATAGAAGGTCGAGGGCGACATCGACCCCAGTCGCGCGATCTCGTGGATCGTCGTGCCGGCGAAGCCGTTCTCGGCGACCGCCAGGGCCAGGCCCCGCAGCGCCCGCTCGGCGTCGTCGGGGGCGGCGGCGGTTTCGGGCTCGAACGAAGGCGCCCGGGTGGCAAGGCGGAGTTGCCGAGGCGGTGGCCGGTAGACCGCGACCAGGTCGACGAGTTCTGAAACCAGGGCCGTCATCTCCTCGGGTCGTCCGCTGCGCAGCCGGGTGCGGGCGAGTTCCTGCAGGGCGCCGACCTGGGCGGTGATCATCTCCGCTGGCATCTGCGCCCGCTCGGGGGATTCGGCGAGCCTGGCCCGCGAGAGACGCTCAAGGGCCGCCGTCGAACGGTCGAGGAGCTCGCGGGCCGCGTCCCCGGCGGCATAGGCCTCGCTCATGCAGAAGGCCGCGGTCGCCGGTTGCGCGGCGATCATATCAGCGAACGCCTCGTAGATTTCGCGCAGCCGCTGCTCCCACTCCGCCGCCCGATCGTCCGCCGCGGCGAGCGCGGCGTTGGTGGTCCCGAGGATCGCCTCCAGCACCTCGAGGAAGCAGACCTCCTTGCCGCCGGGGAAGAGGTCGTAGAACGAGCGGGTCGAGACGCCGGAGATCCTCGAGAGGTCGGCGACCCTGGTCGCTTCGTACCCCTGTTCGGCGACCGAGGCGACCATCGCAGCGAAGAGCCTCAAGCGCTGGTTGTTCGCGACCTCCTCGGCAGAGGCGCCCGGGCCCGGCGTCAACCGGCGGTCCCGCAACGACTCGGAGTCTCCCCAGGGCGTGACGACCATCCAAACGGGATCTTATTTCGGGCCGGGCGTCGGGAAAAGCTCGTAACTCCAGGGGTCTGTCCGATTTTCTAACTGCAGGCGTGCGTCCCTCGTATTTGTGGCGTTCTTGAAGGGCAAACGCTCCTTTTAGGTTTACTCTTTCCACTGATCAAGACATGTCTCATTGACAAGCGTTAGAAGACGTGTCTATCTTTCTACTCGGGAATTGGCCGGGCAGGGCTCGGTCGCCAGGGACATGGGGGAGTGGGGACTTGACCGAATCAACGAAGCAGGGTTTCGATCTTCGGAGCGCGAGCGCGCCCTCGCAGCATCCGTCACCCCGGCATGGGTCGGCCCAGGCCGCCCGCGCCGTACGGCGTCGGCTCATCTCCCTGGCGAGTCGCGCCCGCGGGGCGGCGAGCCCCCTTCGCCGCCCCGCCACCACTTCGCAGTCACCGGTTCACGCCATCACGAGCAAGGAGCAGCTTTGAGACACCGAGTGGAGACGTCGAGGAAGCCGGCCGCTGTGCAGCGAGGCGCGGCGAAATCTGCGGTCGGTGGTGCGCTGGCCTCGATCGTCCTGCTCGCGTTGGTTGCGCTTGCTGCGGCTCCCAGCGCGCTGGCTGCGCCTTCGGCGATCCAGGCCTACGGCTACTCGCACACGTTCGCCAGCGAAGGGCAGATGGCACCTGCCGCTTTCTACAACGGGATCGGGTTCGATCCGCAAACCGGTGACGTCATCGTCGTCGAATCGGGCCGCCTCGCGGTGTATGCCCCGGATGCGGGACCTGGCGACCTGCCTATTACGACCTTTGGTGAAGGCTTGGGGTTGGCAGATATCGCCGTCGCGCCCAATGGTGACGTCTACGCCAGCAAGACGAACGGGTTAGTGCGATTCAAACGAAATCCCGGCTCCCCTCCGACCTATACCGAAGACGCCTCCTACGCTCCCGAAGTGCCCGAAAGCAGCGGCGGCGGGCTCGCCATCGACCCCAGCACCGGCGATCTGCTCTTCACGCCAAGGAGGGGTGAAGTCATTCGATACTCCGTCTCCGGAGCTCACGTCTCGACGTTTCTGTCTCAACCGGGGGGGTTGGCCTATGGGGTCGCCGCAACGGCGGACGGCACGATCTTCGTCCTCGACTTCGACTTCGCCAGCGGTGGTGCAGGTCAACTTCTCTTCCGATTCTCCGCCAGCGGTCAGGAGCTGAGCCGGCGGGCGATTCCGTCGCTGACCGCCCAGCTGGCCTACGACCCCCTCCACGACAGCGTCGACCTGCTCACCGCTGACGCTGGAGCGCCAGCGCAGGTCGAAGGGTTGAACTCCGAAGGAAAGCGGATCTTCGACATCCCGTTTCCGGAATCGACCAAAGACGCGCTGAATGCCGGCATCGCGCTCGATCCCGCAGCCGGTCGTCTCTACGGGTTGACCGCAGCACCAAACGGCGTGCAGGTCTTCGAACCGGCGACCTACCCGGGCGTGGAAACCCCCGTGGTCACCGGGATCACGCCGACCGGTGCCCACGTGAGCACCGAAGTGGACCCGGGCAGCGGGCCGCCGGCGGGAAGCTTCGCGCGTTTCGAATATTCGCTCAACGAAGGGGCCATCGACTGGACTCCGTCACCAGACCAGAGTGCTGCGTCCGCTTCGACGGTCGAAGCCGATCTCACCGGGCTCCTGCCGAACCGCCGGTACTTGATTCGAGCCGCTGCCGGAAACGACGCGATCACCCACTTCAGCGAACCCACCCCGATCACCACCGCTCCGGTCGTGCCGGCCACGGTCACCGATCCGGCCACGGCCATAACCGAAACAGGTGCCGTGCTGAACGGATCGATCAATCCGGTCGGACTGCAGACGACGTACCACTTCGAGTACGGGACGACGGCGGCCTATGGCAGCCGCGTCCCGGTCGGGATCGACGCGATTGCCGGAGGCACCTACCTGACGAGGGCATTCAACCGCACCTTGACGGGCCTGCAACCCGGTACCACCTACCACTACCGGCTGGTCGCCACCAACTCGGTCGGAGTAAGCCCGGGCGAAGACCGCACCTTCACCACCCTCGCTGCCGGGTCGGCTCTGGCTCGCGTCTTCGAGCAGGTCACCCCGGTCGACAAGAACGGCGGCTCGATCAACGAAAATGCGGGTTTCCAGGTTTCGACCGACGGCAGGCAGCTGGCATACATGGAAAGCTCCTCCGGCATCTCGCTTTCTTCACCTCTGTATGGAGTGTCGCTCAGCCGGCGGGGAAGCGCGGACTGGAACAGCATCTCCGTCGATCCGCCGCTGAACGTTGGCCGATCGACGCTCTCCTTGGTCACTCTCGCGGTCTCTCCGGATTTCAGCCACGCATTCGTTGTCAGCAACCGCGCATTGGCTCCTGGCGCGATCGCAAACGCAACCAATCTCTACGTCGTCGACCTGGCGACCAACAGCTATGAACTGGTAGGGAGCACCGAAGCTCCGTTTGCCATGGAATTCTTCACGGCGACCACGATGTCGAACAAGTTCATCGGCGGCACCACTGACTTCGGCACGGTGATCTTTGCGGCCGCTGTGCCCATGTTCCCTGGGGCGCCCCAGCAGGCGCTCTATCGTTGGAGCCGGTCCGGCGGGCTCGAAATCGAGTCGCGGCTGCCGGGGGGCGCAGTTCCACCTACCGCCATACCGTCGGGACCCCCGATCGAAGGCCTCTTCCGCATGTCCTCCGACGACGCTCGTCGCGTGTACTACACGCTTGCGGGCGGCCCGGAAGCGGGCGTCTACCTGCGTGAAGATGGCGAAGCGCGCGCGATCTCGGTCTCGCACCGCGCCGGCGACGACCCGACGGTTCCGCAGGTTGGCGAATTCCTGGGGTCGAGCAAGGATGGTCGCTACGCGTTTTTGACTGCCACGTCGGTGCCGCTGACCGAAGACGCGCCCGCGGCTGAAAACGACGTCTACCGCTACGACGCCGATACCGGGGAACTGGAATACCTCGGCACCCAAATCTCGTCAACGCCCTCCATCCTGGAAAACGCACTCGCGGTAAGCGACGACGGCAGCACGTTCTATCTGGGAGGGGGCCAGGTTTGGCGCAACGGCCACCTCCAACCAGTCCCCGATCTATCAGGGGTGGTGAGGCCGGCGAATGCGTTCGTGTCGCCCGACGGTCGTTACTTCGCCTTCTGGGCACCGGCGCCATTCGGGTTCCCGTCGGAACCAGCCAACGAAGCTGTGTACCTGTACGACGCGGCCAACGCAACGACCACCTGCGCATCTTGCCGCCCAGATGGCTCGAATCCCGGTGGCGCCCAATTGCCCAACAGCTTTCACTTCTACAGCAATCAGTCCGCGTCGCCCTTGGATGATCAAGGAAATCTCTACTTCACCAGCAAGGTGGGGCTCGCCGCCGCCGATGGCAATGGGAGCAACGACGTCTATGAGTACAGCGATGGCAAGCTGAAGCTGATCACCCCGGGGACCCAGCCCTTTGCGGCCACCTTCGCCGACGTCTCCCCGGACGGCCGCGACGTCTACTTCACGACTACGCAGGGGCTCGTCAGCCGCGACCTCGATCAAGAACTCGACGTCTATGACGCGCGGGTAGGCGGCGGCTTGGCGGCCCAGAACCCGCCAGTCCCTCAGGAATGCCTGCGAGACGACTGCAAGGCGGCCCCGAGCAGCGCAGCGGAACCTCGCCTGGGCGGCTCCGAATTGCTCCAGGGCCCGGGCAACGTGAAGCCAAGGAAGCACGGCCATGCCTGCCCCAAGGGCAAGCGGGCGGTGAAGCACAAGGGCAAATCGCGATGCGTGAAGCGTCACCCCAAGAAAGCCAATCACCACCGGAGGCAGGGCCGATGATCAGCGTTCGACGACTTCTACCGAGGCTGTTGACGGCGGCGGTGGGCGCACTCGCCCTGGTCGGGCTGGCGGCTGCGCCGGCCAGCGCCAACCTCGAATTCTCGAGCCTGGGCATCCAGCTCCGCGAAGCGGACGGCACCTACTCTCGGCAGGCGGGAGCGCACTCGGATTTCAACTTCTCCTTCGCCTTCCCGGAGGTTGAAACGAGGCAGGAAGGTGTGCAGAACATTGGCCCGCCGGAGGCGATGAAGGACGTCGAGCTCGAACTGCCACGAGGGATGTACGCCAACCCCCAGCCGTTCGCGACCTGCACCCCGCAGCAGTTCACGAGAGAAGGATTTTGGACGGCGTGTCCGGTCGCTTCGCAGATCGGCTCGGTCGACCTCACCCTGACGGGTGGCTTCGGCGGCAAGCACAAAGTCGCGCTCTTCAACCTCAGCCACGGTCCCGATGTGCCGGCGCGCTTTGGGTTCAGGTACATCTTCGCGATGGTCCAGATAACCCCGCGCGTCAGGCCTGGGGACTACGGGATCACCTCGGCGACGACGAACGCCAGCCAGGCGGAAGGCATCCAGGCTGTGTCCCTGCACCTCTGGGGCGTTCCCGGCGACCCTCGCCATGACGAAGAACGCCAGCACGTCAATCGGCCCGAGATCTTCCCGGAACAAGCGCTGGGGACCGAAGCCCCGCGTACGGCCTTTTTCACCAATCCGAGCGGATGCCCGGACGAAGCCGGCTCCTTCACCGCGCACGGCGACTCCTGGGAGCACCCCGGCGTCTTCGACACGCGGCAGCTGCCGACCGACGAAGAAGGAAATCCGTTCGTCTGGGAAGGCTGCGAAAACCAGCCCTTCGACCCGAGCTTGGTCGCAAAGCCAGGGACCTACCGAGCGCATTCGCCGACCGGTCTCGACGTGGTGCTGGCGGTGGCGCCGGACGACGGGGCCGGCGGGTACTCGGCGGCCAACGTCAAACGCACGGTGGTCGACTTCCCGCAGGGGATGACGGTCTCGCCCTCGGCGGTCGCCGGCCTCGGTGCCTGCTCCGAAGCGCAGGTCGGCTTGGGCAGCAACGACGCACCGACCTGCCCGGACGGCTCGAAGATCGGCAACGTGACGATCAAGACCCAGCTGCTCGGCGATCCGCTCGAAGGCGACGTGGTGCTCGCCACCCAGAACGCCAACCCGTTCCATTCGACCTTTGCCATCTACCTGCTGGCGAAAGGGCCCGGCTTCTGGCTGAAGCTGCCGGGGGAGCTCAACCTGGATCCGCAGACCGGGCGGTTGAAGGTGATCTTCGACAACCTGCCCGAGCTGCCGTTCGAAACCGCTCACCTCGACTTCCGTGGCGGACCGACGGCGCCGCTGGTGACGCCGAGCGTCTGCGGCAACTACGCGATCCGCACCGAAGTGTTCTCCTGGGCGAAGCCGACCGAACCGACGGTCGTCTCGCAGCCGATGGACATCAACGAAGACTGCGCCGGCGGCGGTGGCTTCAACCCCGAACTGCAGGCCGGCGTCGCGAACCCGGTCGCGGGGGCACGGTCGCCTCTGACCATCAAGGTCCATCGCCTGGATGGCGAACAGAACATCTCGCGGCTCGAATTCACGCTGCCGGAGGGCGAGCTGGCAAGCCTCAAGGGCGTCGCAGTCTGCCCCGACAGCCTGGCGGGCGGCGGCAACTGCCCGGTCGGGAGCCAGGTCGGGATCGCGACCACGACGATCGGCACCGGCGCCTTCCCGTTGGTGGTGCCGCAGCCCGGCAAGGCGCCGACCGCGCTTTATCTGGCCGGTCCTTATAAAGGCGCTCCGTACTCGCTGGTCACCACGGTGCCCGCCCAGGCCGGCCCGTTCGACTTCGGCGACATCGTCGTCCGCACCGCGATCAACCTGAACCCGGTGACGACGCAGGTGATCGCCAAGTCCGATCCGCTGCCGCAGATCCTCGAAGGGGTGCCGATCTCCTACCGCGACGTTCGCATCGAAGTCCAGAAACCGGACTTCACGGTGAACCCGACTTCGTGCGAACAGCGGGCCGTGACGAGCACGATCACCTCGATCGACGGCACCCAGGTCCACCCGAGCGTGCCGACCAAGGTCGGCGACTGCGCCTCCCTCAACTTCGGCCCGAAGCTGGCGCTGAGGCTGAAGGGCGGCACCCACCGCGGCGACTTCCCGCAGCTGACCGCGACGCTCACCACCGGCAAGAAGGAAGCGAACATCGCCCGGGTGGCGACCACGCTGCCGCACTCCGAGTTCCTCGAACAGGGACACATCGGCACGATCTGCACGCGGGTCCAGTTCGCGGCCAAGCAGTGCCCGGCTGCCTCGGTGTACGGCCACGCTCGCGCCTTCACGCCGCTGCTCGACGAACCGCTCGAAGGCCCCGTCTACCTGCGCAGCTCGAGCCACCCGCTGCCCGACCTGGTCGCCGAACTGAACGGTCAGTTCGACGTCGAGCTCTCGGGCCGCATCGACTCTCACAACCAAGGCATCAGGACCACCTTCGAAACCGTTCCCGATGCCCCGGTGACCAAATTCGTCCTGCAGCTCAAAGGCGGCAAGAAGAGCCTGCTGGTCAACAGCCGAAACCTCTGCAAGGCACCGTCTCGGGCGACGATCCGGATGGTCGGCCAGAACGGGATGCTGCACAAGGAACAGCCGCCGATGCAGGACCGCTGCAAGGCGAAGAAGGGCGGCAACGAGAAGGGCGGTGGGGGGAAGGGGGCGCGCCGTTGAGGCGCGCCGGCCTCGCCGTATCGGCGGTCCTGCTGTTCTCGCTGGTAGCCCAGGCCGCGGCGGCGACTGACATCAGCCGCGACGAATACCGCGAACGGGTCGAGCCGATCTGCAAGGCGAACACCGAAGCCAACGAACGCATCCTCGCCGGCGCCCGAAACCGCGTGCGGGCCGGCGAATACGGCAAGGCGGCGGCGCAGTTCCGGAGCGCCGCGAAGGCGCTGAAGCGGACCCGGCTCCAGCTTCTCGCGGTGCCGATGCCGGCTGGCGACGAGCCGAAGCTGAGCGAGTGGCTGGACGGGGTGAAGGCCGAGGTCGGGCTGCTCGAAAGGGTGGGCCAGGCGCTGACCAAGGGCGACCTGTATGCGGCGCAGAAGCTGGTGGTGAAGCTCTCGACCAACGCCAATCGGACCAACGCCGGGGTCCTCGCCTTCGAATTCACCTACTGCTGGTTCCAGCCATCTCTCTACACCTGAAATCGGTGGCGAAGTCGCTGGCCAGGCTGTTCGTCGCCGCGGCGGTTGCGGCGCTGACCCTCGCCGTCGCGGCCGGCGCCGAGGTGATCCAGGCCGGCGGCCTGCGGGTCTCCTTGAGCGGCGGCGTCTCGCCGCGGGAGCTGCCGCGCGCGACCAAGGCGCCGGTGGCGCTCTCGCTGGCCGGCGAGATCAGCAGCGCCGACGGCAACCAGCCGCCGCAGCTGACGACGATCTTGGTCGCGATCAACCGCAACGGCCGGCTCGACTACCGTGGCCTGCCCGCTTGCCGCTACCACCAGATCCAGCCCGCCTCGAGCGCCGAAGCGATCGAAGCGTGTCCCGACGCGGTGGTCGGGAGCGGGAGCTTCCGGGCGGCGGTGGCGCTGCCCGAACAGTCGCCCTTCCCCTCGCAAGGCAAGGTGATCGCCTTCAACGGGCTGCTGCACGGCGAGCACGTGATCTTCGCCCACATTTACGGCACCCAACCGCTGCCGCAGTCGGCGCTGATCGTCTTCCGCCTCGGCCACCAGGGGGGCACCTACGGGCTCACCCTCGATGCCGACCTGCCTCAGGTCGCCGCCGAATGGGGCCACGTCTCCGGGATCGAGCTGCGGCTCGAGCGCCGCTTCACGTACAAGGGCCAGGAGCGCAGCTTCCTCTCCGCCGACTGCCCGGCGCCGCGAGGCTTCACGGTCGCCACCTCTCCCTTCGCCCGGGTCAGCTTCGACTTCGAGGACGGGCGGGTGCTGCGGGTGCCGATGGTACGGAGCTGCCGCGTCGCCAGCCCGCCGCGCGGTCGCTAGCGCGGCTCGAGCAGGACCAGCGGGATCTGACGCGGCGCGGCTTGGCGTTGGTAGTAGCCGTAGCTCGGGAAGGCGGCGACGAAGCGGGGCCAGAGCCGCTCGCGCTCGCCGGGCCCTGCCACCCGCGCTCGCACCGGCCGCCGCTCGGCGCCGATCTCGATCGTCGTCTCCGGGTGGGCGATGAGGTTGTGGAGCCAGGCCGGGTGACT
This sequence comes from Solirubrobacterales bacterium, assembly GCA_036494495.1. GTDB lineage: Bacteria > Actinomycetota > Thermoleophilia > Solirubrobacterales > 70-9 > VAYN01. The sequence goes on along the minus strand of DASXOF010000061.1, from coordinate 14,715 downwards.
CGGCTGCCCGGCCTTCGAGGCGACGACGGCGACGGTCTCGCCGTCGGCGACGTACATCAGCGGTGAGGTCCGCGCCTTGCCGGACCGCGCGCCGGTGTGGTTGACGAGCGCGATCCGGGCCTCGGGCCAGCCCGGGACGCGGCTGCCGAGCCGTCCGCGGCTCCACCGGTAGAGGGCGACGTGAAGCTTGGTCGAGCGCCGGCCGAGGTAGACGCCGCGGGCGGCGCCGAGCTGGGAGGTCGCGTTGCTGAGGCGGGCGATGGCGCCCGTCCGTCCGCTGCCTCCCTCCGCAAGCCCCCCGGCCATGCCCGCGAGCCTAGAGCAATGTCACAGGTCGCCGGCGGGCTAGCCTGAGATCCCCTCACTCGGCCTCGCTGAGTGCGCTCACTCGGCCGAGGCCCTGCCGGGGGCCTCGGAGCCGTCGCCAGCGAGCGCATCGCCAGGGCTCCGACCAGGGCCTCATCGCTGCGCTCCGACCTGCGGCCCCGCCGCAACCGGCTCCAGCGGCGCGTGTCGCCTGAGGCAGGCGCGCGCCGAGGTCCTCGCGGCTGCGCTCTCAGAAGAGCGCCCCGGCTCCGCCGCGGCGGAGCCGGTCAACGTCAGCCCGCCCTGGGTGACCCGCTCGGGCCGGCGGCTGGTTTGCCATCCCGGCAATTTGGGCGAACGCCAACGGCTCTTCGCCTACAACTGGCTGCTCGACGGGCATCCGGGTGACCGGGGCCCATCCCGTCTCGCCGGGCCCGGCCGGCCGGGCCATCGGGTCGCCTGCCGGGTCACCGCCTGCGGCCCCGGCGGCACCAGCACGGCGGTCAACAGCCGCCCGCTGCGGCTGCGCTGAGGTTGATACAAGGCTGGGATGGACGACCGGAGCGGGTGGATCAAGACGAGGACGCCGGAGGCTCGCGAGGTACTGGGCCGGGTCAAGGTGGCGACTCGCTTGTCCGCTCGACTCAGCGCTCTCTGCTGCGACGAACCGGAGCAGTTCGGGCGGCCTTTGCGGAGCTGATCGGGAAGCCGGTCGACGACTCTCTCTCGCTGATCCCTCCCTTCTACGCCGACTACGGCCTGAACGTCAGCGTCGGCCGGAAAGTCCACATCGGCTACGAGTGCATGTTCACGGGCCATGCGCCGATCGACGTCGGGGACGACGTGATGATCGCCAACAAGACGAACCTGGTCACGAGCGGGCATCCCGTTCCGCCGGGTCAGCGGCGGGACTATCTCACGGCGCCGGCTCCGTGGTCGCGGCCGGAGCCGTCGTCACCCGCGACGTCCCCCCGGCGACCCTCGTCGCAGGCGTTCCGGCAACCGTCATCAGGGAGCTCGAGCCCGCCGAGTCCGGATCGACGACCTCGTTGCCCTGACGACCGCCGCCGGCAACCTTCCAGGCTCTAGGCTTGAGCCATGCTGATCCTCTCGATGGGCGTCTCGGTCGACGGATTCATCGCCGACCGCGAGGGCGAGTTCGGGTGGTCGGCCCCGGACGATGAGCTGTTCCGCTTTCACCTCGAGCGGGTGCGCGAGCTCGGCGGCTGCCTGCTGGGCCGCAGGCTCTACGAGACGATGCTGGTCTGGGAGACGGATCCGTCGCTGCGCGAAGACGAGCTCCGGGCCGAGTTCGCCGACGTCTGGACCGCCCTCCCGAAGGTCGTCTTCAGCCGCACGCTCGACCGGGTCGAGGGCAACGCCCGGCTCGCCCGGTCCTCGCTGGCCGAGGAGGTCGCCACGGCGCTCGAGGCGACCGACCGCGACGTCGAGATCGGCGGCGCCGGCCTGGCCGCGGGGGCCGTGGAGCTCGGCCTCCTCGACGAGCTGCGCATCTTCCGCTACCCGGTCGTCGTCGGTGGCGGCACGCCGCTCCTGCCGCCGGTCACCGAGGACATCCCGCTGGACCTGATCGAGACCAGGACGTTCGGCGGGGGCGTGATCTACGAGCGCTACCGGCGCGCCCGCGACGAGGCGGCGGCGCCGGCCGATCCCGGCACCGCCGCCTGAGTCACAGCTCCGCCGCCTACTGGGCCTGGAGCGTCATCGAGAACGTGCCGAACAGTTCGCCGCCGGCGAATTCGCTGCTCGCCGGGGGCGCTTTTTCGCCGCCCTGGTTGAACACCGAGTTGAGCGTCGCCGCGGCCGCTGCCTGCAGCTTGGCTTCCGCGCCTTTCACCGTGATCTGCCGCGTCGTCGGGTTGGTCGAGATCGCGTTGGCCGGGAAGACGAGTTCGACGATAGAGGACCGGCCGGTCTGCCCCGGGAAGGGCGGGTTCGGCAAGATTTCGATTTCGACGGTCGCCGTCTTCTGGGTGAATTCGACCTGGATGTCGGTGAGCTTCATCTGCGGCGAGAGGGTTTTCCCTTTCTTCAGGATTTCGATCCCGCCGCTGGTCGTGACCGAGCCGGAGCTGGCGTTCTGGGCCACGGTCCCGCCCGTGATCGGGAAGGTGAACACGGTCACTTTCGAGTTCTTGGCCGGGGCGATCGGTTTGATCCCGCTCGATGCGTCGACGCCCTTTTCGGCGAACTTTTTGAACGCCGCCGGGGCGCCTTCGAACGTCGCTTCGTTCTGACCCAGGATCGTCACGGTCTGGGGCACGGTGATGCTGAACTCGTTGCTCATCACCCGCTGGTTGATCCGCTTCGATCCCTGCAGGCCCAGTTTGTTCGAGATCCGGTTGGCCGCCTTCTGGGTCAGGGTCAGCTGGCTTGCCTTGATCCGCGCACCGAAGCCTTCGCGGCCGGCGGTCGGCGTGCCGAAGGTGCCGAGCTGCATGTGGGCACCGGCGATGGCCGCCCGGACGAAGCCGTGCACGGTGTTGACTTCGACGCTGGTGATCGCCACCGAGCGGGCGCCCATGACCAGCTGGAAGCCACCGGGGCTGGTGATGTGGCCCTGGGCGTCGGTCGGGTCGAACATCCCTTCAGTGACCGGGAGGCTGATCTTCCCCCCGGCTGCCTGGCCGGTGCCGACGCCGGCCAGGCCGACGCCGAGGTTGGTGAGCTTCTTCAGGAAGCCCTTCTTCAGGTGCAGGTCGGTGGTGCCTCCGGAGATCGGGTCCCGGGCCGCCGAGGCGGCGGGGACGAAGGCCAGGAGCGCGACCATCACGGCCGCCGCTCCGACGATCATCCGGAGGGCGACCGGCCGGGTGCTGGCGTGGGTCATGTCGTCCTTCCGTAGTGGCAATGAGACTCTGGCCCTTCAACACCCCGCCGGCTCGATGTTCCGGTCTCCAGCGCCTGGATCGGGTACTGCTTAGGGCTCAGGCTGTCCCGCGACCTCCCGGCCAAGGCGCCCGGCCAGGTCGCCCTTGCGGCCGACCGCGACCTTGCCGAGCCCCATCCAGCTCGCCATCCGCCACAGCTCCTCGGCTAGCGCGGCTGCGACCAGACCCGGCTCGGCGCCGGGCTCGGCGAACGCCGCCTGCACCCGCAGCGTCCCCGCCTGGCGGTCGGCTTTGAGGTCGACGCGGGCGACCAGCTCGTCGCCGAGGAGGAAGGGGAGGACGTAGTAGCCGTGGCGGCGCTTCGCCGCCGGCACGTAGATCTCGATCCGGTAGTGGAACCCGAACAGCCGCTCGACGCGCTCGCGCATCCAGACCAGCGAGTCGAAGGGGGAGAGGAGGGCGGCGCCGGCGGGCTGCTTGCGGGGCGGCCGCAGCCCCGGCCGCATGTACGCCGGCCGGGCCCAGCCCTCGACCGCCACCGCCACCAGCTCCCCGCTCTCGACCAGCTCCGCCACCCGCGCCTTCGAGTCCTTCCGCGGCAGCCGGAAGTAGTCGCCGAGGTCGGCCTCGGTTCCGACTCCGAGGCGGTCGGCGGCGAAGAGGACCAGCTGTCGCTGCGCCTCCTCGGCGGGCGGGGTCGGGGCGTCGAGCACGGCCGCCGGCAGCACCCGCTCCGGCAGGTCGTAGAGGCGCTCGAAGTTGAGCCGGCCGGCGGCGCTCAGGCGACCGGCGAAGAAGAGGTGCTCGAGCGCCCGCTTCTCCTCGCTCCAGCTCCACATCTCGGTCCGGTCCCGGCGGCGCGGCGGGGTCAGCTCGGAGGCGCGGACCGGGCCGCGCTCGGCCACCTCGGCCAGCGCCCACTCGAGCAGCTCCGGCCGCTCGCGGGCGACCCGGGCGATCGAGCCCCAGGCGAGGTCGTCGACCCGCTCCATCCGCCAGCGAAGCAGCGGCTGCAGCGTCACCGGCACCAGCGAGGCCTCGTGGGCCCAGTACTCGAACAGCTCGCGCTGCTCGGCGTCGCCGCCGACCCGGCCGTCGCTGCCGTGGGCGGCGAGGCGGTCGATCGCCTCCCGCGGGTAGGGGCCGAGCCGGGAGAAGAGCGGCAGGTAGTGGGAGCGGGAGAGGACGTTGACCGAGTCGAGCTGGAGGATCCCGACGTCGGCCAGCGCCCGCCGCACGTGGCGGACGTCGACGCGCCCGCCCGGCCGCGCCCGCCCGAGCCCCTGCGCGGCCAGCGCCAACCGCCGCGCCTCCGCCGCACTCAACTCCGCCTGGACCGGCACTAGGACCAGAAGGCGTCGCTCTCGGCCGGTTTGGCGTCGACCATCCACCACTCGGCGATCCGCCTTTCGCCGTCAACCCGCAGCAGGTGGCCGGCGAAGTTGTGGAGCTGGCGGCCGCCTCGCTCGGCCCGCACCTCGACCATCGCCAGCACCCGGTCGCCGTCGACTGCGACCGGCTCTTGCGTCAGCTCGACGCTGAAGCTGGCTGCGGGCAGGTCCATCGCCTCGATCCGCCCGAGGTACTCCTCGCGCCCCTCGACCCGCTCCATCGCGCCCTCCGCGCCGGTCACCCAGGCGACCAGGTCGGGAGCGAGCAGCTCCCGCATCGCCGCCACGTCGGCCGCCGAGAAGGCGGCGAGGAAGCGCTCGACCGTCGCCGCTGCGCTCATCCGCCGCAGCTAGGCCCGCGGCGGCTGCTGGCCCTGCCCGCCGGCGCCGCCGGGCGCGCCCGGGTCCTTGATCGCCGCCGCCGCGTCCTTGGCCTTGTCGGTCAGCGAGCCTTTGCCTTTGGCGATGTCGGTCAGCTCGGTGGCGTCCTCTTTCAGCGAGTCGACGCCGCCGCGTTCGTCGACGATCTTCTTGCCTTTGTTGAAGAGGCGTTTCAGGTCCATCGCAGGCTCCTTCGGTCGGGCTTCCGACCCTAACGACTGGCTGAGCAGCCAGCGACGACTTGTCTCTATATAAGGTGAGCGCCGTGGACTTCTCCCTCAGCGACGAGCAGCAGGACTTCGTCGCCGCGATCCGTGGCTTCTGCGAGCGCGAGTGCGGCACCCAGGACCAGCGCGAGCGGCTGACCGAGGGCTACACCGAGCACCACAACTTCGAGCTCTACAAGAAGATGGCCGAGCTGGGCTGGCTCGGGGTGGGGATCGAGGAGGCCCACGGCGGCTCCGGCGGCGGCATGCTCGAGGCCTGCCTGTTCATGGAGGAGACCTCCCACGGGCTGGCGCCGATCTCCGGCTACGCCACCACCCTGATCGTCGCCGGCGCCACCGCGCGCTTCGGCAGCGAGGAGCAGAAGACGGAGATCCTCGGCGGCATCGCCGGCGGCGCGGTCGAGGCGATCGCGATGACCGAGCCCGAGGCCGGCTCCGACGTCGGCGCGCTCAGCTGCTCGGCCGCCCGGGTCGACGGCGGCTTCGTCATCAACGGCCAGAAGGTCTTCTGCTCCAACGCCCACATCTCCGACCACGTCCTCGTCGTCTGCCGCACGACCAAGGCCGAGAGCAAGCACGAGGGGCTGACGATGATCTGGGTGCCGGCCGGGGCGGAGGGGATGGAGGTGGTCCCGATCGAGACGATGGGCGGCCGCGAGACCAACCACCTCTACTTCACCGACTGCGTCGCCCCCGAGAGCGCCGTCCTCGGCGTGGTCGACCAGGGCTGGACGCAGCTGATGGCCGGTCTCAACGTCGAGCGCCTGATCCTCGCCGCGACGATGCTCGGGATCGGCCAGCGGGCGCTCGAGGACACCCTCGCCTACGTCAAGGAGCGCCGCCAGTTCGGCCGCCCGATCGGCTCCTTCCAGGCGCTCCAGCACCGGCTCGCCGACATCGCCACCGAGCTGCAGGCGGCGCGGCTGATGACCTACTGGGTCGCCACCCTGACCGACGAAGACCCCGACCGGATGCTGCCCCAGCAGGCCTCGATGGTGAAGCTCTTCGTCACCGAGGCGGTCAAACGGGCGACGCTCGAGGGGATGCAGCTGATGGGCGGCTACGGCTACTCCTCCGAGTACGACATGGAGCGCCTCGTCCGCAGCTCGCTGGTCTCGACCATCTACGGCGGCACCTCCGAGATCCAGCGCAACATCGTCGCCAAGACGCTCGGCCTCTAACCCCAGGCCCCGGACGCTCAGCACCAGATGCAGTTGTCCCCCGGTATGCGGGGCACGAGCCGTCGACGCCGGGGCGGGAAATCCTTCCCACCCGGCGCCCCTGCAACAGGCCTTGAGCCCTCTCGCGGCAAAATCGACGGACATATGAGGCGATGCCTCATATGAACGTTGTCGATTTGACCTACGGTCGGGAGGACCGATGGCAAGCGAGCGACGACAGATGCCCCACCGGCGCAGACGGGTCCTCCGCGTCCCTCTCCTCGCGCTCGCTCTCGCCGCCCTCGCGCTGGTCGCCTTTGCCGCTCCCGCCGGCGCCGAAGTCGTCTACGACAACTCCGCAACGGCCGCCGAAGCCCCCTCGCTCGCCTTCGCCGAAACCGGCACCGCCGAGCTCGGCTCGCTGGTCCGGCTGACCGGCACCGCGCGCCTCGACCCGACGGTCCAGGTCGGGATCGTCAACTCCGGCGAGCCGATCTCCGCCCCGCTGACGCTCAGCGTCTACGCGGTCGCCCCCGGCCTCGAACCAGGGGAGCTGCTCGCCCGCGAGACCCAGAGCTTCGAGCTCGCCGCCGGCTCGGCCGTCCAGCCGATCGAGCTCAGCCTCGCCGGCGTCGCCCTCCCCGACGAAGCGATCGTCTCCGTCGCCTTCGACTCCGCCGCCCTCGGCCTCGCCCTCGCCGGCCCGCCGGTCGCCGGCGCCAACCCGCGCGAAGCCGAAGGCGTCTATCGCGCTGCCGCCCCCGAAGGCGAAGCCGACGACGAAGCCGCCGCCGGACCCCTCGGCTTCGAAGCCGCGCCACTCACCTGGCAGGGCCGCCAGCCCGCGCTCGCAGTCGAAGCCTCCCCGGCTCCCGTCGTCGCGACCCCGGCGCCCGCCCCGGCGCAGCCGACCGCGGCTTGGCCCCCGTCCCGCCCCGCCCGCCCGGCCTACACCGTGCCGCCGAGCAAACGGATGAGCCTCAGCTTCCCCCGCTCGATCGCCCGCATCGCCGGCCCCGGGGCACTGGTCCAGGTCAAATGCTCGGGCAGCAGCGCCGCGCGCTGCATCGGCACGCTTGCCCTCAGCGCCGCCGGCGCCGTGCACAAGGCGCCGTACTCGATCGGCAAAGGCCGGCGCCAATACGTGGTCGTCCCGCTCGGCTCCGACCTCGACTGGCTCGAAGGCCTGCGGGCCCCCCGCGCGACCGCCACCGCGAGCACCGTGCAGGTCAGCGGCGCAGCGCTGAAGACGAAGCGGGCGCTGAAGCTCAAATAGATTGAGAGGTCGCTATCCTAGGCCGAGCCTCGTGCCCCGGGCCCGAGGTTTTGTTTTGTAATCAAGTCCTTCAGGAAGAGGGAAGAGATGGCTCGCGGAGATGTCCGCATCGCGGTGACCATGGCTTGCGAGGATTGCAAGCGGCGGAATTACCAGACGAACAAGTCGCGGCGCAACTCGCCCGACCGGATCGAGCTGCGTAAGTTCTGCCGCTGGTGCGGCCGTCACACCCCTCATAAAGAGACCCGGTAGTCCCCGATGGCCAAAACCCGCGCACAGCGCAAGGCCGAGCGCAGGGCTCGGGAAGCTGAGCAGCGCAAGCGCTCGGCCGAGCCCGGCTCGGGTGAGGACGAGCGCAGCCGCGTAGCGCGGGCGCAGCACGACACCGAGGTCGGGCTCTCCGGCGACGTCGCCGAGATCGAGGCGATCGAGCGCGGGATGGCCCAGGGCGTCCCCGAGGAGGCGCTGGAGCTGCCGGAGGACCAGAAGCCCTCGCGCTCCGAGCGCCGGGCCGAGGCGAAAGCGCAGAAAGCGGCGCAGAAACGCGAGCGCGACCAGCAGAAGCAGAGCGAGCGCGAGCAGCTGGCGAAACGGCAGAAACAGGCGGCGAAAAAACAGAGCACGCCCAGCCACCAGCGCGGCGGCGTCATCGGATTTCTGATCTCCTGCTGGGCCGAGCTGAAGAAAGTCCAGTGGCCCGACCGCGAAACGCTGATCCAGGCGACCGCGGTCACCATCCTCTTCGTCGCCGTAGCGGCCGCCTACCTCGGCGCCCTCGACGCACTCTTCAGCTTCCTGATCAAGAAGATCCTGTAGCGGGATCCCGAACCAAGAAGGCTTCCACTTGTATCGCTGGTACGTAATCAACACCTATTCCGGGCACGAGAACAAGGTCAAGCACAACCTCGAGCACCGGGTCGAGACGATGAGCCAGAACCGCAACGTGCGGCAGGTCGTCGTCCCCACCGAGCAGGTCTCGGAGATGAAGGACGGGCAGAAAGTCCAGACCGAGAAACGGACGATGCCCGGCTACGTCCTCGTCAACATGGAGATGACCGACGACGCCTGGGGCCTGGTCAAGAACACCCCCGGCGTCACCGGCTTCGTCGGCTCCCGCAACAAGCCGGTGCCGCTCTCCAAACCGGAGGTCGACCGCCTGCTCCACCGCGAGACCGCCGAGCGCCCCCGCACCCAGGCCCAGTTCGCGATCGGCGAATCCGTCAAAGTCATCTCCGGCCCGCTCTCCGACTTCTCCGGCGAGATCGCCGAGATCAACGAGGACGCCGCCAAACTCAAGGTGCTGGTCTCGATCTTCGGCCGCGAGACGCCGGTCGAGGTCGGCTACGACCAGGTCAAGAAGATCTAGAGCGCCGGAACCGCTACCCTCACCGACCCCTCATGGCCAAGAAAATCCTCACCGTCATCAAGCTGCAGATCCAAGCCGGCAACGCCAACCCGGCGCCGCCGGTCGGCCCCGCGCTGGGCCAGCACGGCGTCAACATCATGGACTTCTGCAAAGCCTTCAACGCGCAGACCCAGAACGAAGGCGGGACGATCATCCCGGTCGAAATCACGGTCTACGAGGACCGCTCCTTCACCTTCGTCACCAAGACGCCGCCGGCCGCGGTGCTGATCAAGGAAGCGATCCGCATCCCGAAGGGCTCCGGCGAGCCCCACGTCAACAAAGTCGGGACGATCTCCCAGGACCAGATCCGCGAGATCGCCGAACGGAAGATGCCCGACCTCAACGCCAACGACATCGACGCCGCCTCGAAGATCATCGCCGGCACCGCCCGCTCGATGGGCGTCGACGTCGCCTAGGAGCGCCCAATGGCCCACGGCAAGCGATACCGCCAGCAGTACCAGAAGGTCCAGCGCGACCACGCCTACCCGCCGGCCGAGGCGATCGGCCTGATCAAAGAGACCGCGAGCACCAAGTTCGACGAGACCGTCGAGGTCCACGTGCTGCTCGGGGTCAACGTCCGCCATGCCGACGAACAGCTGCGCGGCACCCTGGCGCTGCCCCACGGGCTCGGCAAAGACGTGACCGTTGCCGTCTTCGCCCAGGGCCAGCAGGCGCGCGACGCCGAGGCCGCCGGTGCCGACTTCGTCGGTGGCCAAGACCTGGCCGAGAAAGTGCAGGAGGGCTGGACCGACTTCGACGTCGCGATCGCGACCCCGGACATGATGCCGGTGGTCGGCCAGCTCGGCCGCATCCTCGGCCCCCAGGGCAAGATGCCGAACCCGAAAGTCGGCACCGTCACCGAAGACGTCGAAAAGGCCGTCAGCGACTCGAAGTCGGGCAAAGTCGAATACCGCACCGACCGGCAGGCGATCGTCCACCTGGCGATCGGCAAGGCGAGCTTCGAGCCGGCCAAGCTGCTCGACAACTACGAAGCCGTGATGGACGAGATCGTCCGCGCCAAGCCGTCCGGGGCCAAGGGCAAATACATCCGCTCGGTCACCCTGGCGACGACCATGGGTCCCGGCATTCGCGTCGACACTGCCAAAGCCGCCGACCGCGACGCCCCCGCGGCAAGCACCGCCGCCGCGCCCACGCCCGAGCCCGAGAGCGCCGAGCCCGAGCAGGCCGCCGCAGCCGAGCCGGTCACCGCCTGACCCGTCGCTCCCCGCGACGCGTTTGCACTTCCTGTCGCATACCGACCAAAACTGCAAGCCTGTCGCGCCAGCCGCGACCCAGGCAGCGCTGACCCGGAGCCGCTGAGCTCCCGCCGTCCCACCTGAAGCTGTCGACGGGGGCGGTGCGTGCCTCCCGAAAACACTCCAGCGAAGCCGAAGGCGGAGCGTTTTCGGGAGGGACGCACCGCCCCTCAACCGAATCCTCTACACTTCGCCGCCGCCCGACCCCAGACCACCGGCAGGCGAACTGCCCGTAAGCCCGGTGCAGGACGAGACGATGAACCGCGACCAAAAGTCAGCAGCCATTCAAGAGATCGCCGCCCAGATCGAGGGCGCTGAAGCGATCTTCGCCGTCGACTACCGCGGTATCTCGGTTTCCCAGGCCGCCGAGCTGCGCTCGAAACTGCGCGAAGCCGACGCCAGCTTCCGCGTCGTCAAAAACCGGCTGACGAAAATCGCCGCCGACCAGGCCGGCGAGGCCCGTCTGGCCGAGCTGCTGAACGGGCCGACCGCGCTGACCTTCGTCCGCGGCGACACCGCCCAGGCCGCGAAGGCGATCACGACCTTCAACAAAGAGCACGACGTCCTCACCTACAAGGGCGGCTTCATGGACGCCACCTCGCTCGACGAGGACGCCTTCAAATCGATCGCCCGCCTGCCCGCCCGCGAGGTCCTCAACGCCCAGTTCGCCGGCGTCGTCGCCAGCCCGCTGACGGGCCTGGTCCGCGGCCTCGGCTCGCTGATCCAGGGCCTGGCCCTGCAGCTCGGCCAGATCGCCGAGCAGGGCCTGGTGAGCGGCGAGGCCCCGGCCCCCGCCGCCGACGAGCCCGCCCCGGCGGCCGACGAGGCCCCGGCCGAGGACGCCCCGGCGGCTGAGGCCGAGGCTCCTGCCGCCGCGGACGCGCCCGTCGAGGAGGCACCTACCGAGGCTTCGAGTGGCAACGAGCCGCCCGCCGATCAGGCGGACGCTCCCGACTCCGGCGAGACCGAGGCGGCTGAGGCCGAGGCCGCCGCGGACGCCCCTCCGGCCGAGGGCGACCCGGCAGAGGCCGGCGACCAGACTGACAAAGACTCAAAAGACGAGGAAGAGGGGTAGCACCAGATGGCAACCAAAACTTCAACCGAGGACTGGATCGAGGAGCTGAAAAGCATCTCGGTGCTCGAGCTCTCCGAGCGGATCAAAGCGCTCGAGGAGGAGTTCGGCGTCTCCGCGACCGCGGTCGCGGCTGCGGCCCCGGCTGCTGCCGGTGGCGGCAGTGGCGACGGCGGCGGTGGCGAGGAAGAGTCCTCGACGGTCGACGTGGTCATCACCGACGTCGGTGGCCAGAAAGTGCCGGTCATCAAAGTCGTCCGCAACGCGACCGGGCTCGGCCTCAAAGAGGCAAAGGCCGTCGTCGACGCAGCTCCGGGCCCCGTCAAAGAGGGCGTCGAGCGCGAGGAGGCGGAGAAACTCAAAGCCGAGCTCGAGGAGGCCGGCGCGACGGTCGAGCTCAAATAGCTCGCAGCTCGCGCTGAGTACTTCGCGCTAAGCTTGTCCTCCTGATCCCGCTCCGGGAGCCAGGTTTGGGGCCGGGCGTGGCCGCCTGCTATGTTTCGCGGTCGCGCGCCAACTGTGTGCCCCTGCCCATATTTGCGCTGTATCTACGTCCCTCTGACCGTCCGAGGAGTCGCCGACTTTGGCACGTTCAAACGCTGCCCCTGTAACCCGTAGGAGCTTTTCCCGCCTAGAAAATCCGCTCGAGGTCCCAAACCTGATCGACATCCAGCGTCGTTCCTTCGAGGAGCTGACCGATCCTGTCGCTGGGGGCCTGCGCGAGACGATCAACGACATATCCCCGATCGAGGACTACACGGGGAACCTCCAGATCGTCTTCGGGGCGTTCAAATTCGAGGAGCCGCCGAACACGATCGAGGAGTGCCGTGAGAAGGACATGACCTACTCGCGGCCGCTGACCGCGACGGTCGCCTTCCAGAACAAGGAGACCGGCGAGATCCGCGAGCAGGCCGTCTTCATGGGCGACTTCCCGTGGATGACCGACCGCGGGACCTTCATCATCAACGGCACCGAGCGCGTCGTCGTGACGCAGCTGGTCCGGTCCCCGGGCGCCTACGTGATGGCGCCGAAGGACCCCGAAAAGCAGGTCTTCATCGCCAACCTGATGCCGGCCCGCGGCTCCTGGCTGGAGCTCGAAGTCGACAAAAAAGGCAAAGTCTTCGTCCGCATCGACCGCAAGCGGAAACTGCCGGTGACGGTTCTGCTGCGGGCGATGGGCTACGTCGAGGACGAGAAATTGCTCGACATGTTCGACAACTCGATCTACCTGCGGCACACGATCGAGGCGGACACCGAGGCGACCCGGACCGAAGAGGGCGCCCTGATCGAGCTGTTCAAAAAGCAGCGGCCCGGCGAGCCGCCGTCGGTCGACGCCGCCCGCGGCCTGCTCGACCAGCTGTTCTTCGACCCGAAGCGCTACGACCTCACCCGGGTCGGCCGCTACAAGCTGAACGCGCGCCTCGATCTCGACATCGACCTCGAGACCCGCGTGCTCACGCACGACGACATCATCGCCCTGGTCAAGGAGCTGATCTCCCTGCCGAAGCTGCTCGGGATCCCCGAGGAGGTCGACGAGGAGAACCCGATCAAAGACTATGCCGCGGAGGCGCTGACCTACCCGCGCGAGGCGGTCTACGAGCACCTCGACGAGTACGAGCACTTCGGCGACCGTCGCCTGCGCACGGTCGGCGAGCTGATCCAGGAGGCCTTCCGCATCGGCCTCTACCGGATGGAGCGCGTCGTCCGCGAGCGGCTGACGACCGAGGACTCCGACGCGATCACGCCGCAGACGATCATCAACATCCGCCCGGTCGTGGCGGCGATGAAAGAGTTCTTCGGCTCCTCGCAGCTGTCGCAGTTCATGGACCAGACCAACAGCCTCTCGGGGTTGCGGCACCGGCGCCGTCTCTCGGCCCTCGGCGCCGGCGGCCTGACCCGTGAGCGCGCCCCGATCGAGGTCCGCGACGTGCACCCGACCCACTACGGCCGGATGTGCCCGATCGAGACCCCGGAGGGACCGAACATCGGCCTGATCGGCTCGCTGGCCTCCTACGCGGAGATCTCCGAGCACGGGTTCGTCACCACCCCCTACCGGGTGGTCAAGGACGGCGCCGTCACCGACGAGATCGTCCACTACGACGCCACCCAGGAGGAGGACAAGGTGATCGCCCAGGCGAACTCCGAGTTCGACCCCAAGACGGGCAAGCTGAAAGGCCCGCAGGTGCTGGTCCGCGCCGGCGAGCAGGAGTACGCGACCGCGACTCCCAAAGACGTCCATCTGATGGACGTGTCGCCGTCGCAGATCTGGTCGGTGACGACCTCGCTGATCCCCTTCCTCGAGCACGACGACGCCAACCGGGCGCTGATGGGCTCGAACATGCAGGCCCAGGCGGTGCCGCTGCTGAAGCCGGACCCGCCGCTGATCGGGACCGGCATGGAGCGCCGCGCCGCGGTCGACACCGGCGACGTCGTCCTCGCCAAGAACGAGGGCGAAGTCACCCACGTCGACGCCGAGAAGATCATCGTCAGCCACGGCTCGAAAAACGACGAGTACCCGCTCCACAAGTTCATGCGGTCGAACCAGGGGACGATCATCCACCAGCGCCCGATCGTCAACTCGGGCCAGACGGTGAAGGCCGGCGACGTGCTCGCCGACGGCTCTTCCACCGGTGGCGGCGAGATCGCCCTCGGCAAGAACTGCCTGGTCGCCTTCATGTCCTGGGAGGGCTACAACTTCGAGGACGCGATCATCCTCTCCGAGCGCCTGGTCAAGGACGACGAACTCACCTCGATCCACATCGAGGAGTACGAGATCGACGCCCGCACGACCAAGCTCGGCGACGAGGAGATCACCCGCGACATCCCCAACCGCTCTGAGGAGAGCCTGCGCAACCTCGACGAGCGGGGAATCGTCCGGGTCGGCGCCGAGGTCATCTCCGGCGACCTGCTGGTCGGCAAGGTGACGCCGAAGGGCGAGACCGAGCTGACCGCGGAGGAGAAGCTGATTCGCGCGATCTTCAAGGAGAAGGCGCGCGAGGTCCGCGACACCTCGCTGAAAGTCCCGCACGGCGAGGGCGGGGTCGTCATCGACGTCCTCACCTTCAGCCGCGACGAGGGCGATGACCTGCCCCCGGGCGTCAACGACCTGGTCCGCGTGTTCGTCGCCACCAAGCGCAAGATCTCGGAGGGCGACAAGCTCGCCGGCCGCCACGGGAACAAGGGTGTGATCTCCAAGATCGTGCCCGAGGAGGACATGCCCCACCTTGAGGACGGCACTCCGGTCGACGTCATCCTCAACCCGCTCGGCGTGCCGAGCCGGATGAACATCGGCCAGATCCTCGAGACCCACCTCGGGTGGGTCGCGGCGAACGGCTGGTACGACGATGGCTCCGAGGCCTACAAGCAGGCGCACTCCGACGAGGGCGATG
>DASXOF010000060.1:0-10887 GCA_036494495.1 Solirubrobacterales bacterium | reverse complement strand
GAGACCCGCCGCTCGATCAAGGCGTCAAGCCGAATCCGCCCCAGTCGACAGGCCGAGTGAGGAGGGACACCGACCCCCTCCGTCTCACCAACCTCTGTCTCGCACCGCCCCTAACCCGTTCGTCCCGGATTCAAGAAACTTTCTCGACTGATCGCCCGCACTCTGGTACAACAATCGCAGTGAAGTCGAAGCCCACATCCGACGGCATCACTGCGCCGGGCGCGCCTGTCGCTTCGGGCTCCTTCACCGGCTATTGGCGATTTATCTAGGCGTCCGGCCCGCTCACGCTTGCCGCTCGAACGTCCCCGCGCCCGGGCGCCGCTCCCACGTTCTCGTACAGTTCCAGGCAGTTTGGAGAAGGAAGGCAATATGTTCATCGGCATGGAGAAAGGCGCCAAGCACGACAGGGTGCGCGATCAGCGGATCGCCAAAGTGGTCGAGCTGGTGCCTCCAGAGACCCTGCTGACGGAGCTGCCGCTCGCTGCGGAGCGCTCCGCGGGCGTCGTCAAGGGCCGTGACGAAGTAGTGGACATCCTCCACGGCCGCGATTCGCGGCTGCTCGTCGTCGTCGGCCCCTGCAGCATCCACGACCCGAAAGCGGCGCTCGAGTACGCGACCAGGCTGGCGGCAGCGGCCGAGCAGCTGCGCGACCGGCTGCTGGTGGTGATGCGCGTCTACTTCGAGAAGCCGCGGACGACGACCGGCTGGAAGGGGCTGATCAACGACCCGCACCTCGACGGCTCGGCCGACGTCAACGCCGGCCTGCGGATGGCGCGGAAGCTGATGCTCGACGTGCTCGACCTCGGGCTGCCGGTCGGCTGCGAGTTCCTCGACCCGATCACGCCGCAGTACATCTCCGACGCGGTCGCCTGGGGGGCGATCGGCGCCCGCACCACCGAGAGCCAGACCCACCGCCAGCTCGGCTCCGGCCTCTCGATGCCGATCGGCTTCAAGAACCGCACCGACGGGAATATCCAGGTCGCGGTCGACGCGGTCCGCGCCGCCGCTGCCTCGCACGCCTTCGCGGGAATCGACGATGCCGGCCAGCCGGCGATCCTCCACACCACCGGCAACCCGGACTGCCACATCATCCTGCGCGGCGGCCACGGGATGCCGAACTACCACGTGCCCGATGTCGAGGACGCGCTGGTGACGCTCGGCGTCGCCGGGCTGCCGGAGCGGCTGGTGATCGACGCCTCGCACGACAACAGCGCCAAGGACCCCGAAAAGCAGTTCTTCGCGGCGGGCGAAATCGCCGACCAGGTCGCCGACGGCAACAAGGCGATCGTCGGGGTGATGATGGAGTCCTTCCTGGTCGAGGGGCGGCAGGACCTGGTGCCCGGCGAGCCGCTCACCTACGGCCAGTCGATCACCGACCCCTGCCTCTCCTGGAGCGACACGACGACGGCGCTGGAGCGCCTCGCCGCCGCGGCCGAGGCCCGGCGCGGCTAGTGGTGCCTGTCCGGAAACCCGCCACGCACGCCTGGCGGCGCCGCACACACTTCGCGGGGCGTCGTCCTCGGTCGGCCAAATGGCTCTGCCATTCGGCCGACCCCCGCCGCAGGCGGGGTGCGAGGACGCATGTCCGAGTTCCTACCCCCGCTCGGTGCGGCACTCGCCAGCCGCACGCGCGGATTTCCGGATAGGCACGCACTTGCCCGAGAGTCCGTCACGGGTCGCCGTTCTCGGCGTGGGGTTGATCGGCGGCTCGATCGGGCTGGCGGCGCGGCGCCGCCTCGGGGTCGAGGTGATCGGCTACGACCCCGACCTGGCGACGGTCGCCGAGGCCCGGCGCAAGGGCGCGATCGGGCGCGGCGCGGTCAGCGTCGAGCAGGCCTGCGCCGGCGCCGACGTCGTCTTCTGCGCGGCGCCGGTCGGCAGGCTGCCGGAGCTGGCGCGGGCGGCGCTGGCGGCATCCGGGCCGGAGACGGCGGTCACCGACGTCGGCTCGACCAAGCGCGGGATCGTCGCCGAGCTCGGCGACGACGAGCGCTTCATCGGCGGCCACCCGCTCGCCGGAGCCGAGACGGCCGGCGTCGAGAACGCCCGCGTCGACCTCTTCGAGGGCGCCCGCTGGTACCTGACCCCGACCGAGCGCGCCTCGGGGATGCTCTACGACCGGCTGCAGCGGACGATCTCCGGGCTCGGCGCCCGGCCGCAGGCGATCGATCCCGAGTCCCACGACCGGCTGATGGCGACGGTCAGCCACATGCCGCACGTGCTCGCCAACGCGCTCGCGGCCGAGGCGGCGATGGCGCTGACCGGCACCGAGCGGCTGCCCGAGGTGGGGCCGAGCTTCCGCGACACGACCCGCGTCGCCGGCGCCAACCCGCCGGTCTGGGCCGACATCTACACAGCCAATGCCGACGCCGTCGCCGACTCGGTCGAAGCGGTGGCGCGGCGACTGGCCGACGCGGCGGCGCTGCTGCGGACGGGCGAGCGCGAGGCGATCCAGTCCTGGCAGGCGGCCGCCGGCGAGGACCGCCGCCGCCTGCTCGAGCGCCAGCTCGAAGTCGGGCCGCTGCGCGAGCTGCGGATCGTCGTCGCCAACGAGCCGGGGACGATCGCGGGGCTGGCGCTGGCCCTCGGCGAAGCCGGCGTCAACATCGAGGACATGGCGCTGCACCCGGCCGTCGACATGAGCTCCGGCTCGGTCTCCCTCTGGGTCGCCGGCGAGGAGCAGGCGCGGCGGGTCGAGGCGCTGGTTCGCGAGCGCGGTCACACCGTCACCGTCCTCGGGAACGAGGCTTAGTGGCGACGCGCCGGTTCGAGCCGGCGGGGCCGCTCCGCGGCTCGCTCCGCCCGCCCGCCGACAAGTCGATCTCCCACCGGGCGGCGCTGATCGCGGCGATGGGGGAGGGCGAGACGCGGATCGAGGGCTATCTCGACGCCGCCGACACGCGCTCGACCCTGGCCGCGGTGGCGGCGCTGGGGGCGACGGTCGAGGAGGGGCCGGAGCTCGCGAGCGGGCTGAAGATCCGCGGCGTCGGCCTGCGCGGGCCGCGGCCGGCGGCAATCGACGTCGGCAACGCGGGGACGCTGCTGCGCCTCTTGCCGGGCTGGCTGGCCGGGCAGGAGGCGGGCGAGTGGACGCTCGACGGCGACGACTCGATCCGGCGCCGGCCGGTCGACCGGGTCGCCCTGCCGCTGCGCGAGATGGGGGCCGAGGTCGAGGCCCGCGAGGGCCGGCTGCCGCCGCTGGTGGTGCGCGGGACGAAGCTGCGCGGGGTCGACTACGAGATGCCGGTCGCCAGCGCCCAGGTCAAGAGCTGCCTGCTGTTCGCCGGCCTGCTGGCCGAGGGGGTGACCCGGATCGAGGAGGGCCACCGCAGCCGCGACCACACCGAGCGGATGCTGGCGGCGGCCGGCGCCTCGATCGAGCGGGCCTCCGCGGCGGTGGTGGTGCGGGAGACGAAGAAGCTGCGGCCGCGGCGGATCGACGTCCCCGCCGACGTCTCCTCGGCCGCCTTCTTCGTCGTCGCCGCGACCCTGGTGGCGGGCAGCGAGGTGACGCTCGAGGCGGTCGGGGTGAACCCGACCCGGACCGGGCTGCTGGCGATCCTGCGCCGGATGGGCGCGGCGATCGAGGAGGAGGACGGCGGCGAGCACGGCGGCGAGCCGGTCGCGACCCTCCGCGTGCGGCCGGCGCCGCTGCGGGGCACCGAGGTCGGCGGCGAGGAGATCCCGCTGGCGATCGACGAGCTGCCGCTGGTCGCCCTCGCGGCCTGCTTCGCCGAGGGGACGACGACGATCCGCGACGCCGAGGAGCTGCGCCGCAAGGAGTCCGACCGGGTCGAGACCGTGACCACGGCGCTGACCGCGCTGGGCGGCAAGGTCGAGCCGACGCCGGACGGGATGGTGATCGAGGGGACCGGCGGCCTGCGCGGCGGCAGCATCTCCTCACACGGCGACCATCGGATCGCGATGTTCGGCGCCGTCGCCGGCCTCGCCTCGGCCGACGGGGTCGAGGTCGAGGGGATGGAGGCGGCGGCGGTCAGCTACCCAGGCTTCGAGCGCGACCTGTCCTCGCTGCTCACCTGAATACGCTGCCCCGATGGTGATCGCGATCGACGGCCCGGCCGGGGCCGGCAAGTCCAGCGTCGCTCGCGCCGTCGCCGAGCGGCTCGGCCTCACCTTCCTCGACTCGGGGGCGATGTACCGGTGCGTGGCGCTGGCGGCGCTCGAGGCCGGGATCGAGCTCGAGGACGGCGCGGCGCTGACGCGGCTGGCCGAGGGCCTCGAGATCGGCTTCGACGGCGATCGGGTGCTGCTCGGCGGGCGCGATGTCAGTGCCGCGATCCGCACCCCGGAGGTGACCGCTGCGGCCTCGCAGGTCTCGGTCCACGAGGGCGTGCGGGCGGCGATGGTGGCGCGCCAGCAGGCGCTGATCGAGGCCGGCGGCTATGTCGCCGAGGGCCGCGACATCGGCACCGTGGTCAGCCCCGGGTCGCCGCTCAAGGTCTTCCTCACCGCCTCCGACGAGGAGCGGGCGCGGCGGCGGGCGGCGCAGACCGGCGAGGAGGTCGAGGCGGTGCTGGCGGCACAGCGCGGCCGCGACGCCCGCGACCGCGAGCGCCAGCACGGCGCCCTGCGGGCCGCCGACGACGCGGTCGCGCTCGACACCACCGGCCTCGGTCTCGACGAGGTGGTCGAGCGCGTCGTCGCCCTCGCCCGCGAGCGAGGCCTGGCATGAGTGCGACCGTCGCCGTCGTCGGCTTCCCCAACGTCGGCAAGTCGACGCTGGTCAACCGCCTGGTCGGCGGCAACGAGGCGGTGACCGCGGCCGAGCCCGGCGTCACCCGCGACCGCAAGCGCCTCTCGACCGAGTGGAACGGGATCAGCTTCGACCTCGTCGACACCGGCGGCATCGACCTCGAGGACGAGGCGGAGCTGGCCCGCGACGTGCAGGCCCAGGCGCGCCTGGCGATCGCCGAGGCCGACCTGGTGCTGATGGTGGTCGACGGCCGGGCGGGGCTGCGGGCCGGCGACGCCGAGCTGGCGCGGACCCTGCGGGGCAGCAAGGTCCCGGTCGTCGTCGCGGTCAACAAAGTCGACCGGCCCGACAACCACGCGGCGACGGCCGAGTTCCACGCCCTCGGGCTCGGCGACCCGCTGCCGGTCTCGGCCACGCATGGGCTCGGCACCGGCGACCTGCTCGACGCGATCGCCGCCGGGCTCGGCGAAGTCGAGATCTCGGACGTCGACGACGACGCGGTGCGGGTCGCGGTGATCGGCCGCCCCAACGTCGGCAAGTCATCGCTCGTCAACGCCTTCCTCGGCTCCGACCGGGTGATCGTCTCCGACCTCGCCGGCACCACCCGCGACGCGATCGACACCGAGCTCGAGGTCGAGGGGCGGCGGGTGATCCTGGTCGACACCGCCGGGCTGCGGCGGCGCTCCAAGGTCGCCGGCAGCGTCGACTTCTACGCCCAGCTCCGCTCCGAACGGGCGGTCGAGCGGGCGGACGTCGCGATCGTCGTCTGCGATGCCTCCGAGGGGGTCACCGCCGAGGACCTGCGGGTGGCCGAGCTGGCGATGAAAGCCGGCTGCGCGACCCTGCTGGCGATGAACAAGTGGGACGTCGGCGAGACCGACATCGACGACGCCCGCGCCCGGGTCGAGCGCAAGCTGCGGCTGCGGCCGGCGGTCGTCACCAGCTCCGCGACGCGGGGGCGGAACGTCGCCTCGCTCCTGCCGAAGGCGCTGCAGCTGGCCGACCGCGCGGCCGAGCGGATCCCCACCCCCGAGCTCAACCGCTTCGTCCACGACGTCGCCGCCCGGACGCCGCCGCCGAGCCGCCGCGGCAAACGCCTGAAACTGTTCTACGCCGCGCAGGTCGGCGAGAAGCCGGTGCGGGTGGCGATCCAGGTCAACGACCGCAAGCTGATCACCCGCGACTGGGCCTACCACCTGGAGAACCGGATGCGCGAGGCCTACGAGCTCGAGGGCGTGCCGCTGGTGATCGACTTCGTCCCGCGCAGCGGCCGGCGTACCTATTCCTAGCGCTAAGGTTCCGCGCCATGCCGAACAAACCACTTGCCGAGGTCGAGCACCTCTTCACGTCCGAGTCCGTCACCGAGGGGCACCCCGACAAGGTCGCCGACCAGGTTTCCGACGCCGTCCTCGACGCCGTGATGGGCAGCGACCGGGAGGGCCGGGTCGCCTGCGAGACCCTGGTCAACACCGGCATGGCCGTGGTCTCCGGCGAGATCACGACCGACGTCCACCTCGACATCCCCGAGCTGGTCCGCGAGACGATCCGCGAGATCGGCTACGCGGGCGGCGGGCGGTACGGCTACGACTGCGACCACATCTCGGTCCTGGTCTCGCTCGACAAGCAGAGCCCCGACATCGCCCAGGGGGTCGACGCGGCCTACGAGACGCGGACCGACCCGAGCGACGAGGACGAGTTCGACATTGCCGGGGCGGGCGACCAGGGGATGATGTTCGGCTACGCCAGCGACGAGACCGAGGCGCTGATGCCGATGCCGATCCACCTCGCGCACCGCTTTGCGGAACGGCTGGCGGCGGTCCGCAAGGACGGCACGCTCCCCTACCTCGGCCCCGACGGCAAGACCCAGGTGACGGTCCGCTACGCCAACGGCAAGCCGGTCTCGGTCGACAAGCTGCTGATCTCGACCCAGCACGACGAGGGCGTCGAGCAGGCGCGGATCAAGTCCGAGCTGTGGGAGGGCGTCGTCCTCCCGGTCCTCGCGGCCGAGGTTCCCGACCGCTACGACGAGGCCGAACTGCTCGAAGGCTTCCTCGTCAACCCGACCGGCAAGTTCGTGATCGGCGGCCCGGTCGGCGACGCCGGCCTCACCGGCCGCAAGATCATCGTCGACACCTATGGCGGCATGGCCCGCCACGGCGGCGGCGCCTTCTCCGGCAAGGACCCCTCGAAGGTCGACCGCTCGGCCGCCTACGCCGCCCGCTACGTGGCCAAGAACGTGGTCGCCGCCGGCCTCGCCGAGCGCTGCGAGGTCCAGGTCGCCTACGCGATCGGCGTCGCCCACCCGGTCTCCCTCATGGTCGAGACCTTCGGCACCGGCAAGCTGCCGGACTCCCGCATCTCCCAGCTCGTGGAGGCCGAGTTCGACATGCGCCCCGGTGCGTTCCGCCAGTACCTCGACCTGCACCGCCCGATCTTCCGCAAGACCGCCGCCTACGGCCACTTCGGCCGCGAGGACGACGACTTCACCTGGGAGCGCACCGACCGCGCCCCCGCCCTCCGCGACGCCGCGGGCCTGCAGTCCCCAACCACCGCCTAAAACCCCACACCTCCACCGCGCGAGGGGGAGAAAATATCGGGGTACCGATCTTTTCCCCAGCGGAGTGGGGAAAAGATCGACATCGCGGAGCGAGCGTGCGTGGGCGCTGGCTCGGGGCCAGTTCGGGCTGGTGACCAGGCGGCAGTTGCTGGAGCTCGGGTTCGACTCGCGGTCGATCGAGCACAGGCTCCGGACGGGGCGGCTTCATCGCGTCTTCGCGGGCGTGTACGTCGTCGGGTGGCCGCAGACCTCTCGGAAGCAGCGGTGGATGGCGGCCGTGTTGGCCTGCGGTGGCAGGGACGGGGCGGTGCTCAGCCATCGCAGCGCGGCCGCGCTCTGGGGCGTGGCGCGAGAGGGTCGGTTGATCGACGTCAGCACGGTGCGTGAGAAGCGGCGGCCCGAGATTCGATCGCGTTCGCGCCCGGGGCTCTTTCCGGCACACACGACGGTCTGGAGAGGCATCCCGGTCACGACGATCGGTCAGACCTTGGTCGACGTCGCGCTCGAATTGCCTCGCGATGACCTCGAGCGTGCGGTGAACGACGCCGACAAGCACGGACTGGTCGACCCCGAGGCCTTGCGCGCCGGCCTGGACGAGCACCCCGGTGAGCCTGGGGTGAAGCCGCTCCGCGCGCTTCTCGACAAGGACACCTTCCGCCTCTCCGACACCCATCTCGAAGTCCTCTTCCGCCCGCTCGCCGCCGCCGCAGGCGTCCCGGTGGAGCAGACGAAATGCTTCGTCAACGGCTTCGAGGTCGACTTCTTCTGGCCCTCCTTGGGCCTCGTCGTCGAGACCGACGGGCTCCGCTACCATCGCACCGCTGCCGCCCAGCGTCGGGACGCGGTCCGCGACAACGCGCACGTTGCGTCCGGCCTCACCCGCCTGCGCTTCACCCACTGGCAGGTTCGCTACGACCCGGACTACGTCGGTCGCATCCTCGCCAGAACCGCCGCGAACCTCCGGCGGGCGGGCCCCGCCTAGCCCGGCGGCTGCGCCTCGCCCAGCCCGTGGCTGCCGGCCGCGCCGGCGCCCGTCGCCCGATCGACCTCGTGCACCACGTTGGCCGGATCCGCGACGCCGTAGAAGACGAAGTCGTAGTCGTCGGTCGCGGCGGTGTCGAAGTCGACGTCGCCGATCTGCATCAACCGCTGGTAGACGGACTGGTTGTAGTTGACGTTCTGGACCCGCTCCAGCCGCGTCTCCTGGACCTCGCGGGAGACGATCCCGCGCTTGATGTTGAGGCGGCGGTTGGTGATCGTGTAGGTGGTCGCGACGCGTTTGACGAAGCCGATCAGGACCGTCAGCCCCAGCACCACGATGACGACGACGAAGACCAGGCCGGTGCTGCCGACCAGCTTGGCGATGACGCCGAGGATGATCGCGATCACCAGGCCTTTGAGGTAGAAGCCGAGGATCGCCCGCCAGGAGGGGTGACCCTGGAAGATCACCTGCTCACCTGCGCTCAGGTTGAGGCTCATCGCGGCCAGCATATGCGCTGCGGCGGCCGCCCGCCAAGCCCGGGCGGACGGCCGTCCCCGGCCGCGCATAACCTCGGCCCATGTCGATTCTCAGGGTCGAGCCCCTGACCACCGCCCGCGCCCTGCGCGGCCCCTTCGACTACCGCCGCCCGGCGGCGATGGAGGGGGTCGAGGTGGGGAGCGTGGTCCGGGTTCCGTTCGGGCCGCGGCGCATCCTCGGCGTCGTGGTCGAGCTGGCGGAGCGCTCGGAGCTGCCGCCGGAGCGGCTGGCGGAGCCGCTCGAGGCGCTCGAGGCGGGGGCGCCGCCGGAGCTGGTCGAGCTCGGCCTCTGGGTCGCCCGCGAGTACTGCTCGACCCCCTCCCGCGGCCTCCAGCTGGTGCTGCCGCCGGGGACCGGGACCGGCGCCGGCGGCCGCACCGTCAAGGCGAAGCTCGAGCTGCGGGCGGAGATCCTGCCGGCGGGGGAGGCGGCGCTCTCCGGCGGCGAGCGCCTCGGGGTGAAGCAGCGGGCGGTGCTGGAGGCGCTGCGCGAGGGCGAGATGTCGGCCGGCGAGCTGGCCGCCGCGGTGGGCGCGGACCGCGCCGCGCTGCGCCGGCTCGAGGCCCGCGGCCTCATCGCCACCCGCGACGCCCGCCTGCGCCGCGCCCCCGAACGCCCCGGCCTCTCTGCCCCCGCCGAGCGCCCGGCGCTGCTGCGCGAGCAGGAGGAGGCGGTCGCCGCGATCGTCGCCGCCCTCGACGGTGACGCCGGCGCCCCGCGCTCGCAGCTCCTGCACGGCGTCACCGGCTCGGGCAAGACCGAGGTCTACCTGGCCGCGGTCGAGGCGGCGCTCGAGCGCGGCCAGGGCGCGATCGTCCTCGTCCCCGAGATCGGCCTGGCGCCGCAGGCGGTGGCCCGCTTCAGGGCCCGCCTCGGCGACCGCTTCGCGGTCCTCCACTCGGCCCTCTCGGCCGGCGAGCGCTTCGACGAGTGGAGCCGCCTGCGCCGCGGCGAGGCGAGCGTCTGCGTCGGCCCCCGCTCCGCCGTCTTCGCCCCCGTCCGCGACCTCGGCCTGATCGTCATCGACGAGGAGCACGACGCCTCCTACAAGCAGGAGGGCGACCCCACCTACGACGCCCGCACCGTCGCCCGCCGCCGGGCCGAGCGGGCCGGCGCGGTGCTGGTCGCCGGCACCGCGACCCCGCGCCCGGAGTCCTGGCTCGAGCTGCCGCGCCTCGAGCTGCCGAACCGGGTCGACGGCCGCCGCCTGCCGCCGGTCCGCCTCGTCGACATGCGCGAGGCCGACCCCCGCTCGGGCCCGCTCCACCCGCAGACCTGGGAGGCGCTGCAATCCGTCCGCGCCGCCGGCGCCAAGGCGATCGTGATGATCAACCGGCGCGGCTTCGCGCCCTGGCTCACCTGCCGCTCCTGCGGCCACCACTGGGGCTGCCCGAACTGCGACGTCTCGCTGATCGTCCACCGCGGCAGCCGCCGCCTCGTCTGCCACCACTGCGCCCACGTCGAGCGCGCGCCGGAGGCCTGCCCGGAGTGCGGGTCGACCACCCTCAGCCAGGCCGGCGCCGGCACCGAGCGGATCGAGGCGCTCCTGCGCGAGCAGCTCGAGCCGATGCCGGTCTTCCGCCTCGACTCCGACACCGCCGCCGCCCGCGGCGCCCACGCCCGCATCCTGGCCCAGTTCGGCGAGGCACCGAGCGCGGTCCTGGTCGGCACCCAGATGGTCGCCAAGGGCCACGACTTCCCCGAGGTGACGCTGAGCGCGATCCTCGACGCCGACGCCACCCTGCGCTTCCCCGACTTCCGCGCCGATGAGCGGACCTTCGCGATGGTCGCGCAGCTGGCCGGACGCTCGGGCCGCGGCGAGGCCGGGGGGGAGGTGATCGTGCAGACGCTGGCGCCGAACGCGTCGAGCATCGAGCACGCCGCCCGCCACGACGCCGCCGGCTTCCTCGCCGGCGAGCTCGACCGCCGCGAGGCGCTCCGCTACCCGCCCTACTCGCACCTCGTCCGGATCAACCTGGCCAGCGAGGAGGAGCCGCGGCTGGAGGAGGCGGCGACGGGGATCGCCCGCGACCTGCGCTCAGCGCTGGCGCGGGGGACCGAGCTGCTCGGGCCGGCGCCGATGTTCCGCGTCCGCAA
>DASXOF010000059.1:0-48408 GCA_036494495.1 Solirubrobacterales bacterium | reverse complement strand
TCGGGCGTGTTCGAGGTCATCCCGAAGACCGCCAGCAGGCCCTTGGTGATCGCCACCGGCAGGATGACGATGTGCTCGTTGTGGGGGAAGAGGAACGATTCCGCTTCGAACGGCTGCCGTTCGAGCAGGAACGACCAGGTGTCCTGGAAGTAGGTGACGTGCCACTCGGCGACCGTGAGCACGGCTGCGGCTGCCAGCAGCGCCAGGCCGAGCAGCAGAACCGGCGCGTCGCGTCTGGCCCGAGCGGTCACAGGCGCGCGAGTCTATTCCGCGACGACCCCGCTAGTTTTCGCCCCCAATGGATCGCCTGCTGATCACGGGCGGAGCTGGCTTCGTCGGCTCCAACCTCGCGGTCTCCCTCGCCGCCCGCCACCCCGAGTGGGAGGTCGTCGCGCTCGACAACCTTTACCGGCGCGGCTCCGAGCTGAACCTGCCGCGGCTCGCGGAGGCCGGGGTCGAGTTCGTCGAGGGCGACGTGCGCGAGCCGGAGAGCCTGGCGCGGGTCGGCGAGCTGACGGCGCTGATCGAGTGCTCGGCCGAGCCCTCGGTGATGAGCGGCGTCGACGGCGACACCGGCTACCTCGTCCACACCAACCTCACCGGCGCCTACAACTGCCTCGAGCTCGCCCGCCGCGACGGCGCCTTCGTGGTCTTCCTCTCGACCAGCCGGGTCTATCCGGTGGAGCCGCAGGTGGAGCTGAAGCTGGAGGAGGCCGAGACTCGCTTCGAGCTGGCCGCGGCACAGGATATCCCCGGCGTCTCCCCGGCCGGGATCTCCGAGCAGTTCCCGCTGGAGGGCGCCCGGACCCTCTACGGCGCCACCAAGCTGGCGGCCGAGCTGCTGATCGAGGAGTACCGCGCCAGCCTCGGCGTGCCGGCGGTGATCGACCGCTGCGGCGTTATCGCCGGCCCCTGGCAGATGGGGAAGGTCGACCAGGGGGTATTCACCCACTGGATGCTCGCCCACCACTTCGGCAACCCGCTCTCCTACATCGGCTTCGGCGGCGAGGGCAAGCAGGTCCGCGACCTGCTCCACGTCGAGGACCTGGTCGACCTGGTCGAGCGCCAGCTGCTCGACCCGGGGGCCTGGGATGGGCGCACCGTCAACGTCGGCGGCGGCCGCGAGATCAGCCTCTCGCTGCGCGAGACGACCGCGATCTGCCGTGAGCTGACCGGCAACGAGGTGCCGATCGCGCCGGTCGCCGAGACCCGCCAGGGGGACGTGCCGATCTATCTATCCGACTGCGAGCGGATCTTTAACCTTGACGAGTGGCGACCTCGTCGCAGCGCCGAGCAGGTGCTCCGCGACATCCACGAGTGGATTGCCTCCGACGAGGAGCGCATCGCCGCGGCTTTGAACATCGAGACCACCTAGATGATTGATGGAAGGGAGTGACTGAATGCCGGTTGCGATCGTCACCGGGGCGGGGGGCCTGATCGGCTCCGAGGCCGTCGAGCACTTCATCGGCCAGGGCTTCGATGTGGTCGGGATCGAGAACGACATGCGGGCCAGCTTCTTCGGCCCCGAGTCCTCGACCTCGCACGTGACCGAGCGGCTCGTCAGCGAGCACCCGGGCGAGTTCCACTGGGAGAACGCCGACATCCGCGACGCCGAGCGGGTGATGGCGATCTTCGCCGAGCACGCCGGCCAGATCGAGCTGGTGATCCACACCGCCGCCCAGCCCTCCCACGACTGGGCCGCCAGCGCGCCGCAGATCGATTTCGGCGTCAACGCCAACGGCACCCTCAACCTGCTCGAGGCGGCCCGGGCCCACGCGATCGCGGCGCCGTTCATCTTCTGCTCGACCAACAAGGTCTACGGCGACACCCCGAATCGGCTGCCGCTGCAATCGCTGGAGAAGCGGCTGGAGCTGCCCGAGGACCACCCCTACTACAAGGGGATCGACACCTCGATGTCGATCGACAGCTCGACCCACTCCCTGTTCGGCGTCTCCAAGGCGGCCGCCGACCTGCTGGTGCAGGAGTACGGCTACTACTTCGAGATGCCGACCGTCTGCTTCCGCGGCGGTTGCCTGACCGGCCCCCAGCACGCCGGCGCCAAGCTGCACGGCTTCCTCGCCTTCCTGATGAAGTGCACCGTCACCGGCACGCCGTACACGGTGTTCGGCTACGAGGGCAAGCAGGTCCGCGACAACATCCACAGCGCCGACCTGATCGCCGCCTTCGACGAGTTCCGCAAGGCGCCCCGCGCCCACGCCGTCTACAACATCGGCGGCGGCCGCTTCTCCAACTGCTCGATGCTGGAGGCCATCGACGTCTGCGAGCGCGTCTCCGGCAGCGAGCTGCAGTGGCAGATGGGCGAGGAGCCGCGAATCGGCGACCACCGCTGGTGGATCTCCGACCTGGCACCGTTCGAAGCCGACTACCCGGGCTTCGAGCTGCGCTACGGGATCGAGGAGATCCTGCAGGAGATGTACGAGCAGAACGTCGAGCGCTGGATGGCACCGGCGGCGTGAAGCTCTCGGTAGTCATCCCGGCCCAGAACGAGGAGGGCTCGATCGGCTCGACCGTGGAGGGCCTCGTCGCCCAGCTCGAGGCCGACTCGGTCGACTACGAGGTGATCGTCGTCGACGACGACTCCGAAGACTCGACCAACGCGATCGTTGCCGCGATCGGCGAGCTCAACCCCCGCGTCCGCGTCCACCGCTCCCACTACGAACGCGGCTTCGGGATGGCGATCCGCGCCGGCCTCGACGTCTTCGAGGGCGACGCGGTGGCGATCTTCATGGCCGACGCCTCCGACGACCCCAAGGACCTGATCCGCTACTACCGCCTGCTCGAAGAGGGCTGGGACTGCGCCTTCGGCTCGCGCTTCATGCCGGGCGCCCGGATCTACGACTACCCCCGCCTCAAGTACGTCTTCAACCGCCTCGCCAACACCTTCATCCGCATCCTCTTCCGCCACCGCTACAACGACACCACGAACGCCTTCAAGGCCTACCGCCGCGAGGTGATCGAAACCGTCCAGCCCCTCCTTTCCAAGCACTTCAACCTGACTGTCGAGCTGCCGCTGAAGGCGATCATCCGCGGCCACTCCTACGCCGTGGTGCCGAACAGCTGGACCAACCGCACCTCCGGCGAGGCGAAGCTGGCGATGAAAGAGATGGGCAGCCGCTACCTCTTCATCGTGCTGTACGTTTGGCTGGAGAGCACGCTGAGCCGCGGCGACTACCAGGTCGGAACGCCGATGCCGCGGGGACCGCGGCGGGCGGCTTGATCGCCACGCAGTTTGGATGAGTTTCGCCGAACGCGCAGGATCGATCCTGGTAGCGTTCCACCCCGGCGCGTGGCGCCTGGGCCGTTTGATGCAGAGTCCTCCCCATTTCGTCCCGCGCTTCAGCCTGTTGGCGGTCTGCGTGATGTTGGCCGCCGCCATCGGCCTCCTGGTACCCGTCAGCTCCGGGGCACAAAGCTCTCCGGTGGCCGCGATCAAGCAGTGCCGACACCGCTTCGCCGGCAAGGGAGAGAAGAGGCACCAGGCCGAGCGACGATGCATCGAGAATGCGCGGTCGAAACAGCAGCCCAAGCCGGCATCGCCGACGGAAGTGCCCTCAGCCTCGGCGGGGGCGCCCGGCTCGTCGCCGACTCCAGGCTTCGGTGCTGAAGCGGTCGGGCCCCCGGCTCCCTCTTTGCCCATTCGTCCCCCCGCGCCCGAAACGCCGCCGCCCCTTGAAATCGAAATGGCAGCTGCCAGGGTCACCGTAGGTTCGGCGATCTACCGCAATCCTCCAGTACAGCTGACCTCGGTAAGCACGATCGAATCGACGACCGGTGTGGAGCCGGGAGTCACCGTGCAGATCGAAGGAGAGCAGCTGGTCATCTCGGCCTCGGCGGAAGCCGCACCGGCGTTGCTGCACCTTGTGATCGCCGGTACCGCGTGCACGGCCTCGGAATGCGATCGTGAGGTTCTCATACGCCTGCGCCTCACCGTGCAGCCAACCATGACCCCTTTGCTCGCGGTCGACCCCAACGGACCCACCAGCGGCCCCGCCGGCTTCGGCCCGCAGGTGACCACTCCTAGCTGCGGGTACCTCAAATACGGCTTCGACGGTAGTTCGTCGTGGAGCAGCGTGGCGGTGTCGAATCCCAAAGAAACCTTCGATACGCACACGCCGTCGAGTCTGTCGATCGGCCCCCACCAGATCTGGCTCGAATGCTTGACCGGCCGAGGCGGCCCGACGCTGTGGTGGTCGCAGGGATTCGAACTCACGGTGACCGGACCCTCGATCCCGATTGGCCTGGAATCGACCATGGTCCCGGCGGGGGGAGAACTCGTTTTCACGACCGGGCCCAGCCTCAGCGCCGCCCAGTGCCCGTTGCTGCCGGGCATCACGGCCGACGAACTGCTCCTCGATCTCAACAACAGCGGCGGCTCCCTGGTCAACCATCGGAACGTCCCGATGCCGGATGGCCTGGCGACCGAGCGCCTGGTGGTGCCGCCGGGAAGCGCCGCCGGAACCTACTCTGTCCTCGATCGGTGCATCTATGGCAACGTCGCGGGTGAACGTGCGATCTACGAATTCGCTCGGCAGCCGGGCGAAATCACTGTCACGGCCGGCTAGCAGCGCGTCCATCGGCAGCCTTTCCTTACCGGGTCGGACGCTGCAACCGCGCTGACGGCTCGCCCTCCGCAGGCCCATTTCAGCCCATCCTGAGCGCTGGGGCCGCTGCTAGCATTGCCGGTTCCGCTCGCCACTCGCGGAACGGTCAATGTCTCTCTCGATCACCTTCGACCTCGAGGACAACAGGCGGGACCCCGGCCAGCCGCCGCGCTTCGTGGCGATGACGAATCGTTTTCTCGACTTCCTCGACGAGCGGGGCGCGAAGGCCACCGTCTTCGTGGTCGGCGAGCTGGGCCGCAGCCACCCGGAGCTGGTCCGCGAGGTGGCGTCGCGAGGGCACGAGATCGGGCTGCACGGCCTGCGCCACGTCACCCTCGGCGACGTCGGCCGCGAGAAGCTGCGGGGCGAGCTGGAGGAGGGGAAGGCGCTGCTCGAGGACGCAGCCCAGGTGCCGGTGCCGGGCTTCCGGGCGCCGATCTTCTCCTTGACGCCGGGGACCGCCTGGGCGCTCGACGACATCGCAGCGTGTGGCTTCACCTACTCCTCCAGCGTCCTGCCGGCGGTCAATCCCCTGCACGGTTGGCCGGGGGCGCCGCGGACGCCGTTTCGCTGGGAGAACGGGCTGATCGAGTTGCCCTGCCCGGTGGCTGGCGCCGGCCGGGCGATGATCCCCTTCCTCGGCGGCATCTATGTCCGCTACGTGCCGCTCTCGATCATCACGCGACTGCTCGCTGGGCTTGGGCCGGAGGCGCTCGCCTGGAGCTACGTCCATCCTTACGACCTCGACCCCGAGGAGCCGTTCTTCGTCCTCCCGCACGCGGGCTGGCTGACCAGCCGCATCCTCCACACCCGCCGAGGCGCGACCTTGCCGCGGATCGAGCGGATCCTGGCCGCCAGCGGTGGCGCCGCACCGTCCCTCGCCGACCGGCTCGAGGGCATCCGCGACGAGACGCTTCCGGTCGCGGCCTGAGACGGCGCTGATGGATCTCGAGCAGACGATCACGGCCGAGGCGGCGGCGGCCGAGGCGAAGGCCGAGGAGGCGGTCGCCGAGCCCGGGGCGGATCGCCGCTGGTGGCACCGGGTGCTCGAGTGGGCGACCTGGATGGCGCGCTCGGTCTGGATCCGCACCGGCGTCACCCTGGCCCTGCTGGCGATCGTCGGCTCGCAGCTCGACTGGTCGCAGATCAGCGAACGCCTGCGCGAAGGCAACCCCCTCGATTTCGTCTTCGCGGTCGGGCTGGTGGTGCTGGCGCTGGGTGCGGGCGCCTGGCGTTGGGACGCGCTGCTGCGCCGGGCCGGGGTGCCTGTCAGCGCCAACCGGCTGGTGCGGATCTACGCCGTCTCGACCTTCTCCTCCTCGTTCCTGCCGACCACCGCCGGGGGCGACGTCACCCGCGCTCTCTTGGTCAGCCGCCGCGCCGCCGACCTGCGGCGGGTCGCGGTCAGCATCGTCGTCGACCGCGCCGGCGGCCTGGCCGGGATGATCTCGATCGCCTGGCTGGCGCTGGTGATCGCGCCGGGACATGTGCCCGGCGAGGCCAGCGCCGTCCTCATCTGGATGAGCCTGGTGATCGTGGTGGGGGCCGGGGTGATCGTCGTGGCCCTGATGCGGGGAAGCAGCTGGCTGCGCCGGCGCCTGCCGGAGCAGGTCCTGACGATGGCCCGGGACTCACGCGAGGTCCTCCGCGACTACGGCCGCAGCCCCGGCCTGCTGGCCATGTGGTTCCTGCTCAGCGTCGCCTACCAGGCGCTGATCGCCTACCAGCTGGTCGTCCTCGGCCACGCGATCGACGTCCAGCTCTCCTTCGCGACCGCCGCGATCGCCCTCACCGTCGTCACCCTGTTGACCCTGATCCCGATCTCGATCGGTGGCTTCGGGGTCCGCGAGGGCTCCTATGTCCTCATCCTCGGCGGCGTCTCGATCGCCGCCTCTGATGCGACCCTGATCTCGGTGCTCTCCGTCGCCACCCTGCTGATCGCGAGCCTTCCCGGCGCCTACCTGATCGCCCGCGGCAACGTCGGAGCGGTGCCGCAGTGAGCCTCCAGGCGGCGATCATCATGGCCGGCGCCGCGGCGCTGATGGTCTCGACCACCGTCCTGGTGCGGCGGCGGCTGCTCTCGATCCGCTACGGCCTCGGCTGGATCGCCGTCTCGCTGATCGGCTTCATCGGGGCGCCGCTGCTGAGCGTCTTCGCCTCGCTGGTCGAAGGGCTCGGCTTCACCGCGACCGGGTTCTCGCTGGGCGTCTTCATCACCTTCCTCGGCCTCGTCTGCCTGCAGCTCTCGATCTCGCTCTCGGGCCTGCACAGCGCCGTTCAGGATCTGGCCGAGTACTCGGCCCTGGTCGAGGCCCGGGTCGGGGCGCTGGAGGCCGAACGCGATGCCGCGAAGGCGGAGCTGGCGGAGCGCAGCCGGGAGTCGGTCCTGTGAGGTCCACGGCAGCCGACGTGGAGCGGGTGCTGGTGATCGTCCCCGCCCTCAACGAGGAGCGCAGCGTCGGCCCCGTCGTCACCGCGACCCGCGGGCTCGGCTACGACGTCTGCGTCGTCGACGACGGCTCCACCGACTCGACCGGCGCCCGCGCCCGCGAGGCCGGCGCGACGGTTCTGACCGTGCCGCTCAACCTCGGTGTCGGCGGGGCGCTGCGCTGCGGCTTCCGCTGGGCGCTCGCCAACGACTACGACGCCGTCGTGCAGCTCGACGGCGACGGGCAGCACGACCCCGACGAGGTCGCTTCTCTGCTCGGCGCGATGCGGGAGAGCGACGCCGACATGGTGATCGGCTCGCGCTTTGCCTCCGGCGCCGGCGCCTACGAGGTGCGGCCCGCTCGCCGCTTCGCGATGGGCCTGCTGGCTCGGCGGGCCGAGCGCGCCACCGGGACCAAGGTGATGGACTCGACCTCCGGCTTCCGGACGATCCGCCGGCCCCTGCTGGACCAGTTCGCGGCCAGCTACCCGGTCGAGTACCTCGGTGACACGGTCGAGGCGCTGATCGAGGCCGGCCGCGCCGACGCGAAGATCGTCGAGCACCCGATCAGCGCCTCGCCGCGGGCCCACGGCAGCGGCAGCGCCGGCACGCTGGCGAGCATCTGGTACGTGGCCCGGGTGCTGATCGCGGTCGAGCTGATGCACAATCGCCACCTGCGATCCTCCGCGACGGCCAACGATCGCGCCGGAGCGCCGGCATCACGATGATGTCGCTGTGGCGGCGGCCCGAGTCGATATAACGCCCCGGTGACGATCGACGCCACCGCCGCCCTGTTGCGGGCCACCTTCCCCGACGCGTCGCGCATCTCCGCGCCGGAGTACCTGCACTGGCTCTACGAGGAGTCGCCGTTCGGCCCGGTCATCGAGGCCAACCTCGATGACGAGCAGGGGCGGGCGGGTCACTATGCGGCGGTGCCGATCGCTCTCGTCAGCGACGGCGTCGAGTGCCGCGGAGCGCTCTCGCTGAACACCGCGGTAGACGAGCGCGCCCGCGGCGGCGGCGTCTTCGTCCGCCTCGCCAGCGAGGCGATCGAGCGGGCTGAGGGACAGGGCGTGACGATGATCGTCGGCGTCGCCAACGCGAACTCCACGCCTGGCTTCTTGAAGCGGCTTTCCTTCGAGCTCGTCGGCCCGCTGCCGGCGACGGTGCTGATCCCGGCGCCGGGCAGGCGGCGACGTGTCCGCAGCGCCTGGGCGGGCGACGAGTCCTTCGCGGCCGGCGGGGCCGCTGCCGACCTCGGGCCGCTGCTGGTGCCGCCGGCCCGGGGACTTGCCCGCACCTGGACACCGGAGTCGCTCCGCTGGCGACTCGCCGCTCCGGGCTCGCGCTATGCCCTGCACCGCTCCGATCGAGCGCTCGCCGTCAGCACCGCCGACCACAGCAAAAAGGTCCCGGTGGCGATGCTGCTGGAGACCTTCGCCGCTGAGCCGCTGGATGCTGCCGAACGGGGCGCCCTGGTCCGGGCGGCCTGCCGGTTTCATCGCGCCCCGCTTGCGCTGCACGTGGGGATCAACGAGATCGCCGGCTTTCGGGGGCCGGCGCTGCCGGAGCGGTTGCGGTCCTCGCCCCTCAACCTGATCGTGCGCCGGCTCGAGGGCGCTCCATCGCAAACCGACATCGCCCGCTTCGAGTTCCTCGACTTCGACGCCTACTAAGAGTTGATCGCGACCCTCATCAGCGCCGCGGTCACCTGCGTGATCTCGCTCGCTCTGGGGCAGGCCGCACTGCGGCTCGCCGGGGCGAAGGAATGGAGCTGGCTGGCACCGCCGGTCGGCATCTCGGTGGCGATGCTGATCGCGGCGACGGCGCTCTGGATGCCGGGGGGCAGCACCACGGTGGCGGTGCTGGTGGGGGTCCTGGCGGTCGCGGCCATCGTCTGGTGCGGGTCGAGTCCGGCGCACCGGCCGCCGCTCACCGGGCTGGCTGCAGCCCTGCCCGTGGCCGTGCTGGTGCTCGTCCCCTTCCTGGCCGTCGGGCATGCCGGCACCCTCGGCGTCTCATTCGACAACGACATGGCGGCGCACATGCTGATCGTCGAGCACTACCTGTCGCCGTCGTCGGTTGCCGATATTTCCCCACCCGGGTATCCGATCGCCGCCCACGGGATGGTCGCGCTGATCGCGAAGGGGCTCGGGCTGCGGGTCGACTACGCCTTCGCCGGCTGGACGATGGCGGTTCCCCTGCTCAGCGCCTGGACGGCACTGGCGGTTGCGCCTCGTGCCTCCTGGCTTGGGCGGGTGTTGATCGCGACCGTCGTCGGGATGCCGTTCCTGGTCGCCGCCTACTACGGCGAGGGTGCGTTCAAGGAGGTGATGCTGGCCGCGCTGGTCCTGGCGACCGCCCTCTTCTTCGCCGGTTGCGGGCCGAGGCTGGGGCGCGGTCGCTGGGTTCCGCTGGCGCTGATTCTCGGCGGCATCGTGTCGATCTACTCGACCCCCGGCTTGGCGTGGCCGGTCGTGTTCGGCGCGTCGTGGCTGGTCGTCACGGGGGCGATCTGGGTGCGCCGCAACGGGACGGACCGACTGGTCGGGGCGGTAACCGCGGAGCTTCCCTCGATCGGCATCGGCCTGGCAGTGTTCGTCCTCTCCATCCTCCCGCAGGTCTCGCGGGTCTGGACCTTCTCCCAAAACTCCGGCGGCACCGGGTTCGTGGGCAAGGAAGATCTCGGCAACCTGGCCGGGCCGCTTCCGGGCTGGGAGGCCTTCGGCGTCTGGAACAACCCGGACTTCCGGCTGCCGGCATCGCCGGCGTTCACGGGCGGGCTGTGGACCGCCTTTGTCGTCGCCCTCGTCCTCTTCGGCTGCGTCTGGCTGCTGCGTCGCGGACGCTGGATGCTGCCCCTCGCGGCGGCCGGGTCGATGCTGATCTGGGCGGTCACGCAGCACTCGCAGTCGCCCTACGTCGCGGCAAAGGCTCTGGTCATCGCCTCGCCGCTGCTGCTCGCCGTCGCGATCGTGCCCCTCGCCGAAGCGCTACCGGAGCGGCCGTGGCGGTCCTTGACCTCCGCCTTCCGTGCCGTTCCGGGCCAGCCTTTGGCCTGGGGGGTGGCGGCGATCCTCGCAGCCGTCCTCTTCGTCCGGGTCGGGGTCTCCGACGGCGAAGCGCTGCGGGCGAGCCCGGTCGGGCCAACTGCGCACACCGACGAACTGCGTGAACTTCGTCCGCTCCTCCACGGCGAGCCGACGCTCTTCCTCGGCAATGACGATTTCGCCCACTGGGAGCTGGCGGGCGTGCCCGTCCAGGGACCGGTGATCGCCCTGCCTGAACTTCCGATCCGCCCGCAGAAGCATTGGGAATACGGGCAGGCATTCGACTTCGACACGGTCGACGCGCAAACGCTCAACTCCTTCGACTGGGTCATCACCACGCGCGACGCGGCGGGAAGCTCGCCACCGCCGCAGATGCACATCGTGCGCACGACGCGGAACTTCATCCTCTGGCACCGGGTCGGCAAGGTCGCTCCACGCTCGATCCTCGACGAGGGCGAAATGGCCGGCGCCGTTCTCGACTGCCAGACCCGACGCGGACGCCGGGTCCTCGAAGCCGGCGGAGTCGCCGCGGTGCGGCCGGTGCAGGTGCGGGAGCCGGGCTTCATCCTCGGGCCGGGCGGGTCGGGCTCGGTCGAGCTCGATCTCGCCCCGGGACGCTGGGAGCTCGAGTCCTCATACGTCAGCCGTCTGCCGATCACGGTGACGGCGCCGGGGCTGCGGACCACGGTCCCCGGCAGCCTCGATCGACCCGGGCCACGTTGGCCCCTGGGTCAGGTGACGGTGCGCGGGGAAGAGCCGACCACCGTCACCTTCACCGTCGCGAATCCATTGCTGGTCCCCGCCATCCCGCTCGCCGAAGTCGTCTCGATCGTCGCCAACCCCGACGCAAGGACCCGTGTGATCCCGGTGCAGAGGGCCTGCGGCAGATACGTCGACTGGTATCGCAGCGCTCGCTCTCGGTAACCTCCAACGATGGCGAAAACGGCTCTGATCACCGGTATCACCGGCCAGGACGGCAGCTATCTGGCTGAACTGCTGCTCGACAAGGGCTACGAGGTCCACGGCATGGTGCGGCGGCTCTCGAGCGAGAACCACCATCGGCTGGAGGGGTTCCGCGACCGGATCACCCTGCACACGGGCGACCTGCTCGATCAGCGCTCGATCTCGGACATCATCCGCGCCTGCGAGCCGGACGAGATCTACAACCTCGCCGCGATGTCCTTCGTCGGCGCCTCCTGGAACCAGCCGACCCTGACCGCCGAGTTCACCGGCGTCGGCGTCACCCGGATGCTCGAGGCGGTGCGCGAAGCACGGCCCGAGGTGCGCTTCTACCAGGCCTCGTCCAGCGAGATGTTCGGCAAGGTGCGCGAGACGCCGCAGAACGAGCTGACCCCGTTCTATCCACGCAGCCCCTACGGGGTGGCGAAGGTCTACGCCCACTTCATCACCGTCAACTACCGCGAGAGCTACGGCCTCTATGCCTGCTCGGGGATCCTCTTCAACCACGAGAGCCCGCGCCGCAGCCTCGAGTTCGTCACCCGCAAGATCACCCACACCGCGGCGGCGATAAAACTCGGCCTCGCCGACGAGCTCGCCCTCGGCAACCTCGAGGCGCGTCGCGATTGGGGCTACGCGCCGGACTTCGTCGACGCGATGTGGCGGATGCTGCAGCGCGACGAGGCCGACGACTACGTGGTCGGCACCGGCGTCACCCATTCGGTCGGCGAGCTCGTCGAGATCGCTTTCAGCTACCTCGGCCTCGACCCGGCCCAGTACGTGCGCGAAGACCCCAAGTTCATGCGCCCGGCCGAGGTCGACCTGCTGATCGCCGATCCGGCCAAGGCGCGCGAGGAGCTCGGCTGGGAGCCGAGCGTCGACTTCGAGCAGCTGGTCAAGCTGATGATCGACGCCGACCTGGCGCTGCTCAAAGAGGGCAGCCCGGTCTCGACCGCCTAGGCCCGGGGCGCCGCCGAGCGCAGCACGGCGAGGGTCTCGGGGGCGGTGAATTCCCCCGGCGCGGCGACGACGTCGTAGTGGTCCGGGCGCTCCGTCCTGACCCGGTCGGGATTCTCGCCGATCAGCACCTCGACACCGAGCTGCCACCAGGGCTCCGGATCTCCGACCCGGGCGGCGATCGTGATGCGCGCCCACGGCAGCTCCGCCAGCACCGCGCGAACCGCGCCGCCGAGCTCGCTTGCGAGCGCCGGAAGCGCGTCGCAGACAACCAGGGCGCGTCCGGTGGCCAGCGCGTCACGGGCTGCCAGCGTCGTCGCCGGGTCCGGCGGCCAGAGAGTTGGCGGATGCGTGGCGGCGAGCATGCTGCCCCAGCGGGCGACGAACAGGGGCCGGTTGCGTTCGAACAGCTTCATCGCCGCAGCCTCGCCGCCGGAGGAGAAGCCGCCGTGCAGGACCCGCACGTCAGGCACGTAGACGGTCCTCAGGCCGCGGTCGAGCAGCGTCATGCAGAGGTCGAGGTCCTCGAAGTAGGCGGGGTTGTAGTCGTCGAGGAAGCCACCGGCGGCGAGAAACACCTCTCGGCGCAGCAACATGCAGGCGGCGGCGCCGAAGTCGGTTGCCCGCGGGAAGGCCCAGGCCGGGTCGTCGGCGTCGTCGCCGTTGCCGAGCGCCAGGACGCTGCCGTCGGGCGCCGCGAGGGCGCCGGCGATCTGCATCGTGCCGTCCTCGTTCAGCAAGGCGGGGGTGACCGCGCCGACGCCGGGCCGGCGGAGCGCGGCGAGCAGCGGCCCGATCCAGCCCGGGGGAACGACGGCGTCGCTGTTGACGAGGGCCAGGTACTCGCCCCGGGCGACCTCCGCCGCCTGGTTGTTGGCGGCGCCGAAGCCGGCGTTGTCGTCGTTGGCGATCAGCCGCACCTGCGGGAATTGCTCGCGGACTTTCGCCGCGGTGCCGTCGGGAGAGGCGTTGTCGACGACGATGACCTCGTGGGCGACGTCGGTGTTGGCGATCGCGGCGCCGATCGCGCGCTCGGCCCACGACCAGGCGCCGTGGGTGACGACGACAATCGAGACCAGCGGATCGCTCACGCGCGCATCACGAGCGTTTTCCCAGCCGCCGCAGTGCCGCGTAGGCTCGCGCGGGCGGCGTGGCGAGGATCCGGTCGAGCCGGGCCGACAGGCGCTCGTTCTCGGCGCGGAGCGTCGTGATCTCGCCTCGCAGGGCCTCGGTCTCCTCCTGCACCCGTTGCTCCCGATGGGCATCCGTCGCCTGGCGCAGGGTGGGCGCCGTATTCCCCGCGGCTGCTTCCGGCCGGGTTGCGCTTTCGCC
The DNA here is from genome assembly GCA_036494495.1 of Solirubrobacterales bacterium. Classification (GTDB taxonomy): domain Bacteria; phylum Actinomycetota; class Thermoleophilia; order Solirubrobacterales; family 70-9; genus VAYN01. Next base: position 35,062 of record DASXOF010000059.1, on the reverse strand, counting down.
ACCGCCCTTAGGGACCGCTAGGGCCACGAATTGGTAGGCGCGGGCGTCGGGTTCGGCTTCGAGCGCCTGCGGCAGTCCTTCCGGCAGCGCCGCCTCGTCGAACTCGATCTCCGCCGCGGCGGCTGGAAGCTCGTGCGGGCGCAGCTCTACGAGGTCGAGCCCGGCGTCGTCGAGGGTACGTTCGAACGTCTCGCGGGTGAAGAAGCGCAGGTGCGTCGAGTCGAGCAGTCCCCAGTCGCGGTATTCGAAGCGGCCCGAGAGGAGCGCCAGGCGGATGCTGGAGTGGGCCACGTTCGGGATCGAGATCGCGAACCGACCGTTCTCCTTGAGGAACGGGCGCAGGCGCCGCAGCGCGCCGAGTGGATCTTTCAGATGCTCGATCACGTCGGCCGAGACGATCGCGTCGAAGCGGTCCTCGCCCAGCTCGGCCTCGAGGTCGAGGTGGTCGAGGTCGCCGACGATCACTCGCTCGCAGATCGCGGCGGCGCGCTCCGCCATGCCGGAGTCGAACTCGATCCCGACGACGTTGCAGCCCCGCTGCTCGACGAAGGCTCGCGACATGTAGCCGGTCGCCGGACCGAGCTCCAGCACCCGCGAGCCCGGCTCGACGAAGTTGACGACATCTGCGTGGACGTTGCCCGAGTCGAGGTCGATCGCGTCGAAGTCGTAGCGCGGGGCGTCCGCCATCGACCTATCCTGCCGCGTCGTCGCCGTGGATGGCGACGAACCGCTCGACGTCGCGATCCAACATCGTCGGGACGGCCGCGGCGATCCGCTCGTCGCTCCACTCCCACCATGCGATCCGCAGCAGGCGCTCGACCAGCTCCGGGGCGAAGCGGTGGCGGATCAGCTTCGCCGGGTTGCCGGCCACGATCGCATAGGGCTCGACGTCGCGAGTCACCGTGCTGTTGGTGCCGACCACCGCTCCGTCGCCGACATTGACTCCCGACATGAACGTCGCGCCGGAGCCGATCCAGACGTCGTTGCCGATCGTGACGTCACCGTTCGTGGCCGGGTGCCCTCCGATCCCCCGTGCCGTCTCCCACTGATCCGGGAAGGCGGAGAAGGGAAAGGTGGTGACCCAATCCGGGCGGTGGTTCCCGCCCAGGTAGACGACGATGCGGTCGGCGATCGAGCAGAAGCTGCCGATCGTCAGGGTCGCTCCCTCGCCCCAGTCGCGAACCTCGATCGACTCGTGCCCGTAGGTGTGGCGGCCGACGTTCAACTGGTGCGGTCGCGCGTCTCGAGGTCGCGCAGGGCCGCCGCCTGCTCGGCGAGGCGTTGTTCGAGATCGGCGACGCGGCTGTTGAGACGCTGGTCGAGGGAAAGTGCGTCGGCCAGCTGGTCGCGGAGCTCGGCGAGGGCGTCGGCTCCACGCGCGTTGACCTCGTTCTGGTAGTTCATGTAGGGCCGCAGAAGCCGCATGTAGGCGCGCTTCGCGGTGTCCTTGACCTGCTTCGACTCAGGGTCGACCGGCAGGCCGCCGAGGCCGATCAGCTGACGCAGGGGGTCGCCCTGCGGCGACTCGAGTGCCGTCAGTCGCTCGATCAGCTCGTCGGTGCGGCCTTCGGCGACCCGAGCCTCGATCGAGGCGGCGGCGGCCTCGGAGGAGTGGGTGTGGCGGATGTCGATCGCCGCCCGGCGCGCCTTGGCCGCAGCGGCCCCGGGGTCGGCGACGGCCGCTTTCATCATCGCGGCGGCGGCCTCGAGGTCGGGCTCGGCCCATTCGCCCTCGGGCGGGTAGGGGTCGGCGTGCGGGCCGATCTTCGCCGCGGTGTAGGGCACGAGGAAGCTGTTCTCCTCGGTCATGAAGTCGAGGTTGCCGGAGTAGGCGGTGGCGATCACCGGTCGGCCGAAGTACATCGCTTCGGCCATCGTCAGCCCCAGGCCCTCCGAGCGATGGAGGGAGACGTAGCAGTCGCAGCTGGCGATCATCGCGTTCTTCGCCTCGACCGAGACGTTGTCCTCGAGCAGCTGGATTTCCGGGCGATCGGCGACCGCGTCGACGAGCTCGGCACGTTCGGCCGGGAATTCGTCGCCGCAGATCGACTTGATCACCAGCGAGGGCCCGGCGCCGGGCTCGAAGGCGTCCTTGAAGGCCTGGACCAACCCGAGCGGGTTCTTGCGACGGAAGACGCTGCGGTAGTCGAAGACGAACAGGAAGGTGAAGCCCTCGGGCAGGCCGAGCTCGGCACGGCTCATCTCGCCGACCGGGCCGGGGGTGAGGGGGACGCGGACGGTCCGCACCGGCTTCTCGGTCAAGGAGCGCAGGGCGCCGGCGATGTGCTCGGTCGCGACCCACACTTCGTCGACCTCGTCGAAGGAGCGGAGCCAGTAATCGGGGAACTCGGAGACCTCCCAGAACCAGAGCCCGGCGGTGCGTCGACCCTCGAAGAAGGGGCGGCCGAGCCCGGCGGTGATCGCGGGCGTCATATCGGCGTTGACGCAGATCAGGTTGTAGTCGTAGGGATGCTCGGCGGGCTTGACCTTCGCCAGCTCCTTCTCGATCTTCCCCGGCTCGGTGGGGGCGTCGATCCCCGTCGCGGCGATCTCGCGTGAGCGCAGCGCGGCGAGTATCTGGCGCGCCACCTCGCCGACCCCGCGCTCGGAGCTGAGGTAGCCGACCACGTTGACGCCCTCCTCGAGCGACGGTGAGGCGACGGCGGGCGCGGTCGGTGCGGCGCTCGCGCCGGCACCGGGACCCCCGGGGGCATCCGGGGTCAGCAGCTCCTGAGGCGCGCCGGTTTCGGGCCCGAACGCGTGCAGCCACTGGACGTAGCCGGCGGCGTCGGCCCCGTCGATGTCCGGGTAGGCCTTGCGCAGGTCGTCCCGCTGCTCCCAGATCTGGGCCGCGAACCGCCCGATCTTGGAGTCGCCGTTCCCCGCCACCGGTTCGGTCAGGTTGCGCCGGAACGCCGCTGCCCCCGCCGGGTCGAAGAGCGAGTCGGTGAACTCTTCCTCCTCGATGCTTTCGCGGAAGAGGCCGCGGACGGTTCCGTCGATCTTCAGCCCGTCGGCGGTTCGCTCCCAGCCGTAGGGCCAGGCGGCCGCCTCCTCGTAGCCGGCCTCCTTCAGTCGCTCCCCGTACTCGTCGCAGATCTTGATCAGGGTTGGGTGGGAGGTCATCCGCACGCGGTTCTGGTGCTTGCTCAGCTGACGCGGGAGCCGCGGGTCGTAGCCGCTGAAGTGGAAGAAGCGGAGCGGCTCTCCGTCGACCGTGTAGCCGGCGCCGTTGGCCTCCAGCGACCGGGTGACGAAGTTCCAGTAGGCGATGTTGTACGTCGTCTCGCGCAGCAGGAAGAGGTCGGGCCAGAAGCTCGGGGCGAGGTCGATCCAGCGCTGGTCGACGAAGTAGCCCTCGGCCGGCTCGTTGATGCAATCGCTCTCCAGGCGCTCCGACCACCAGTCGAGCAGCTGGTCGGCGGTCTTGCCCGCGGCGAGGCCGATGAAGCCGAGGTTGTAGACCCCCGCCAGGAGGATGTCCTCTTCGCTCGGCTTCAGCTCGTCCCGGGGCAGCGGCGTCGTGAAGTGCGGGGTGAGGACCATCCCGTGGCGCTTCGCTTCTTCCTCGATCTTCGTCAGCGGGCCGAAGACCTGGATGTCGGGGTCGAGGTAGGAGACCGAGTCGACCTCGGGCCGCGCCAAGAGCGTGCGCAGCAGCCACGGCTTGACGGCGGTGGACAGCTCCATGATGTCGTAGAAGGCCGCCATCCGCTCGACGTCGGGCAGATCGATGTCGTACAGGGTCAGCAGCTCGAACTGCTCCTCGGCCGGATCGATGTAGCCGCTGGGATCGTCGATCACGAGAACGGTGCAGTTGCCGTCCGGGTGGAACTCCTTGAACGAGCTCGCCAGGACCCGTGCCTGCGCCAGGTAGTTCCTGGCGATGATCGTGCAGATGTTCATCGTGCCGCCGCCGCGCCGGAAGCCGGCCTCAGCGCCCGATCGTGGTCGACTGTTCGACGGTCCAGGTGGTCATGTCCCAGCTGGCCGCCTCGTCGACGGCGCGCTCGCCGTTCGCCCCGAGCGGCAGCCGGCGCGAGACGGCGCCACCGCGGAAGGCGACCTGCCAGCTGCTCAAGGGTTCGAAGCCGGCACCGCGCAGCCAGCCCTCGAGGCCGGCACGGTTGGGCGCCCACTGCGAGGTCGGGTCGCTGCCGAGCATGTCTCCGGGGTAGTACTGGGCGATCGGCAGGGCCGCCAGCTCAGGGCTGAAGTCGGCCAGCCTTCCCCAGTTGCCCTCGCCGTCGACCAGGCCTTCGTCGATCATGTGGGTCTCGATCAGCATCAGCCCTTCGTCAGCGGTGACGTCGTGGACGCGGTCGAGCGCCAGCAGCGGGTGGCGCAGGTGGTAGATCACGCCGAGGAAGAGGACGAGGTCGAAGCGGCCGAAGCGCTCCTCGTCGAGTGCGTAGACGTTCTCGGTGACGTAGGTGGCCTTCGAGTCGAGCAGCTCGGCTGCGATCGCGAAGCCGGTGTGGTGGGGCGGCTCGTTGTCGAGCGCGACCACCTCGGCGGCGCCCCGTTTTTCGGCCTCGAAGGTGAAGAAGCCGTCACGGGCCCCGATGTCCAGGACCCGCATGCCCGAAAGGTCTTCGGGCATGCCGATCTGGGCCAGTAGATCCTCAGTTTGCTGCAGGCCAGGCGTCACCACCCCGGGCGCCACTTCGATCCGGTGGTGCCACTTCGCCTGCTTGGCAATCGCCTCTTCGGCGCGCCGGGCGGCGTCCTCGTGCATGCGGCAAGAGTCTAGAGATGCCTCCGGCACGGAGGCTCGCTCAATCGGAGACGGCCTCGACCCCGACCGGGCGCTTGCGCCGCAGCGTCTCCTCGGCCAGCGCCGCCACCTCCGAGCGGCGGTGGGGGACCCGGGCGACGAAACGCTCCGCGCCCTGGACGAGGACCGCCTCGGCGCCGACTTCACGCACGTAGTCGGGGTCCCAGCCGAAGGGCACCCAGACGAAGTGGACCTCGCGGAAGACCTGGGCCATGAACCAGGAGACTCCCTGGTAATACGCCGAGGAGAAGCCGAAAGAGTCGCCGAAGAGGACGGCGACCCGCCGGTCCGGCGCTCCCTCGTTGCGGAAGACGCGCCGGCTGCCGATGTGGCCCCCGACCGCTTCGATCTCGGCTCGGTTGTCCTCGACGACATCGGCATCGCCGAGCGTGTTCGGCTCGCTGACGATGCTGACGATTCGCGGGTCGAACTTTTCTCCGAGGTCGCCGAAGATCGGGTAGGAGCGCAACGGCATCGCGGCGAAGTCGGGCAGGCTCGCGCCGGCGATCCCGAGCGGCTCGAGCAGGGAACGGAAGAGGAGCTCGTTGCCGCGGAAGGTGAGGTGGGTGTCGGTCGGCATGTAGACGTCTTCCTCCGCGACCACCGCACGCAGCTCGGCGAGCGGGTAGAGGACGTCGAGGCCGGGGACCGCGAGCAGCCGCTCGATCGGCCTCAGACCCACCTTCTCGAGCGGCTCGGGGTAGCGCTCCTCGTAGACAGCGAGCTTGTCGGGCACCACCAGGAGAGCGCTGGCGAGGCCCATCGCGCGTATTTCGTCGCCCCTGTTGAGGATCACCTCGTGCCACTGGTCGAGCCAGTCCGGCGCCATCTCAACCGCGCCGACGTACTGGGGCAGGTTGGCGTTGGAACCGCCGCAGAGCAACAGCGTGCCGCCGTGACCGACGATCGCGATCCCGTCGGGCGAGCGGGTGCCCGGCTGCATCGCGTAGGGCGCCAGGTCCGGGTGGAAGATGTTGGCGAAGGCAGGTTTGCGCGCGATCTCGGCGGCGACGGCTTCGTCGAGGCGCTCGGCGAACTCGGGCGAGTCGAGCGCCAAGCGGAGCATTGCCCGCAGATCGGGAAGGCCGAGCTGCTCGATCACTTCCGTCTCGGCCGGCTCCCGTCCGAGCACCTCCTCGTACACGGCCCGGATCTGCGCCGCGGTGAGCTGCTCCTCGCTCATGACCGGCAGCCTATCCTTGCACCCGTGCCGCCCGACGACGTCGAGTTCCACCCGCAGCGGCTGCGCGAGGCGGGCGAAGATCCCGTGGCCGTGATCGACCGCTGGCGGGCCGAAGGGCTGCGAGCGCGCGGCGCCGACGTGGAGCTGCCCGGGGACCCGGGGCAGCTGGTCCTCGCCGTCGACGGCCTCGATCCGCCGCGGACCACGCTGCGGCTGGAGCCGGTCGACGGAGCGCCGTCGGCCTGGGAGCGGATGCTGCCGGCGAAGCGGCGCCTCGGTCGCGTCTGGGCGCGGCGCTTCCCGCCGGTCGAGCCCAACACCCTCGAGTACCTCGCTTCCCAACGGGCGCTGATCGGCTCGCTCCTGGCCGATCAGGGATGGCGCCGCATCTTCGCCGGCGGGGACGAGCTGCCGGTCGGTCTCGGCGCGGCATTCGACGAGCGCGTGGTCGAGTACCCCTGGCTCTTCTCCCGCGGCCCCCGCGGCCGCGTCCTCGACGCGGGCTCGGTGCTGAACCACCGCCACGTGATCGAACCGATGCTCGCGGCCGCCGACGACCTGACGATCGTCACCCTGGCGCCCGAGCAGGCCTCGTTCAACGAGCTGGGCGTCTCCTACCTCTACAGCGACTTGCGCGAGCTGCCCTTGCGCGACGGCTGGTTCGACGAGGTCGTCTGCCTCTCGACCCTCGAGCACGTCGGCATGGACACCGCTATCTACGGCGCCACCACGCCGCGGGCCGACGACCCCCAAGCCGAGGCGGCGCAGGCGCTCGGCGAGCTCCTCCGGGTCGTCAAGCCCGGCGGCCGCGTGCACGTCAGCGTCCCCTTCGGCCGGCGCGAAGACCTCGGCTGGCTGCGCCAGCTGGACCGCGCCGAAGTCGACGAGCTCTTCGATCGCGCCGGCGCCGCCCGCCGCGAGGAGACCGTCTTCCTCCATACCCGCGAGGGCTGGCGCCGCGCGACCCCCGCCGAGGCGGGTGGTGCCGCCTACAACCTCGGCCCCGCCCGCGCGGAGGACCTGGCGGTGGCCGCCCGCGCGGTCCTCTGCGCGACGGTCTACGCCTGAGCCGAGCTAGGTCCGCGCCGCCGCCGGGCGGCGCTTCCGCGGACGGAGCTTGCGCCGCTTCGCCCAGAAGAAGGCGGCGGCGGGGCGAGGGAACTCGTTCACGAGGTTCGGGTTGCCGAAGCGGTTGCTGGTGGTCAGGCCCGCCCAGCGCTGGAGTAGCTGGCCCTTCTCCCACTCGGCGACGTCGGAGGAGCGGCTCGAGGACTCGAAGTGGGTCATCACCAGGTCGGGGTCGTAGACGACGCGGCGGCCGCGCTCGACCTGCTTCAGGCAGTAGTCGACGTCGTTGTAGTTGACCGGGAGCACGGTGCTGAGGCCGCCGACCTCTTCGAAGAGGTCGCGGCGGGTCATCAGGCAGGCGCCGGTGACCGCGAGCAGGTCGCGGGCGATTCGCACCGCATTCGCGTAGCCGGGCACGTCGCGGGGGTAGCCGTAGTAGGGGTGGCCCGGGAGGCCGCCCTCGAAGCCGACGCCGGCGTGCTGGATGCGGCCGTCTTCCAGCAGCAGCAGGCCGCCGACCGCGCCGACACCGTCGAGCGAGGAGTACATGACCATCCGCTCGATCCAGTTCGGCGTCGCCACCTCGATGTCGTCGTTCAGCAGGAGCAGGTGCTCGCCGCGGCTGTGGACCGCCCCGACGTTGATCTTCTCGGCGAAGTTGAAGGGGCGCTCGAACGGCACGACGCGGAGGCGGTCGCCCGCCGCCGCCTCGGCCTCGGCCAGCGCCTCGTCCGGGGTGCCGGCGTCGGCGACGACGACCACCTCGTAGTTGCGGTACGTCGAGTCGGCGACGATGCTGCGCACGCAGTGCCCGAGCAGGGACACGTCCTGGTAGCGGATTTCGCGCCGCCCGCCGTTGGTCGGGATGACGATGCTGACCAGCGGTTCGGAGCGCAGCGCCGGGTTCAGGTGGTAGACGCCGGGGTCGCCGGGGTCGCGCGCGACCGTCGCCTGGACGCCGCTCCGCTCGCAGTGCGCGGCAATCGCACGCGCGCCCGCCTCGAAGGCCCACGGCTTCGCCTCCTCGCCGCCGCCGTCCTCAACGGCCGCCGCCGTCGAGCCCTCGATCCCCCGCCAGTGGTAGAGGATCCGCGGCACGTGCAGGACCGCCCGGGCCCGCTCGGTCACCTTCAGCACCAGGTCCCAGTCCTGCGCCCCCTCGCAGCCGGCGTCGAACCCGCCGACCTCCTCGACCAGAGAGCGCCGCAGCACGCTCAGGTGGCAGGTGTACATCTGAGTGCGCATCCGCTCCGGCGACCAGTCGGGCTTCAGGAACGGGCCCACGTGGCGGCCCTTTGCGGTCATCTTGTCTTCGTCGGTGTAGACGTAGTCGCCCTCCGGGTTGGCGAGCAGCGCCTCGTGGACCAGCGCCAGGGCGTCGGGGTGGAGCCGATCGTCATGGTCGAGCAGGGCGACGAACTCGCCGGCCGCCATCGCCAGCGCCGTGTTCGAAGCGGCGACGATGCCGCCGTTCTCGGCCCGGTGCTCGACCCGCACCCGCGGGTCCATCGCCGCGCACTCGTCCAGCAGCTCGCGCACCCGCGCCGACGGCGAGCAGTCGTCGACCAGGCAGAGCTCCCAGTCGCCGAAGGTCTGGGATAGAACCGACTCGATTGCCAGCCAGAGGACGTCGCTGGGCGCCTCGTAGACCGGCGTGACGATCGAGAAGCGGGGTGCCGCCACCGGTCTAACGGCCGCTTGCCCGCAGCAGGCGCAGGAAGGCGCTGGCGATCCAGGCGAGGCCCGGGATCGGGATCTTCGCCACCATGCGGGACATCCGCTCGGAGTGATCTTCGATGATCTGGAGCCGACCTTTGGCGGCACCGAGTTCGGCGTCTCGGGCGATCAGCAAGTCGCGCAAGCGCAGGATCTCCTCGTCGCGCCTGGCGATCTCCGCCTCGTAGTCGACTTCGTCGCGCTCCACCGCGTGCAGCGAGTTGATCGGCTCGGCCATCGGAGACGAGTGTACCCGCGACCTCGCGCGCTCAACGCCCTAGAGCGCCTCGGCGATGCGCGGTGCCTCGCGATTGAAGAACCAGGCGCCGTAGACGATCACGCCGAAGAAGATGACCGCGGCAGGGAGGAGGCCGAGCCAGCCGCCGGCGGCTTCGACCGCGGTCGGCGCCTGCGGTTCGTGCAGGACCCAGACCCGGACCTGCTCGAAGATCACCGCCAGCGGGTTGACCATCAGCAGGTGGCGGAGGGTCGTGTCTTCCTTGAAGATCGTGATCGGATAGAGGATCGGGGTCAGGTAAAGCAGCACCTGCGAGACGACCGTCCAGATGATCGCGGTGTCGCGGAAACGGACGTAGAGCGCCGAGAGCGCCATCGCGATCGCTCCGGCGAGGACGAAGAGGAAGGCGAGCGCGAGCGGGAACAGGAACCAGGTCCAGGTCGGGCTGACACCGAACGCGAGCACGAAGACGAGCACGACGACGAGGTTCAGCAGGAGATTGAAGATGCTGGTGAGGACGGTTGCCAGCGGGATCACCAGGCGCGGAAACTGGGTCTTGCGGACCACCCCCTCCTGGGCGACGACCGAGGTCACAGCGTTGCTGGTCGATTCCTGGAAGAAGGTGTAAAGGACGATCCCGAGCAGCAGCATCACCGGGTAGTGCTCGACTTCCTTGCCGCCCACCCGAAAGACCTGGGTGAAGACGAAGAGGAGGACGCCGAACAGCATCAGCGGGCGGATCAGCGACCAGAGGTAGCCGAGCACGGTGCCGAAGTAGACGCGCTTGAATTCGGTCACCGAGATCAGCATCAGCAGGTCGTAGAAGCGGCGCCAGCCGCCGCCGAGGGCAGATGGACCCTGCACCTCGCGCAGCTCGGCCACTGGGGGAGCCGGCGCGGCCTGCACGTCGGTGCTCATCGCGCGTCCTCCGCGTCCTCGATCTCCACCACGACCTGGCGGTCCAGCGACATCACGCCGCGCGTGTCCCTGCCTCCGAAGACGACAAAGGTCGTCGCTTTGTGCACGTAGAGGGCGATGCCGCTCGGGCTGTGGATTCCGCAGTGGACGAAGTAACGGCCGGCGACGAAGCGATTTTCGATCGTCGCCGTCAACGTCACCCGTTTGCCGGCGCTGAGGTCGAGCCCGGCCTCGCGGGTCAGCATTTCGCCGAATTCGAAGATGCCGAGGTCATCGGCGCTGGCGAAGGTGAAGCCGACATGGAGCGCCTCGGCGTCGCACTGCAGCTCCATCTCGACCTTGATCCGCAGCTCCTCACGGCTGTCGACGGTCATCGCCAGCTCGCCCGTCTCGTCCTCGAGCCTGCAGCTCAGCAGTTTCACCCCGTCGGACTCGGCGCCGCCGAGGCCCGCCTCGCCGACCCCCGCGTCGAAGTTCAGCTTCAGGTACTTGTGCCCGGCCTCGGCCGGCGTGCCGAGGAACTGGATCTCGCCGTCGGCGAGCAGCATCGCCCGGTGGCAGTACTGCTCGACCGCCGCCATGTCGTGGGTGACGAGGACGATCGTCTTGCCTTCGGCCTTCATCTGGTGGAAGGCGTCGGCGCACTTCTGCTGGAAGGCGGCGTCGCCGACGGCCAGCACCTCATCGATCAGAAGCACGTCGGCATCGGCCTGGAGCATCACCGAGAAGGCGAGCCGGACCAACATCCCAGAGGAGAAGTTCTTGATCTTCAGGTCGGCGAAGTCGTGCAGCTCGGCGAAGTCGATCACCGCGTCCTGGCGCTCGCGCACCTCTTTCGGGGTCAGGCCCATCATCACCCCGTTGAGGACGACGTTTTCGCGCGCGGTCAGCTCCTGGTTGAAGCCGACGCCGAGCTCGATGAACGGGGCCAGCCGGCCGGCGATCTGGATCCGCCCGGCATCGGCCCGGTAGATCGAGGCCAGCAGCTTCAAGAGCGTCGACTTGCCCGAGCCGTTGCGCCCGACGATGCCGAAGAACTCCCCCTGGCGGATCTCGAAGGAGACGCCGTCGAGGGCGCGCAGCTCGCGGTACTCGCGCTTGGCGAAGGGGTGGACGGCGCGCTCTTTGAGAGAGTCGACCCGCTGGGTCGGAATCCGGAAGGACTTGTGCAGGTCTTCGACCCGGATCGCGACAGGGGCATCCGGCCCGGGATTCGCCGGGGTGGTGGGAGCGATGGGCGCGTTCTCTACTGACATTCGGCCATCTGCTAACACGGGCCGAGCCCGTGCGCAGCGCTCCAACGCTAGCGCGAGGTGCAGCCGCGTCGGCGGGCAGGGGGACATCCTGCCTGGGCCGGCGATCGCGGCTCGCACAGCTACTTCGCTCGATAGCTAGGGTTGCAGCCTCCGATGGAGCCTCTGAAGGGACTGATCCTCTCCGGCGGCGCCGGCACCCGCCTGCGCCCGATCACCCATACCTCGGCCAAGCAGCTGGTCCCGGTCGCCAACAAACCGGTCCTCTTCTATGGGATCGAGGCGCTGGTCGACGCCGGCGTGACCGAGATCGGGATCATCATCGCGCCGGAGACCGGCGATGAGATCCGCGAGGCGGCGGGCGACGGTTCGCAGTTCGGGGCCGAGATCACCTACATCGTCCAGGACAAGCCGGCCGGCCTCGCCCACGCCGTCCTCACCGCCGAGGAGTTCCTCGCCGGCTCGCCCTTCGTCATGTACCTCGGCGACAACCTCCTGCGCGACGGCCTCCGCGGCCTGGTCTCGACCTTCACCGAGCACGGGCCGGAGGCGCTGATCCTGCTCACCCCGGTCGAGGACCCGCAGTCCTACGGCGTCGCCGAGCTCGACGGCGAGCGGATCGTGCGCCTGATCGAGAAGCCGAAAGACCCGCCCTCGAACCTCGCCCTGGTCGGCGTCTACCTCTTCAGCCCCTCGATCTTCGAGGCCGCCCGCAGCCTCGAGCCCTCCTGGCGCGGCGAGTACGAGATCACTGAGGCGATCCAGGCCCTGATCGACGACGGCAAGAGCGTCCGCTCCGAGGTCGTGCGCGGCTGGTGGAAGGACACCGGCCAGCTCGCCGACATGCTCGAGGCCAACCGCCTCGTGCTCGAGGAGCTGGAACCCGCGATCGAGGGCACGGTCGACGCAGACTCCCGGGTCGAGGGCCGCGTCGTCCTCGCCCCCGGCGCAGAGCTGATCCGCTCGGTCGTCCGCGGCCCCGCCGTGATCGGCCCCGGTGCCAAGGTCGAGGACGCCTACATCGGCCCCTACACCTCGATCGGCGAGGGCGTCGAGGTCAGCCGCTGCGAGGTCGAGCACTCGATCATCCTCTCCGGCTCCGTCGTCCAGGACCTCGGCACCCGGATGGAGGCCAGCCTGCTCGGCCGCAACGTCAAGCTGACCCGCTCCGACGGCCCGCCGCGGACCCTGCGGATGCTGGTCGGCGACAAGTGCGAGATCCAGATCGTCTAGAAGAAGCTCTCTTCGCCCGCCCAGGTCGACTCCAGGTCGGGCGCCGAGACGGGCAGCACCCGCTCGGTCAAGGCGATCGTCAGCAGTGGGTTCACGGGCGACCAGCCTTCGTCGTGACGACGGACGAGACCGGCAAGTCGGAGCCGACTTAGAACCTTGGTGATCTCCTGCTGGCTGGACGCTCCCCGCTGGGCCGCGGCGTATGGGCCGCGCCCCAGCGCGACCTGAGCCAGTACCTGGCCGCCGAGCCGGTGCAGCGAGCGAGCGTGCTGAAACGACCGCGAGCCCAGCCCGGGATCCAGCCTGGCGAGGCGTCTGAGAACGTCAGGGGGTGGCTCGTCTTGCTCCTTCAGTTGCAAGATGGCCAGCAGCATCGTCGCCGGGTGGCCACGCGTGTACCGGGCGAGTTGCTCGGCGGTCCACTCTGCGAGCTCAAGCCGTCGCGCCACGCCGTGCCAAGCGGCCGGCGTCGGATTGCCGAGGGTCAGCCACTCTCCCTGCTGGTGGAAGGGGGCGTCCCGCCCGAGCAGCGATCCCTGCAATCCCTCCCTGGATGAGATCAGCACGCTCAGGCCGTTGATCCGCTGAACCGCATCCCTGATTCCCCAGAGGAAGCGGCTCGACGAGAGCGGATGGCGAGGGGTGAGCGCCGGCGTCTCGACGTGGTCGAGCCAGAGCAGGACCGCGGAGCGGTCGGCGAGGGCTTCGACCGCGGCCAGCGAGTCCGCCAGCGCGTAGCGGCCCGACGGCCATTCCCGAAGCGCCTCGTTGAGGCCCTCGACCCCAAGCAGTTCGGCGGCTTCGACCCGTTTGCCGGCCAGTTGGCCCGGCACTAGCGCATCGCTGCTCAGGATCGACAACGCCGCGTTGCCGAGGAGGCTCCGCGCGACCTCCTTGGCGATCCAAAAGGCCAGGTGCGCCTCGCTCGCAGCATCGTCGAGGTCGACGCGAAGGGTCATCGACTCGGCTTTCGGCCGGGCGACCGCTTGCTGGATCGTCGTGGTCTTCCCGACGCCCCCCTCGCCGAAGACGCCGACCACGCGATTGGCCCTCGCGGCGTCGGCGATCCGGTCGGCTTCGCCCACCCGGGCGCTTCTGAGGGCACTCCAGGCGGCTTGGGCCTGCTCGCTCAGCGCCATGCTCGGTCCTTTCGCGCGTCCGAGATCGCGAGGTCGACCAGCTCGGGGCCCGCGGTCTCGTGCGGCATCGCCAGCACCTGGGTCTGAGTCTTCGACGCGATCAGCATCGTCCGACGCGGGTGGCAGTCGGAGGCGGCGATGATCGCTTCCAGCTCCCGGTCGGCGATCTCGATCGCACCCTCGGCGAACCGTTGGCGCAGGCCCTGCAGCCAGTCCTCCGGGGCGATCGCGGGGAGGTGGAATTCCTGTCCTACGGCTGCCAGCGGCCGTCCCGGCTCGCGCAGCTCGCGGGCAGCAGACTCCTCGCTGCCGGCGAGGACGAAGACGATTGGGCCATCGGCTTGGTGGCATGCTTGGGCGACCGTCTCCTCCGAGCCATCGAGCTCTGCCAGGAGGTGGACCTCGTCCAGCAGGAGGAAGACCCGCTGCCCGCTCACGCGGGCGTGGATCGAGAGCGCTTCGAGCACGGCGCCGAGCCCCGGCTTGCTTTCGGCCGCGCCCGCCAGGACGCTCGCCACAGTGTCCACCGCTTCCGCCTCGTCGTTGAAGCCCAGGGTCTCGAGAACCGCGGTCAAAGCCTTCGCCTCGCGTCGGTGTCGCCGACCGAACGAGGCGAGCTGCCGCGACGAGTGTTTTGGATCGCCGGCTCCAGCCGCCTGCGCCTGGGCGGCGATCTCGTCGGCGAGGTGGTCCGCGGTCGAAATCCGGATGTTGCTGAGGTCGATGTCGAGGGCTATTGCGCTCTCGCTCCGGAGGCGGGAGAGAGCGGCCTTCGCCACGCTCGTCTTGCCAATCCGTCGCTCGCCGATCAGCCACTGGTGAGCTGCGCTGGTCAGGGCGGCTTGGAGGGCGTCTATGCTGGCTCCGCGCCCGATCTGACGAGTCTCCGGCATCACCGGCTGGTCGATTGGGAAGAGAATCGGATGCAACGCCACAGATGCGATCGTAGCAACGCTACCGTTGCAACAGAGGAAGTAAGCGCCGCACCGTGGGGACGAATAGCCTGTTGCGTCCCTTGGAAGGCACAATGCGGACGACTCGATGAAGCTGCTGGTCACCGGAGCGGCCGGCATGCTCGGCCGCGACCTGATGCTCGCCGCCGGCAACGCCGGCCACGACGTGGTCGGCTTCGGGCGCGCCGAGCTCGACGTCTCGGACGCCGACGCGGTTCGCCGCAAGGTGGACCTGGAGCGGCCCGACGTGCTGATCAACAGTGCCGCCTGGACCGACGTCGATGGCGCCGAGACCGCCGAGGAGGCGGCGTTCGCGGTCAACGGCGCCGGGGCCGGCAACGTGGCCGCCGCCGCGGCCGAGGTCGGCGCCTCGGTGGTCCAGGTCTCGACCGACTACGTCTTCGACGGCGCCAAGCGGGCGCCCTACGTCGAGTCCGACCAGCCGGCGCCGCTCTCCGCCTACGGCCGCACCAAGCTGGCCGGCGAGGAGGCGGCGATCGCCGCCAACAAGCGCCACTTCGTCGTCCGCTCGGCCGGCCTCTACGGGATCGGCGGCAACAACTTCGTCGAGACGATGCTGCGGCTGGGGGCGATGCAGAGCGAGGTCACGGTCGTCCGCGACCAGGTCGGCTCGCCGACCTACACCTGGCACCTCGCCTACGGGATCGTGCGGCTGATCGAGGGGGTCGAGTTCGGGATCCACCACATGGCCGCCGCCGGCGAGTGCTCGTGGTACGAGTTCGCCCGCGAGATCTTCGAGCTGGCGAAAGTCGATTGCAAGGTGCTCTCGGTGACGACCGAGGAATTCGGCCGCCCGGCAGCGCGGCCGGCTTACTCGGCCCTGACCAGCCAGCGCGAGCACCCGATCCGGCTGCCCTCCTGGCAGGATGGCCTGGCCGGTTACCTGGCACAACGAGAAGCGGAGGAAGCAGGATGAGACTCTTGGTGACCGGGGCCGCCGGCTTCATCGGCTCCACCTATGTGCGCATCGCCGGCGAGGAGCACGAGATCGTCGTCCTCGACAAGCTCACCTACGCCGGCCGGCCCGAGAACCTGCCCGAGGGCACCGAGCTGGTCGAGGGCGCGATCGAGGACCCGGCGATCGTCCGCGAGGCGATGGCCGGCTGCGAGGCGGTCGTCAACTTCGCCGCCGAGTCCCACGTCGACCGCTCGATCGACGACCAGGACGCCTTCGCCCGCACCCACGTGATCGGCACCGGCATCCTGCTCGACGCGGCCCGCGAGCTCGGCATCCAGCGCTACGTCCAGGTCTCGACCGACGAGGTCTACGGCTCGATCGACTCCGGCTCCTTCACCGAGACCTCGCCGCTCGACCCCTCCTCGCCCTACTCGGCGACCAAGGCGGCGGGCGACCTGCTGGTCTCCGCCCACGTCCACACCTACGGGCTCGACGCCTCGATCGTCCGCGGCTCCAACAACTACGGCCCGCGCCAGTACCCGGAGAAGCTGATCCCGCTGATCACCCTGAACGCTATGCACCGCGACCCGCTGCCGGTCTACGGCGACGGCCGCCAGGTCCGCAACTGGCTCTACGTCGAGGACTTCTGCCGCGGCATCCACACCGTCCTCGCCAAGGGCAAGGCGGGCGAGGCCTACAACGTCGGCGGCCCCGACGAGTGCGAGAACATCGAGGTGGTGAAGCGGGTGATCGAGCTGACCGGCGGCGACGAGTCGCTGATCGAGTACGTCACCGACCGCCCCGGCCACGACCGCCGCTACTCGCTCTCCTCCGAGAAGCTCAAGGCCGAGCTCGGCTGGGAGGCGCAGGTCCACTTCGCCGAGGGGCTCGAGAAGACCGTCAACTGGTACCAGGAGAACGAGGAGTGGTGGGGACCGATCCGCTCCGGCGAGTACCGCGAGTACTACGAACGGCAGTACGGAAAAGCGCTGGGTTGAGGCCCAGGGCGACCGCCCAGAACAGCGCCGCGAAAAGCGCCGCCAGCACGATCGCCGCCGCCGAGTAGCTGGTGCCGGGTTCCGGCGTGAAGCTCGGCACGTACAGCGCCAGCGTCGCCAGCGCCGCGATCGGCACGAACCAGTTGGCGAAGCGCGGGAAGACCGCGCGCAGGCCGACCGCACCCGCCGCCAGCCCGAGGATCGGCAGCAGATAGCTGCCCTGGTGGATGACGGTTCGGGCCGGGGCTGACCCGAACAGGATCAGCCCCCAGGCGACGGCGCCGATCAGCAGGACGACGTAGGCGAGGAGGGCGAGCCTCCACTCGTCCCGATCGCGAATTCGGCGGCGACCGAGCAGCATCGCCACCGGCGTGACGAGGAGCAAGCCGAGCGAGGGCAGGAGGAAGTAGAAGAGCAGCGACCTCGTCCAGGTGACCGCGCCTTCGACGTTCCCCGCTTCGAGCGAGTCGATCGCGGCCTGCGCCTGGTCGACGGCCGGCCCGCCGCCGGCTATCGCGACGAAGTTCTGCCCCTTGTTATGGAGCGCTCCACTGAGGCCGGCTTCTTCGTAGGCGCTGATCACCGCGTGCCCGGTGCTTTCGTCGCTGACTTCGAGCCGCCCCGCCAGGAACCAGCGGTCGAGCCGGTTTCCCGGCGGGTCGCCCCACCTCTGGTACGCCGACCAGGGGGCCATCAGGACGATCGTCGCCGCCACGGCCGCCCCCAGCCAGCGCCAATCGGGAAGGCCGCGGAAGAGGGCGACCAGCGCCAGCGGGATGATCCCGAACACGCTCGAGCCGTGGCCCAGCATCGCCAGCGCGGCGAGGGCGCCGAGGAGAACGGCGATTCGCCAGTCGTGTCGGCTCTGCGACCAGAGCGGGGTCAGCACGATCGCCGCGACCGCCAGCAGCATCGCCGCCGGCAGCAGCTTCGGCCAGACGTAGAAGCCGTTGACGATCGCGAGGTCGCTGAATGCGACGGCGATCATCGCCAGCCCGATCGTCACTCGCCGGGCCCGCGCCGCTATCAGCAGCGCCCACAGCCCGATCACCCAGAGCTGCTGCAGGGCGACCCCGATCAGCGTGTAGTCGATCCCCGTCTGGTCCCAGAACCAGGGCCGCTGCTGCAGCGCGTAGCCGGTCTGCAGCGGCGGCCGGTCGCTGGCCAGCCATTCGCCGGGGAAGACCGGCGCCGCGCCGTGGTGCCCGTGCGCGTAGAACCAGTCGGCAAAGTAAGCCGGGATCACGTTGTCGGTTGGCAGGCCGCCCGAGAAGCGGCTGCGGGCGGATTCGATCGCATTGCCGCTGCCGCCGTGCATGAAGCCGAGGTAGACGAGGAAGGCCGTGGCGAGGATCCAGAGCGCGAACGGGATCGCCAGCTGCCGCGCCAGCTCGCGGTCGGGGCGCCAGTCCCAGAGCGAGAGGCCGATCAGCAGGGCCGAGCCGAGCGGCAGCACCAGCGAGGCGGCGAGGCCGACGTCGTGGCTCCAGTAGTAGGCCCAGAAGGTCAGCATTGCGCCGGCGCCGCTGACCGCGAGGGCGATCGCCAGCACGATCGGGACACGGCGCACGCCGGCCCGCGCCGCCAGCAGCGCCGCGGCGGCCATCGGCAGCCCGATCAGGAGCAGATGAAAGGCGAGGAGCCCCCCAATACGCAGCTCCGTCAGTGGTCCAACCTCCGCCTGGCCATCCCGGCAAGCGTTTCACATAGACTCGCGCGCCAGATGGCCCAGCGCTTGCCGACCAAGCTCGACGGGGTGATCCTGGTCGAGCCCGCGGTCCACGGCGACGAGCGCGGCTTCTTCGTCGAGACCTTCAGCCGCGATGCCTGGGCCGAGCTCGGGATCGGGGCCGACTTCGTCCAGCACAACCACTCGCGCTCCTCGCAGGGCACGCTGCGCGGCCTCCACTTCCAGACCCAGCCCGGTCAGGCGAAGCTGTTGCGCTGCGCCCGCGGCAGGATCCTCGACGTGGCCGTCGACCTGCGCCGCGACTCGTCCACCTACGGCCAATGGGAGGCGCACGAGCTGGACGACGAGAAGCACCGCCAGCTGTTCGTGCCGATCGGCTTCGCCCATGGCTTCGTCGTCCTCAGCGAGGTCGCCGACGTCGCTTATCTCGTCTCCAGCGTCTTCGACCCTGAGCACGAGAAGGGGATCGCCTGGGATGACCCCGAGGTCGGGGTCGAGTGGCAGGTCGCGGAGCCGCTCCTCTCCGAGCGCGACAAGGCCGCGCCGCGGCTGTCGGAGATCGCCGACGAGCTTCCCTGGTAGCTGGTCAAGCGCCCAGCCCGCCAATAGGCTGCGGCCGCGACGGTGACCTCGCGGCGGAACATGCGGCTGACGCTGGTGGCGATGACGCTGGCCAGCTCGATGATCCTGGTCGACCAGACGGCGGTGCCGCTGGCGACCCCGCACGCGATCGAGGACCTGCACGCTTCGATCGGCCAGTCGCAGTGGCTGATGACCGCCAACATCCTGCCGCTGGCGGCGCTGATGGTTTTCGGCGGCCGCCTCGGCGACCTCTTCGGGATGCGCCGCGTCTTCCTGATCGGGGCGGTGGTCTTCGGGCTGGCGACGACCGCGATGGGCCTCGCCCAGGACCTCCCCTGGGCGATCGCGGCGCGGGCGCTGCAGGGGGCGGGGGCGGCGCTGATGATGCCGACCGCGCTGGCGATCGTCAGCGCCGTCTACCCGGACGAGAGCAAGGGGACGGCGCTCGGGATCCTGGCCGGCGCCTCGGCCTTCTTCGCGGCCCTCGGGCCGGTCCTGGGCGGGGCGCTGACGGCGATCGACTGGCGGCTCGTCTTCCTCATCAACGTGCCGCTGGCGGCGATCGCGATCGCGATCACGCTGCGGGCGACGCCGGACCTGAAGCCCGAGGAGGCGGCCTCGCGCGACCTCGACCTGCCCGGGGTGGTCACCTTCGCGCTCGCCGTCGGGGCACTGATCTTCGGCCTCAGCGAAGGGCCCGAGGTGGGCTGGGGACAGCCGCAGGCCCTGGTCCCGATCGTCGCCGGCGTTCTCCTCTTCCCGGTTTTCGTCCTGGTCGAGCGCCGCGCCGCCAACCCGACGATCGACTTCAAGCTCTTCCGCCACCAGAACTTCCTCGCCTCGAACGTCAGCCAGTTCCTCGCCGGCATGGTGGAGCTCGGGCTCGGCTTCCTCACCCCGTTCTTCCTCCTGCTGGTGGTCGGCATCTCGCCGGCGGCGGCCGGGGTGGCGCTGATCCCGGCGACGATCCCGATCATCCTCGCCGGGCCGCTGGCGGGGAAGGCCTTCGACCGCTTCGGCGGCCGCTGGCCGCTGGTCGCCGGCTTCCTCGTCCTCTCCGCCTCCGGCGTCGTCCTCGCCGTCTCGGTCTCGCAGGAATCGGCGGTGGCGCTGATCCCCGGGCTGCTGCTGCAGGGGCTCGGGCTCGGCATCGTCCTCACCGTCAACGACCCGACCGGGCTGACCGCGGTGCCACCCCGGGACGCCGGCGAGGGGGCGGGGATGATCAACACCTCCGAGCAGCTCGGCGGCGCGATCGGGATCGCCGGGCTGACCGCGGTCGAGCTCGGCATCAACTTCCATGTCCTCAACGAAAAGCTCGCCGAGCAGGGCATCCACCCGACCCCCGAGCAGAGCGAACGGGCCAAGGACCTGATCGTCCAGGCCGAGCAGTCGGGCCTCAAGCACGTGCCGGGCAGCCACCTGCTCGAACTGATCGAACCCGACGTGATCGCCTCCCACGTCAGCGCCTTCCAGGTCACCTTCGCGGTCTCGGCCGGGATCGCCCTGCTCGGCGCCTTCTTCAGCCTCGTCCTCGTCCGCAAGGCCGACCGGGTCAAGGTCGGCGCCTTCAGCCGCCGCTCGCGCTGGATCTCAGCGACCAGCGGCCGCTCGTCGGCGGTGACCCGGCGCCCCGCGCCCGGTCCGGGCGAATCCGCGGTCGGCTAGCGTCATTCCCCCAGGCCGGGGCCCAGGTGCGCCCGCGGCACGATTCCCGGGTCACCGCCGGTCCAGGCGTTGAAGCGGTACCAGGCGGGCTTGGCTTCGCGGTCATCGGTCAGAAGGCCGGCCGAGCCGCAAAAGACGCAGTTGCCGCCTTCGTCGGTCCAGGTGAACCACCAGGCGCCGCGCACGTCCCAGCGCAGGCGGTTTCGCGAGAGCAGTTCGAAGGACTTGTTCAGCTCGTCGGCCTGTCCCTTCAAGCCGCGCTCCCAGCGCGACGGGCCGCTGCGGGAGCCCCAGCCGAGCTCGGTCACGTAGAGCGGCGTACCGCGGTCGTGGTGGGAGTCCATGATCTGTCGCAGGTCGGTCAGCTGTATCGCCATCCCGTTGGCATCGGGGACGTAGGGGTGCAGGGCGACGCCGTCGAAGTAGGGCTTCACCTTGCCGGCCGCGTAGATGCCCTGCAGGTAGGCGCCGGAGCCGATGTTCGGCGGGATCTGCAGCGGATGGCCGAAGAAGCCGCCGACCAGGACCTGCGAGCCGGCGTCGACGCGGTGCAGCGCCTGGCCCGAGATCCGGATCAGGGTCGCGTATTCGGTCGGGTTCGGTTCCCGCGCCCAGGTCACGAGGTTCTCCTCGTTCCAGATCTCCCAGGTGCGGATCGGCAGGAACGGCAGCTTCGTGTGCTGGCTCCAGAAGCTGCCGAGCGGCCCGTAGCGCTTTGCCGCTTCGCCGAGGAAGCGGGCCCAGGCGCGTCGCTGCCAGGCGCTCCGCACCGGCAGGTCGATCGCTTCGGGCGCCACCCAGGGCGGCGAGGACCAGACGACCACCATCACCCGGATCCCCGCTTCGGCGGCCAGTTCGACCTCGGTGTCGAAGCCGGACCAGTTGGGCTTCGAGTGGCTCGGGTTCTTCGGCTCGACCCCGGCCCAGAAGAGCGGCAGCCGGACGCTGTCGACGCCCGCTTCGGCCATCAGCGAGAAGTCCTTGGCGCTCGAGGGGCCCTGCGGCGAGATGCCGATGAAGCCCGGCGGCAGGTAGGCCTGGGCCGACACCGGCACGAAGGCCGGCGCCATCAACAGCGCGATCAGGACGGCGAATCTGCGCAACTGGGCCCCCGACCCGGTTCCGCTCGGCTTCTCTACGGGGTGCCGCCGGTCAGCTTGGTGAAGGCGGACCAGGACTGCTTCGGCTTGAAGCCTTTGGCGAAGAGGCCGGAACCGCCGCAGAAGTTGCAGGCGCCGCTGAGATCGTCGACCGAGAACCAGTAGACGCCCTGCAGCCGCCACTTTGCCTGGTTGCTGCGCAGCAGCGCCAGTGCGTGCGTCAGCTGCGACGCCTGGCCCGCGGGGCCTTTGGCGAACTGATCGGCTTGGCTCGGCGCTTCCGAGCTCCAGCCGAGCTCGGTGATGTAGAGCGGCTTGCTGGCGTCGTGAACCCGCGCCATCACGTGTCGCAGTTCTTCGATGTCCGGCGTCAGTTCCCGGTAGCTGTAGGTGTAGGGATGCAGGGAGACGCCGCCGACCGCCGCCTTCAGCCCCGGGTTGTGCATGTACATCTGTTCGATGAAATCGCTCGCGTACCAGTTCAGGCTGTGGTGCTTGCCGGTGCGCGGGTTGCGCGAGCCCTTCGGCCTGGCGAAGAGCCCGGCGAGGATCGTCTTGGCTCCCGGGTCGGCTGACTTCAACGCGTTCGATGAGATCTTCACCAGCTGCCCGTATTCGGTCGGGTTGGGCTTGGCGACGAAGTATTTGAAGTTGGGCTCGTTCCAGATCTGCCAGCTCCGCAGTTGGAGCTTAGGGACGGTTGGGTGTTCGCTCCAGAAGCTCCCGTTCAGCCCGTAGCGGGCGATCGCCGCGGAGATGAAGGCGACCCAGCCGGAGCGGGCGACGCCGCTGACCGGCAGATGGGCCGGCGCCTTGCTGCCGCCCGAATCCGGGAGGGTCTTCAGCGGCACGGCCCAGGTCGGAGCCCCGGCGAAGAACGGGAGCACCCGAATCCCCGCTTTCGCAGCCGATTCGAGCTGGGCATCGAAGCCGCCCCACTGGTATTCGCCGCCGCGGTTGGGCTGGATCGAGCCCCAGTTCAGCCCGAGGCGGATGCTTTCGACCCCGCCCTGGGACAGTCGCTGGAACTGTTCGGCGCTCAGGTCACTCTGCGGGACGACCCCCCAGAAGCCGACCGGGAGCGCTTGCGCCGTCGCGGCGAAGGCCAGCGAGAGAACGACCGCCATTGCCGCAACGCAGCCGCACAGATTCCTCTTCATGCCCTGCCCTCTCTTCCGCACGGGTCAGCTCGCCTTCGGCGAGACGGGGGAATTCGTGCCGCGGCGCTGGCGATAGACGACAGCGCCGATCGAGATCGCGGCGAGGACGGCGATCGCGATCAGGATCGGGACCAGCGGCGAGCTCGACCCGCTGCTGTGGGAGGCGTTGCCGGCCCCCGGCGAGCTGATCGGCTTCGCCTGGGAGATGCCATCCTGGCTGCTGCCCCCTCCGTTGCTCGGGGAGGAGCCGTTGCCTTGGCTAGTCTGGCCGTTGCCTTCAGAGTGGCCGCCGCCAGTCGCGCCGCCTTCAGATGAACCACCCGAACCAGAACCCTTGTCGGATCCCCCTCCGCCGCCGCCTTCGCTGTGCGAAGTCGAGCTTTCCGCTTCCGCAGAACTTTCCTTTTCGGAGTGGTTCTTAGGGTGGTGGACCGGCTTGGTTTCCTCTGGGATGGTCGTCTTTTCGGTTTCGTAGACGGTTTCAGCCTGGGCGAGGACCGGAAAGCACAGAGATGCCAGCAGAGCCAGCACTGAGACAAGCAAAACGGGTTGGGTCCGGCGCAGGCCTCGGGGGTGGCGAGTCCGATGCATGGCGGGCAAGGTTAGAGGAATCAGCGGCGCTGATAAGTCCGCTGCTCTTGATCCTCGGCCTGGCGGTTGCCGGAGGCGGCTTCGGGTTGAGCGATCGGCATATCGCCGGGCTGGCCGTATGGCTGCTGCTGGCCGTGCTCCTGGCGCTCGGAGCGGCTGGTCGGGCGACCCTCGGCCGACCCTTCTACTGGTCGGCTGGGCTGATCCTTGCAGTAGCGCTTTTATCCGCATCCTCGTCTCTCTGGTCGGGGTCGGTTGAGCTGAGCGTGATTGAAGCGGACCGGGTCCTCGTCTATCTCGGATTTTTCCTAGCCGCTTTCCTGATCGCCCAAACCGGGCAACGCCGTCAACGTTTCGGTGAAGGGATCGCAATCGCCCTTCTGGGCGTCGCCGCCCTCGCGCTCGTCTCGCGCCTCGTGCCGCACGCCTTCCACGCCCCTGAAGGCCCTGGCAGCGGCCAGCCTCGCCTCAGCTACCCGCTCGGCTACTGGAACGCCGACGGGCTGATCGCGGCGCTGGGGGTGGCGCTGGCACTGTGGATGAGCCGGAGCTCGCTCACCGCGGCCCTGCGCTGGGTCGCGGTTGGCCTGATGCCGACCGCCCTGCTGGCGCTCTATTTCACCTACTCGCGCGGGGGCCTGCTGGCGCTGCTGATCTCCTGCGGCTGTCTGATCGTGCTGTCTCACGACCGGCTCTGGCTGCTCGCGACGCTGGCGATCGGGGCGATCGGGACGGTGCCGGCGGTGCTGGCGGCGCAGGCATCCAACAGCCTCGCCGAAAACCTCAACGACTCCCAGATCGTGGGCGAGGGCCTGCTGACGCTCGGCCTGCTCGTCGTCGGCAGCCTGCTCGCGCTCGCCCTCTTCGCCGGTCTGCGACGGCTGGAGAGCCGCAGCGGTCCGGTCACCGGGCAGGCCGTCACGCTCTCGCGCGACCCGCGCCTGCTGCGCGGCGTCGCGCTCGCCGCCGTGGTGGTCGGGATCGGCATCGCGGTTGCCGTCGGCGGCCGCGCCTGGGATCAGTTCACCACCTCCGACGTCAAGTTCCCCAACAACCCCGCGCAGCATTTCGGCCAGCTGACGGGAGCCGGGAGGAGCGAATTCTGGCGGGTTGCGGCCGACGCCTTCGAGGAAAAGCCGGTGCTCGGCCACGGCGCCGGCACCTACCGCTTCTCCTGGCACCTGCTGCGCCACGACCGCGCCCCGAACATCGACGCCCACTCGCTGTACCTGCAGGCGTTCGCGGAGCTCGGCGTCGTCGGCGGCCTGCTCGTGCT
Organism: Solirubrobacterales bacterium; assembly: GCA_036494495.1. Taxonomy (GTDB): domain Bacteria; phylum Actinomycetota; class Thermoleophilia; order Solirubrobacterales; family 70-9; genus VAYN01. The sequence continues at coordinate 10,600 of DASXOF010000059.1, read as the reverse complement.
GGCGATGGTGCTGGCGCTGCTGTGGATCGGCTTCCGGGCCTGGCAGGCGGCCAGGGGGCCGCGGCGGGAGCTCTACGCGGCGCTCCTCGGGGTCTGCCTCGCCTTCGCGGTCGCGGTCGGGATCGATTGGTTCTGGCAGATTGCGGTCACCGCCGCCGTCTTCTTCCTCGCCGCCGGCGTGCTCGTCGCCGCTCGCTGCGCGCAGCTGCTGGAGGTCCGCAACGCCGCCGACGGACACGCGGAACAACGTCGCTACGGACTGGCGATCGGCGGTCTCGCACTCGCCTGGATCGCCGCGCTGGCCCTGGTCGGGCCGCTGCTCGTCGATCGCGAGATCGACGCCAGCAACTCCGCGATCGCCGCCGGCAACCTCCCCGACGCCGTCGGCCACGCCGAAACCGCGCAGTCGATCGAGCCCTGGGCGACCACGCCCTACCTGCAGCTCGGCCTGCTGGCCGAGCGCGAAGGGAACTACCCCGAGGCGATCCATCGGCTCGACGAGGCGATCGACCGTGAAGAAGAAAGCTGGCTCCTGTATTACATCCGCGGCCGGATCAAGCACGAGTCCGGCGACACCGCGGGGGCGCAGGCCGACTTGCGGGAAGCGCAGCGGCTGAACCCCGAAGAAGAATGCCTCTACAACGGGTTCGAAGGTTGCGGATGAGCCGCGCTTCCGACACCGAGAACGCCCGCAGCGCCGGCACCCGCGCCGGGTCTGAGTCGCGCCCGCCCGCCGGCTGGGTCGAAAGCGACCCCGGCCCCGGCTTGAGCCCGGCCCCGGGGGCGAGCCAGTCGCGGCGGCGCGGCGCCCAGCTGCGGCGGCTGCTCGCGCTCGGCGACTGGACGGCCCTGATCGTCTCCCTCTGCGTGGTCAGCGCGATCAGCTCGACCACCAACGTCGGGACCCTGTTCTGGGCTGTCCTCGTCAGCCCGGTCTGGGTGATCGTCGTCAAGCTCCACGGCCTCTACGACAAGGACCACCGGCGAATCCGCCACAGCACCTTCGACGAGCTGCCGACGCTGGTCTCGGCCAGTGCGTTGGGGGTGTTGGCGCTGGATGGCCTGCTGGCGCTGAGCCCGGCCGGGCCGCTCTCGCCGAAGTCGGCGATCGCGGTCGGGGTCGGGACGCTGGCCGGCAGCATCTGCCTGCGCGGCGTCGTCCGCTTCCTCTGGCACCGGCTGATGCCGCGCGCCACCGGCCTCGCGATCGGGGCGCCGGGCATCGTCGACACCGTCGCCCGGCGCGTCTCGACCCACCCCGAGACGCGCCTCGCCCTGGTCGGCTACCTCTCCGACGCCGGGGGCGAGCAGGCACGCGAGCTGCCGCTGCTCGGGTCGCCCTCCGAAATCGCCCGGGTCGCCGACGAGTACGAGATCGAGCGCGTCGTCGTCACCGAGGAGGAGATGAGCGAGCCGGCCGCCGAGCGCCTGATCGAGCAGTGCAAGGCGGCGGGCCTGGCGCTCACCTTCCTGCCCCGGCATTACGGCCTGCTCGGCCCCGGGATCGAGCTCAACCGCCTCGCCGAGCTGCCGGTGCTCGACTTCCGCTTCAGCGACCCTCCCCGCTCGACCCAGGCGATGAAGCGGTGCATGGACTTCGTCGTCTCGGCGACGCTGCTGACCCTTCTGTCGCCGCTGCTGCTGGGGCTCTCGATCTGGATCCTGCTCGACAGCGGCCGACCGGTCCTGTTCCGCCAGCGCCGCATCGGCAAGGACGGCGTCCCGTTCACGATGATCAAGCTGCGCACGATGGTCGTCGACGCGGAGCAGCGCCTGCCGGAGCTGATCGACCTCGAGTCGCTCGAGCAGCCTGCCTTCAAGATCCGCGACGACCCCCGCGTCACCCGCTCGGGCCGCTTCCTGCGCCGCACCAGCCTCGACGAGCTGCCGCAGCTGATCAACGTCCTGCGCGGTCAGATGTCGCTGGTGGGACCGCGGCCCGAGGAGGAGGCGATCGTCGCTCTCTACGACGAGCGGGCGCGGATGCGGCTGGCGGTGAAGCCGGGGGTCACCGGGCCGATGCAGGTCTACGGGCGCAGCGATCTCACCTTCGAGGAGCGTCTGGCGATGGAGCGCGACTATCTCGACAACCTCTCGCTGCTCACCGACCTGGCGATCCTTTTGCGGACGCCGCGGGCGATCGTCCGCGGCGAAGGCGCCTTCTGAGCGCGATGCGGCAAGCAGGGCCGCTGGTGGCGATCGCCATGGCCAGCTTCGAACCCGATTCCGTCCTGCTCGAGCGCCAGATCGAGTCGATCCGCGCCCAGTCCCACCAGCGCTGGGTCTGCCTGATCAGCGACGACGGCTCCGCCCCGGAGCGGTTCGAGCTGTTGCAGGAGCTGGTCGCCGCCGACGAGCGCTTCCGCCTCACCCGTGCCGAGCGCCGCCTCGGCTTCTACCTCAACTTCGAACGGGCGCTGAGGATGGTCCCGGCGGAGGCCGAGCTGGTCGCCCTCGCCGACCAGGACGACCGCTGGTACCCGGAGAAGCTGGCGACGCTGATCGCTGCCGCCGCCGGCGCGGAGCTCGCCTACAGCGACATGCGGATCGTCGACGACGAGGGCCAGGCGGTTGCCGAGAGCTTCTGGCGCGGGCGCCGCAACAACCACACCAACCTGGCGTCGCTGCTGCTGGCGAACACGGTCACCGGGGCGGCGTCGCTCTTCCCGCGGCGGCTGCTCGATCTGGCGCTTCCCTTCCCGCCCCCGGTGGGGGACCCGTTCCACGACCAGTGGCTCGCCTGCGTCGCCCTTGCCACCGGCAGGATCGCCTACGTCGAGCGACCCCTCTACGACTACGTCCAGCACGGCGAGGCGGCCCGCGGCCACGAGGCGGCGATGCGCGAGTGGGACCCTCGCCGCCTGCTCAGCTGGCGCCATCCGCGGCGCGCCCTGCGGCTGATCGCCGCGCACGGGCAGCGCTCCTACGAGATCAACGTGAGGCGGATCGCGCTCTTCGCGCGAACCCTGGAGACGCGGGCCGCAGGGCGGATGGAGCCGGACAAGGCGCGGGCGGTGCGACGGGTGGAGCGCCTCGGGCGCCCGCCGGAGCCGACCGCGTGGCTGGCGCTGCGCTCGCTGCGACGATTCTGGGGGCAGAACGAGACGATGGGGATCGAGCTCTCGCTGTTTGCCGCGATCTGGTGGCACCGCCTGGCCGCGGCCCGCGCCCGGCTTTCCGGTGGCGAGGGCCGCCGCCAGTAGCCTCGGCCGCTATGCCCACGGTGCTGCACGTCCTTCCTCACCCGGGAGGAGGGGCGGAGACCTACATCGACCTGCTCGAAGGCCTCGAGGGGTGGAGCCACCGCCGCTTCGCGCTCAGCGTCACCCGCTCGCGCCTGGGCGGCGTTCCCTCGGTGGTCGGGCGGCGGCGCGAGGCCGGGCGGCTCGCCGGCGAAGCGGACCTGGTCCACCTGCACGGCGACATGGCGGCGATGATCGCCGCGCCGCTCGCTCGGCGGCGGCCGGCGCTGATCACGAGCCACGGCCTGCACCGCCTGCGGCGCTCGAGCGGAGCCGGCGGCTGGCTCGTCCGGCGGCGCCTGGGGACGGCGGTCGCGGCCGCGGCGCGGACGATCTGCATCACCCGCGAGGAGCGCGACGACCTCGCCGCCGTATTGCCGCCGGCGCTCCACTCGCGGCTGGTCGTGGTCGCGAACGGCGTGCCGCCCGCGGCGCCTGCGGAGCCCGAGCGGCGGGAGCGGATGCGGCGCTCGCTCGGGCTCGCGGAGGGCGAGGTCGCCGTGCTCTTCGCGGCTCGGCTGGAGGACCGCAAGGATCCCCTCGGCGCCGCTTCCGCGGCCGAGGCGGCGCGGGCCGGCGGCGCTCCCGTGGTGCTCCTGGTCGCCGGCGCCGGGCCGCTCGAGGAGGAGCTGCGTGCCCGCACGAGCGCCGCCGTGCGCCCGCTGGGTCATCGCGACGACGTCGACGATCTCTACGCGGCGGCCGACCTCTTCCTGCTCCCATCCCACCGCGAGGGGATGTCGCTGGCGCTGCTCGAGGCGATGGCGCACGGTCTCGCGCCGGTGGTCGCCGACGGGGCGGGAAACGTCGAGACGGTCGGGGAAGCCGGCGCCGTATTCCCGGCGGGCGACCTCGAGGCGATGGCGGCGCGGCTCGAGGCCTTGGCCGCTGACCCCGGGGCCCGGGCGCGGCTGGGCGCCGCGGCGCGGGAGCGGGCCGCCGCCGAGTTCAGCGTCGAGCGGTTCCTGGCCGGGACGCGGAAGCAGTACGAGGCGGCGCTCGGCGCCGGGTAGGGCTTCAGGGCGCCTGGCCGCGGCGCCTGCGCAGCGCCCGCTTGAGCGGCAGCGGCAGCAGATAGGAGAGCCCCGGGCGCAGCAGCGACTCGGCCCCGCGCAGCGTCCGCCGCCGCCGCAGGGCGCGGGTGCGGATCGCGAGCCCCTCGGCCAGCTGATCGCGCTCCGCGCGGGCGGCGACGTTGTCGCCTCCCATCACCCGCGTGCAGAGCTCCTCGTCGAGCGTGACGACCCGATGGCGGTCGGCGATCCGCAGCCAGAGGTCGTACTCGGTCGCGTAGCGGTAGCGCGGGTCGTAGCCCCCGAGCTCGAGGGCGACGTCGCGGCGGAAGGCGGCGCAGCCGTTGGGGATCGGGTTGAAGCGCAGCAGCACCTCGCCGACGTCGCCGGCGGCGAACGTGGTCCTCGGGCGCAGGGTCCGGCCGCCGTGGTCGACCTCGCACATGCGGGCGCCGACGACGGCGACGTCGGGAGCGGCCGCGAGCGCCGCCAGTTGCCGCTCGAGGCGCTCGGGAGCCGAGTGGTCGTCGGCATCCTGGACGGCGACGATCGGCCCCGCGGCGGCCCGCAGCCCCTCGTTCAGCGAGCTGGCGATGCCGACGTTGCGCTCGAGCCGCATCACCCTTCCGCGCGGGTCCCGGCCGATCGCCTCGCCAGCGGCGGCGGCCGAGCCGTCGCGAGACCCGTCGTCGATCACGATCAGCTCGAGGTTGCGCTCGCTCTGGGTGAGGATCGAGGCGATCGCCCGCGCCACCGTGCGCTCGTTCTCGTAGGCGCCGATCAGGACCGTGACGGCAGGGTGGTCGGGGGCCATGGCTCTATGTTCTCGCGATGGATCGCGTCCCCGCCCCCTGGTCCGGCCGCCCGGTCGCGATCGTCCACGACTGGTTCCAGGGCTACCACGGGTCCGAGCGGGTGGTCGAGGCCCTGGCCGATGACGTGCTCGCCGAGGCCAGCCGGGTCGACATCCTCACCTTCTCCGCCGCCCGCGAGCTGCTGCCGCCGAGCCTTGCCGCGCGGATCGTCCGCGAGTCGCGGCTCTCGCGGCTGCCCGGCCTGCGCCAGGTCGGGCACGATCCGGGGCGCTGGCGCTACCTCCTGCCCTACATGCCGCACTACTTCCGCTCGCTCGATCTCGGCGGCTACGCGCTGGTCGTCGTCTCCTCGCACGCCTGCGCGATCAACGCCGCGCCACCTCCCGGCACCCCCTGCGTCTGCTACTCGCACACGCCGATCCGCTACGTCTGGCTCGCCGACACCGAGCGCGGGCGGCTGAGCGGGGCCCGCGGCGTCGCCCTGCGACTGGCTGCCGGCTGGCTGCGCTCCCGCGACCGTGCCGCGGCCCAGCGGCCCGACCGCCTCGTCGCCAACTCGAGCGCGGTGGCCGAGCGCATCCGCCGCTTCTACGGTCGCGACGCCGCGGTCGTTCACCCCCCGGTCGAGCTGTCGGATCTGCGCCCCGCTGCCGAGGCGGAGCGCCAGCGGTTCCTCTGGGTCGGGCGCCTCACCCCCTACAAGCGCCCGCTGCAGGTCGCGGAGGCCTTTCGGGGGCTCTCCCAGCGGCTGACCATGGTCGGCATCGGGCCACAGGAAGCGGAGCTGCGCCAGTCCCTTCCCGAGAACGTCGAGCTGCGCGGCTGGATCTCCCGCGAGGAGCTGGCAAGCCTCTACGGCGAGGCGGTCGGGTTCATCCACATTGGCGAAGAGGACTTCGGGATCACGATGGTCGAGGCGCTCGCCGCCGGCACGCCGGTGATCGCGCTCAACGCCGGCGGCGCCCGCGACATCGTCCGCGACGGCCGCGACGGCGCTCTCCTCGCCGACCCGAGCCCGGCCTCCCTGGCCGCCGCTGTCGAGCGCGTCGCCGCCGAGACCTGGGACCGGGATGCCCTCGCCTCCCGCGCCGAGGAGTTCTCCCGCGAGCGCTTCGCCGCGCGGATGCGCGAGCTGCTGGTGGCGACGATGTCGGCGGGTCGGCCGGATTCTTAGGCGAATAGCCAGGCGAATTGCCGAATTTTCGTCTGATTACCTGAGAGCTTGTCTTACGATGTGGCTCTGTTCACCAATCAGTAATTGACTCGGTGGTCGAGGGGGCTTAGAACGCTCGCTGTCTCGGCCACTCGCCTTCTCTGGGCGCGGGCCCTGCGAGTTTCGTCCCAGCCATTTACCAAGGAGGCGGTTCGTGTCCGATCGCGACGGCGGTCCCGAGAGCGGGATCCGAATCCGACGTCTCGCCCGGCGTGTCTCGCTGCCGATCGCCGCCTCACTGGGCCTGATCGCCGCAGTCGCCGCGGTCGTCTCGCCCGGTCCGGCGCGTGCCGCTGCCGCCTGCGCGAGCAGCGTGGTCCCGAACGCCGCGACCACGACGAGCGCCGACGGCACGACCGTCTACGGCAGCCCGTGCCCCGATCTGATCGTCGTCACCTCGCCCGAAGTAGTCGAAGTCCGGGCGGGCGAAGGCGACGACGTGATCTACGCCAACCCCGACGTCGAAGTGGTCGACGGCGGTGCCGGGGACGACGTGATCTACGGCGATCTGCCGGCCGAAAGCACTGGCACCGACACCGCCACCGGACCCACCTATGAACTGCGGTCGCGGCTGATCGAAGCGCCCGTGGCCTCGATCAGCATCACCGAAAAGAAATGCGAAGCGGGCAAATCCTGTTACGGCGGCGACGGCAGCCAGGAACTGATCGGCAGCTCCGGCAACGACAGGATCTTCGGGCAGCGGGGCAACGACATTCTCTACGGCAACTCGGGCAACGACGAACTCTTCGGCGGGGTCGGCGACGAGAGCCTGATCTCGGGGGGCGCCGGCAACGACCTGCTCTCCGGTGGCCTCGGGACCGACGTCCTCAACGGCAACCAGGAAAGCGACCTGGTGCGCGGCGACGGCACGATCGACACGATCGAGGACACCGGCCCCTCCGGAACCGACACGCTCAGCTTCGCCACCGCGGTGACGCCCGGGTTCCACGGCGCGGTCGGGCCGAGCGGCTTCCCGGCCGATCTCGACGGCGAAGAGCGGGGTGTCGACGTCCACCTCGACGGCACTACTTGCGCCGGCGAATACGAGGCCTGCGACAACGAAGCGCGCTACGGGGGCGGCTACGACAACGTCGAAGCCGGCGCCTTCGAGAACGTGATCGGCTCGCCCTTCGCCGACGTGATCGTCGGCTCCAGCGCGGCCAACCGGATCGACGGCGGCGGCGGCGCCGACGCGATCTACGGCGGCAACGGCGAAGACGCGCTCTACGGCGGTGCCGACGGGGACTTCCTGACCGGAGGTGAAGGGACTGACACCGTCGACGGCCAGGCCGGCGCCGACAACTGCGTCGCCGAGACCACCCTCGATTGCTCCGGCTCGAGCGAAGCGGTCGTCCAGCGGGAAAGGACGAAGATCGCCGTCGGCTTCCAGGTTGCCAGCCCGCCGGCCAACCTCGGCTGGGTTCAGCTCTACCTCACTGGCAGCACCGGCACCGACCGCGTCAAAGCGAGCTACACGCTCGAAGCCGGGACCGGCTACGTCACCTTCGTCACCGAAGGCGAATCGGCCCCCTTCGACACCAGCGCCAACGCGGCCTCACCGAACTGCGCCTACGAAGCGGCGAAAGTGAAATGCACCCTGCCGAAGCCGCTCGACGCGATCACCCTCGCCGGGATGGCCGGCAACGACTCGCTGCAGCTCGAAGGCTTTCCCGAGATGGTGACCCCCGTCCTCCTCGGCGGCGAAGGCAACGATGAACTGGCGACCGGGAACGGCACCGAAGACATGCTCGTCGACGGCAACGGCAGCGGCGCCGACTCATTGCGGTCGGGCAACTACGACGACGCGCTGATCGCCAACGAAGGCGCCGATTCCCTGCAGGGAGGAAACGGCAACGACCTGCTCCTCTCCGCCTCGCTCTGCGATGGCGACAGCCTCGACGGCGCCACCCCCAGCGAAAACGACGGCACCGCGGTCAACAGCGCTTCCTGGGCCAAGCTGCCGGAAGGCATGCCCGGGGTGATCGCCGACCTCGAAAAAGGCAAGGCCGGCAATACCTGGTCGGGCAGCACGCCGGCCTGCTCCTCGGGGACCGCGGCGACCCTGGCCCACATCGACGATCTCGAGGGGAGCAGCGGTGCGGACCAGCTCTACGGAGATGCCGCCGACAACAACCTCCTCGGGCGACTCGGCAAAGACGAAATCTGGGGCCGCGAAGGCGCCGATCGGATCGAAGCCCAAGACGAAATCGCCGAGGTCGGCGGCGGCGGTCCGGGAACCGACAGCTGCACGCTCGACGCCAGCGACAAATTCAACAGCTGCAACCCATAAGCAGTCGCCTCCCGGCAATAGGCTGGGGCGATATGAGCGCAGAGCACGACTCGTGCACTCGGGTCCTGCTCGAGGTGGCCGACCGGATCGAAGGGCTGCTGCGGCAGATCGGCGCCGAGCACGGCGCTCCGACCCTGCTCGACGTCGGCTGCTGGGACGGCGGCTCCAGCAGCCGCTGGGGGGCGGCGCTGGGCGCGAAGCGGATGCTCGGCGTCGAGGTGTACGAGGGCCCGGCCGCGGCGGCGGAAGGCAAGGGCCTCGAGGTCGCCCGCGTCGACCTCGAGTCCGAGCGGCTGCCTTGGCCTGATGACAGTGTCGACGTCGTGGTCTGCAATCAGGTGCTCGAGCACCTGAAGAACATCTGGCTGCCGATGACCGAGATGCACCGGGTGCTGCGCCCGGGCGGCCACGCGATCCTCTCGGTGCCGAACCTGGCCAGCCTCCACAACAGGGCGCTGCTGGCGCTCGGGCGCCAGCCGACCTCGATCCGCGTCTTCGGCCCGCACGTGCGCGGATACGCCTTCGGCGAGTTCTGCGACCTGGTCGAGCGGGACGGCGCGTTCCGGATCGAGCGTCGCCTCACCGCCGGCTTCTATCCGCTGTCGCCGCCCTGGAGCAAGCCGCTCTCGGCGCTCTGGCGCTCCGCCGGTCACACCACGATCGTCCTCGCCCGCAAGACCGCCGCTGCGCCGCCCTGGCTCGACTACATAAGCGGCGAGGTCGGCGGCGGCATGCAGACGTTCTACTCCGATTAGCCAAAGTAATCCCGATTGCCTAAAAGTTTACCCAGTAGTGGGGTTGTCCCAACCGTCGTTTGCTGATGTGATCCGCGCGCTCCAAGCGGGCATCGAAAATCTGACTCGGCCGGGAAGCGCGCCGCGAGGCGCGCCCTCCGTCCGTGACAAGGGGGGATCATGGACGGCGCACGGATTGGTGTCAGCGGCTGCGCGAAGCTATGGGTGCTTGCCGCCGTGTTGGTTGGCCTCTACCTGGCGCTCGCCGCGCCGAACGCCCTTGCCGGCACCGCCGAAGAAATCAATGCGCTGCCGACCCTCGACGCGCTGAACCGCAACGAGAGCCCGCTCTCCAACAGCGGCAAATGGTCCGCTCTCGCCTGGGACAACAGCACGTCCTCCCACAACACCGGCCGCGTCACCGAAGCCGGCTGGGGGCCCTCTGACGCTTTCGCGACCGTGAACGGCGCCTACTGGAACCCCGCCACCTTCAGCGACAGCTCCGGCGGCGGCGAGGCGGCGGCGATGACGATGGGGATCGGACCCGGCAACGCCGAACGCTATGTGGCGCTCTGGCTCGACATGGGAAGCCCCGGCAGCGCCAAGAGCGGCTACCAGCTGCGCTGGGTCGTCACCTCCGGCAGCACCTACGCGGTGACGCTGGCGAAGTTCTCGGCCGGGACCGAAACCGTCCTCGCCTCGGCCTCGGGCGTCTCGATCCCGGTCGGGCAGACCCTCGCGATCTCGGACACCGGCGGCACCGTGACTGCCTGGAAAGGCAGCGGCGGCTCGCTCACCCAGCTCCTCACCGCCTCGGACTCCAGCTACTCGAGCGGCTACGCCGGCATCGAGGGCTCCGGCAACATCAGCCACTCGACCGCCTTCAAGGCCGGCGCCCTGGTGCCGCCGCCCGACACCACGATCACCGCCGGCCCGAAAGGCCTCGTCGTCCCCAACGTCTCCTTCTCCTTCTCGGGCACCAACAGCCCGAGCGGCTTCGAATGCGCGCTCGACAGCGGCGCCTTCGAAGCCTGCGGCTCGCCGAAGCCCTTCAGCGGCCTCGGCGAAGGAAGCCATCCCTTCCGCGTTCGCGCGCTGAACGGCGGCGGCGCCGACGCGACGCCCGCGGAACGGAGCTTCCAGGTCGTGGCGGCCGCCAAAGCCGTCTCCAAGGTGCCGGTCCTCGACAGCTTCGAACGCTCGGAAGTCCCGCTCGCCAGCGCCAAATTCTCGAAGACGAACTGGGCGGCCGCGATCGGCGGCACCTGGATTGGCAGCTACCGGGGGTACGGA
>DASXOF010000058.1:0-10422 GCA_036494495.1 Solirubrobacterales bacterium | reverse complement strand
AGAGGACACCCCGGCGACCCTCCCTCGCAGACCCTCCCCCGCAAACCCAGACCCCCCACGCCCCGGTACTCCACCCCGTCTAATCCGATCCGTCCTCTTTGGTCTTGAATTCCCGTCCCCCTGGGATAACGTCACGCACGTATAGCCGCCTCTGACCCCGACATCCGACTCACCAGCCTCACCAAGAAGTACGGCGAGGTAGTCGCGGTCGCGGGCATCGACCTGGAGATCGCCCGCGGGGAGTTCTTCACCATGCTCGGCCCCTCCGGCTCGGGCAAGACGACGACGCTGCGGATGATCGCCGGCTTCGAGGACCCGAGCAGCGGCACGGTCGAGCTGGCCGGCGAGGACGTCAGCGGGGTGCCGCCCTACGACCGCGCGGTCAACACCGTCTTCCAGGACTACGCGCTGTTCCCGCACATGACCGTGGCGCAGAACGTCGAGTACGGGATGCGGGTGGCCAAGGTGGACAAGTCGGGCCGGGGGAAGCGCCGGGACGAGGCGCTCGAGATGGTCCGCCTGCCGGGCTACGCCGACCGCAAGCCCGCCGAGCTGTCCGGCGGCCAGCGGCAGCGGGTGGCGCTGGCGCGGGCGATCGTCAACCGGCCCAAGGTGCTGCTGCTGGACGAGCCGCTCGGCGCCCTCGACCTGAAGCTGCGCGAGCAGATGCAGGTCGAGCTGAAGTCGATCCAGGGCGACGTCGGCATCACCTTCGTCTACGTCACCCACGACCAGGAGGAGGCGCTGACGATGAGCAATCGGATCGCCGTCTTCAACGAGGGGAGGATCGAGCAGGTGAGCCCGCCGCGCGAGCTCTACGAGCACCCGGCGAACGAGTTCGTCGCCGGCTTCGTCGGGGTCTCGAACGTGATCGAGCGGGGCGGCGGGCGGCAGACGATCCGGCCGGAGAAGATCGAGCTGCTGGAGTCCGGGGCGAGCGCGCCCGACGGCCTCCACACCGAGCGCGGCCGCCTCACCGCGGTCTCCTACGCCGGCTCGGTGAGCCGCTACACGGTGGCCCTCGAGGCAGGGGGAGAGCTTCAGATCGTCAGGCAGAACGTCGAGACGACGCCGGGAAGGGCGCCGTCTCAGGGCGACGAGGTCCTGGTGGGGTGGCGGCCGGAGCAAGCGGCCGCGATTCGGGGTACGCAATCCAAAGAGGAGGTAGCACGATGAGAAGGGACGTCCACTCGGCCCGAACGGCCTGGCTGATCGCCGCCGGGCTGGTCGCCTTCATGTTCGTCCTCGCAGCCTGCGGTGGCGGCGGGAGCACCAGCGGAACCGGCGGCGGCGAAGGGAGCACCAGCGGCGAGCTGCAGAAGCTCGGCAAAGGCGAGGGCGAAGTCAACCTGATCTCGTGGGCCGGTTACGTCGAACCCGAATGGGAGAAGCCGTTCGAAGCCAAGACCGGCTGCAAGGTCAATAACAAGGTCGCCGGCACCTCCGACGAAATGGTGCAGCTGATGGAGACCGGGCAGTACGACGGCGTCTCCGCCTCGGGCAACGCCTCGGCCCGGCTCTGGGCCGCAGGCCAGGTCTCGCCGGTCAACACGGCCCTGGTGCCGAACTACAAGACGGTCTTCGCCGACCTCAAAGAACAGCCCTACAACACCTTCGAAGGCGTTCCCTACGGGATCCCGCACGGACGCGGGGCCAACCTGCTGATGTGGAACTCCAACGACGTCAAGCCGGCGCCGACCTCCTGGGACGTCACCCTCGACCCGAAGATGGCGGCCAAGTACAAGGGGCACATCAGCCAGTACGACGACCCGATGTCGATCGCCGAAGGCGCCCTCTACCTGAAAAGCCACGAACCGAGCCTGGAAATCGAAAACCCCTACGAGCTGAACGAAGAACAGTTCGACGCGGCGGTCGAACTGATGAAGGAACAGAAGCCGAACGTGGGCGAATACTGGGGCTCGGCGGAAGAACAGATCGCCGGCTTCGCCAACGGCTCCAACCGGGTCGGCACCACCTGGCAGTACCAGTACTTCGCCCTCCAGGGCGAAGGCGAACCGGTCGCCGCCAGCCCCGCCAGCCAGGGCTTCCTGCCGAAGGAGGGAGCGACCGGCTGGTCGGACACCTGGATGATCAGCTCGAAGGCCAAACATCCCAACTGCATGTACATGTGGATGAACTGGATCATCGAACCGAAAGTCAACGCCGAGGTGGCGGAATTCTTCGGCGAGGCTCCGGCCCAGGAACTGGCCTGCGAACACACCGCGAACCCGAACTTCTGCAAGGAATACCACGCGGAAGAACCGGCGTTCTGGAAGCGGGTCTACTACTGGGAGACGCCGCTGGCCGAATGCAGCGAAGGCGGCCCCGAAGAATGCATGGACTACAACGACTGGGTCCGTGCCTGGACCGAAATCAAAGGCTAGGGGCCTTCGGCAACGCCCCCTGAGGCATGTCCTCTGAAGCAGTCGCCGTGAAGAGGAGGTCGGCGGGCCGCAGGCTCGCCGGCTTCTTCCACGGCCGCCGCAAGCTCCAACTCGGCGCCCTGCTGTCGGCGCCGATGGCCTGGCTGGTGATCCTCTACCTGGGGTCGCTGGCGGTCCTCCTGATCACCGCCTTCTGGACGGTCGACCCGCTCAGCGGCAGCGTGATCAAGGAATTCAGCCTCGAAAACTTCGAAGAACTGGTCAACGTCCCGGTCTACCGCGAGATCGTCTGGCGCACCGTCCGCACCGCGATCCTGGTCACCCTGACCGACGCGATCATCGCCTTCCCGATCGCCTTCTACATGGCCAAGGTGGCGAGCCGGCGCGGCAAGGCGATCCTCGTCGTCGCGGTGCTGATGCCGCTCTGGTCGAGCTACCTGGTCAAGGTGCTGGCCTGGCGCGAGATGATCGCCGAACACGGGATCATCAACTGGGCGCTGGAACCGCTCGGGCTGCACGGGCCCGGCGAAGGCCTGGTCGCGGTCTGGCTGGTCTTCAGCTACCTCTGGCTGCCGTACATGATCCTGCCGATCTTCGCCGGCCTGGAACGGATCCCGAACTCGCTGATCAGCGCCTCCGAGGACCTCGGCGCCTCCCCCTTCACCACCTTCCGGCGGGTGATCCTGCCGCTCGCCTTCCCCGCCGTCGTCGCCGGCTCGATCTTCACCTTCTCGCTCACCCTCGGCGACTACATCGCCCCGGCGCTGGTCTCCAACGACCAGTTCATCGGCACCTCGATCCGCGCCTCGATCACCAACAACCAGCCCTTCGCGGCGGCGTTCGCGCTGGTTCCGATCGTCGTCGTCATCGCCTACCTCGGCGTCGCCCGCCGGCTCGGCGCCTTCGAGCACGTCTGATGCGGCTCTCGAAACGGGCACGGGTGCTGTTGCGGGTGGCGGTCGGGCTCGGCCTCGCCTTCATCTACGTCCCACTGCTGGTGATCGCGATCCAGGCCTTCAACTCGAGCAAAATCCTCAAGTGGCCGCCACCGGGGTTCACCTTCAGCTGGTTCGAAAAGGCGTTCGAAAGCGAATCGGCCCGCGAAGCGCTGATCACCTCGGTCGAGGCGGGCCTGGTCGCGACCGCGATCGCGATCCTGCTCGGCACCCTGATCGCGTTGGCGCTGGGGCGGAACCGCTTCTTCGGCCGCGAGGCGATCAACTTCCTCGTCGTGATCCCGATCGCGCTGCCGGGGATCGTCACCGGCGTCGCCCTCTCCAACACCTTCACCCAGGTGCTGGGGGTCAGCCTCAGCCTGATGACGGTGATCATCGGCCACGCCACCTTCTGCATCGTCGTCGTCTACAACAACGTCGTCGCCCGCCTGCGCCGCACCTCGGTCTCCTTCGAGGAAGCCTCCTCCGACCTCGGCGCCGACACCTGGCAGACCTTCCGCTTCGTCACCTTCCCGAGCATGCGGACCGCGCTCGCCGCCGGCGCCCTCCTCGCCTTCGCCCTCTCCTTCGACGAGATCATCGTCACCACGTTCACGATCGGGGCGGGCGAAGAAACCCTGCCGATCTGGATCTTCCGCAACCTCTTCCGGCCCAACCAGCTGCCGATCGTCGACGCCGTCGCGGTGATCCTGATCCTGCTCTCGATCATCCCCGTCTACATCGCCCACCGCCTCTCGAGCGACGAGGGCGGAGTCGGCGGCCGCGGCGGCGCCGGCACCACCACCGCCCCCCCGGCCGCGATCGCCGAGGCCGAGGCCACCGCCGCGCACTGAGCGCCCGGCGATCGCCCTTGGTCCGGCATACGCGTCCTTCGGGCGAACGCGCGCCCGCGCGCGTCGATCGGCGCGGGCGCAAACCCGGCGCTCGAGCCCTGCAGACAAAACGAGGGACGCGGCGTCGGCGGCGCCGGGAGGAACGGCCGCCAGCTTGATTTAGCGGCTGGCGCGCGGTGAAACTCCGCCGATGCACCGCAAACCGCTCGCCATGGCCACCGCTGTCGCCGTCGTCCTGGCGCTCGCCTGCGCTGCGTCAGCCCAGGCCGCGGCGCCGGAACTCCACTGCACAGCAACGGCGCAGGCCAACTGCGTCATCACAACCGTCGGCGGGATGTACGGGAACGGATCGGACAACCACGAATTCGTCTTCGGCGAAGGCGCGGGTGTCACCACACGCGTCAAATGCAGATTCAAAATGGCCGAAATGAAGGACGGGGCGAGGTTCGAAGCGACAGCACCGAAGACAACCACCACAGTCGACCTGAAACCAAGCTATTTCGGCTGCGTCAACGCCGGCGTAAAAGTGAACGTCGAACCCAACGGCTGCTTCTACCGGCTCCATCTCGTCGCCGCGTCCAACCCGCCGACAGCCGAAGTCGACATCGTCTGCCCGCCCGGCAAGGCGACCGAATTCACCAGCATCCTCGAATGCACGATCACCGTCCCAGCCCAGCTGGGGCTCAAGCACATCATCCTTTCGAACCTCGGCAGCGAACCGACATTCACCGAACTGAACATCACATTGGCCGGGATCAGCTACTCGGTCGCCAACAGTATCGCCTGCCCCGCAGCCCTCAAGGGAAACGCCTTCGCCGACGGCAAGTACACCGGCACCTCACTCCTCTCCGGCTACGAAGACGAAGGCCTCGACGGCAGTGGGAATCCGATCGAGGGCCCGCACGTCGGGCTGCACGTCTTCTGAGCCCTGCCGCTCAGCGGAGCGGCGCTGGAGCGTAGCGGCGCGGCGGCGCTAGAGCGGGATGTTGCCGTGCTTGCGCTTCGGCTGGGGGACGCGCTTGGACTGCAGCATGCGGAGGGCGCGGACCAGCTTGGGGCGGGTCTGGCGGGGCTCGATGACGTCGTCGATATAGCCGCGCTCCGCCGCCGAGTAGGGGTTGGCGAAGTGGGCTTTGTAGTCGTCGATCAGTTTCTGGCGGCGCTCTTCGGGCGTCGGCGAGTTGGCGATGTCTTTGCGGTAGATGATGTTGACGGCGCCCTCGGGGCCCATCACGGCGACCTCTGCCGTCGGCCAGGCGATGTTGTAGTCGGCCAGCATGTGCTTGGAGGCCATCACGTCGTAGGCGCCGCCGTAGGCCTTGCGGGTGACGACGGTGAGCTTCGGCACCGTCGCCTCGGTGAAGGCGTAGAGGAGCTTGGCGCCGTGGCGGATGATCCCGTTCCACTCCTGGTCGGTGCCGGGGAGGAAGCCGGGGACGTCGGTGAAGGTGAGGATCGGGACGTTGAAGGCGTCGCAGGTGCGGACGAAGCGGGCCGCCTTCTCGGAGGCCTCGATGTCGAGCACGCCGGCGAGGAAGGCGGGCTGGTTGCCGACGATCCCGACCGGATAGCCGTCGAGGCGCGAGAAGCCGCAGACGATGTTCTTGGCGAAGTGTTCGTGCACCTCGAGGAACTCCTCGTCGTCGACCACGCGGGTGATCACGTCGCGCATGTCGTAGGGCTTCGAGGGGTCGTCGGGGACGACCGTCTCGAGCGACTCGTCTTCGCGCTCGGGGTCGTCGGCCGGCTCGAACCGCGGCGGCTGCTCGAGGTTGTTCGAGGGCAGGAAGCTAAGCAGGTAGCGGGCGTCCTCGAGGCAGCTCTCCTCATCCTCGGAGGCGAAGTGCGCCACTCCGGACTTCGAGTTGTGGCTCATCGCCCCGCCGAGCTCCTCGAACTCGACTTCCTCGCCGGTCACGGTCTTGATCACTTCGGGCCCGGTGATGAACATGTGCGAGGTCTCTTTGACCATGAAGATGAAGTCGGTCATCGCCGGCGAGTAGACGGCGCCGCCGGCGCAGGGGCCCATGATCAGGCTGATCTGCGGGATCACCCCGGAGCATTTGACGTTGCGGGCGAAGACGTCGCCGTAGGCGCCGAGCGAGACCACGCCCTCCTGGATGCGGGCGCCGCCGGAGTCGTTGATCCCGATCACCGGCGCCCCGACCTCGGCGGCGAGGTCCATCACCTTGCACATCTTCTCCGCCATCACCTCGCCGAGGCTGCCGCCGAAGACCGTGAAGTCCTGGGAGAAGACGAAGACGGTGCGACCCTCGATCGTCCCGTGGCCGGTGACGACGGCGTCGCCCCAGGGCCGTTTCTTCTGCATCTCGAAGTCGTAGGTGCGGTGGCGGACGAAGGTGTCGAGCTCCTCGAAGGAGCCGGGGTCGAGCAGCTTCTCGATCCGCTCGCGGGCGGTCAGCTTGCCCTTCGCGTGCTGCTTCTCGACCGCTTCCTCGGAGGCCGAGTGGATCGCCGCGTCGCGCAGCTCCCTCAGGTAGGCGAGCTTCTCCTCGTGGGTGATCGGGTTCTTCTCACGCATAGGTCAGGGGGCGCTCCGGGGAGCGAGCGCGGATTCTATGTGGGCGCGTCTGCCGGTGCCCCGTGGCCCGCTCGGCTCAGACGAACGGGCGGCGCTGGGGTTCGGCGAGGTGGTCGAGAAGCGCCTCGAGGTCGGCCTCGCCGAGGCCGCTGTGCTCGGTGGCGCGCAGGCGGACCCGCGTCCCGAAGCCCTTCTCGGCCATCGTCACCTCGACCCCTTCGACCGCCGCCACCAGCTCGGCCAGCTCGGGCTCTGACTTCATCAGCGTCCTCGAAACCTCGATCATGCCGGGGCGTTCTGCCGCGGCGCGGCGGTTCCTGCTCGGGAACCGCGCTGGGACGGAGGTTTCAGGCTCCCGCAGCCCTGCTCTAGAAGAAGGCGCCACCCTGGTATTCGCCGAAGACGTCGCGCATCGCGCCGCAAACCTCGCCGATCGAGGCGTCGGCGGCGAGCGCGGCGCGGATCGGGTGCAGCAGGTTGCCCTCGCCGCGGGCGACGGCGCGGAGCTCCTCCAGCTTCGCCTCGACGGCCGCCTGGTCGCGGGCCTCCTTGAAGGCCTTGAGGCGCGCCAGCTGCCGCTGCTCGGCCTCCGGGTCGACCTTGAGGATGTCGACGTCGTCGACCTGGTCGGTGACGAATTTGTTGACGCCGACGATGATGTCCTGGCCGCTCCGGTAGCGCTCGTGGTAGGAGTGCGCCGACTCCTCGATCTCGCGCTGCATGAACTCCAGCGCCTCGACCGAGCCGCCGAGCTCGGCGACCTTCTCCATCAGCTCCAGGGCCCGCGCTTCGACCTCGTCGGTGAGCGACTCGACGAAGTAGGAGCCGGCGAAGGGGTCGACGGTCTCGGCGACGCCGGACTCGTAGGCCAGCACCTGCTGGGTCCGCAGGGCGATCCGGGCGGAGCGCTCGGTCGGCAGCGCCAGCGCCTCGTCGAAGCCATTGGTGTGCAGCGACTGGGTGCCGCCGGCGACCGCGGCGAAGCCCTGCAGGGCGACGCGGATGATGTTCACCTCGGGCTGCTGGGCCTGCAGGGTGACGCCGCCGGTCTGCGTGTGAAAGCGGATTTTCATCGAGTTCGGGTTCTGCGCCCCGAACCGCTCGGCGACGATCTTCGCCCACATCCGCCGCACCGCGCGGAACTTGGCGATCTCCTGGAAGACGTTGTTGTGGCAGTTGAAGAAGAAGGCGAGGCGGGGCGCGAACTCGTCGATCGCGAGGCCGCGGGCGAGAGCCGCCTCGACGTAGGCGATCGCGTTGGAGAGCGTGAACGCCACCTCCTGCACCGCCGAGCAGCCCTTCTCGCGGATGTGGTACCCGGAGATCGAGATCGTGTTCCATTTCGGCACGTTCTGGTGGCAGTACTCGAAGAGGTCGGTGGTCAGCCGCATCGTCGGCTCGGCCGGGTAGATGTAGTTGCCGCGCGCCATGTACTCCTTCAGCACGTCGTTCTGGACGGTGCCGCGGAGCTTCTCGCTGGGGACGCCCTGCTCCTCGCCGACCAGCTCGTAGAGCAGCAGCAGCACGGCCGCCGGGGCGTTGATCGTCATCGAGGTCGAGACGCCGTCGAGCGGGATCTGGTCGAAGCAGATCCGCATGTCCTCGATCGTGTCGATCGGGACCCCGGTGCGGCCGACCTCGCCGTGGCAGAGCGGGTCGTCGGAGTCGCGGCCGAGCTGGGTCGGCAGGTCGAAGGCCATCGAGAGGCCGGTCGAGCCGTGCTCGATCAGGTAGCGGTAGCGCTCGTTGGTGTCCTCGGGGGAGGCGAAGCCGGCGTACTGGCGCATCGTCCAGAGCCGGTCGCGGTACATCCCGTCGTGGATGCCGCGGGTGAACGGCGGCGCCCCGGGCTCGCCCAGGCGCGCGGCCAGGCCGGGAGCGACGTCGCTCTCCTCATAGAGGGCTTCGATCTCGATCCCGGAGTCGGTGAAGACCCGCTCGTCGTCGGGCCCGACCACCGGGGCGATCGTGCGGTGGGTGTCCTCGGCGGCAGATCCGTTGGGAGGGTTCATCGCCGCGAAGGATATTGACCTGCAGCTTCCCACCCAGCGCGACCTTGGCTGGCCAGCCGGGTTGTTAACCACGTGTAGCGGGAATAGGCTCGCCAACAATCGACTTGCCGCAAGTTGCCTTCAGGGACAGCAGGGGGCGGCAAAAACGGAGGAAACGTCCATATGCACGAAGCAACCCAGCCACGCTCGGCCCGGCGGAGGATGCTGCCAGTCGGGTTTCTCGCCGCGGCGCTGATCGCGCTGCTCGCATTCGCTCCCCTCGCATCCGCCGCGCCCGACCCGGTTGCGAGCGGATCGACGACCATCACCTTGAACAAGCAGTTCGCCAAGTACATCGGCACCTTCGGGATCAAGGTCAGCCCGATCGGCAAGACCAAGATCAAGGGATCCAAGGCTACCTTCAAGGTCACGGGCGGCAGCTTCGACCCGACCAGCGGCAAGGGCACCCTCACCCACAGCGGCGGCCTGACCTTCAAGGCGGGCAAGAAGAAGGCCCAGCTGAAGGCCCTCGAAGTCAACACCTCGAAGAAGACGGTCACCGGCAGGCTCGGCGGCAAGAAAGTCGTCGTCGCCAAGACCGCCGGCGTCTCCTTCAGCCGTAACGGCTTCGGCGTCAACCTCGTGGTCAAGAAGGTGAAGCTGACCCCGGCCGCGGCCAACGCCCTCAACAAGGCGCTCGGCTTCGCCGGCGGCAAGCCGCTGCCGTTCCAGAAGAACAAGCTGATCGGCTCCTCCAAGTCCTCAGAGCAGCCCAAGACCACGACGCTGGTCCCGGGCGGCAGCATGACGCTCGCCCTGAACTCGGAACTGGCGACCAAGCTCAGCAACGTCAAAGCCAACATCCAGACGCTGACGGGGACCACCGTCCTCGGCAACAACACTTTCTCGTTCCCGATCACGGGCGGCACCTTCGCCCCGAACGGGACCGCGGGCACGGTGCAGTCGGGCGGCGGCCTCTCGCTGGTTCAGAACCTGTCGATCGCGGGCAAATCGCTCGACACCAACATCACCCTCGGCGGGGTCTGGTACGACCTGCAGGCGAAGACCCTGACGGTTGAAGTCAGCGCCACCTCGACCGCGAGCAAAGACCTGAACCTCGGGTCGCTCGGCCGCAGCTCGGTCGCCGACGTCACGATCGGCGGCGTGATCGCCGATCCGAAAACCCGCTCGGTCGCGGTGCAGAACAGCTCCGCGGTCCTGCAGCAGGTCAGCGGCGAAGTCCTCAACGGCTTCGTCAAGGTGTATGCGGAATACGCCAAAGGCTCGAAAGAACTCGAAGCCCTGAAATCGAAAGAAGAAGCCGAAAAACTCGGCGC
The DNA here is from genome assembly GCA_036494495.1 of Solirubrobacterales bacterium. GTDB lineage: Bacteria > Actinomycetota > Thermoleophilia > Solirubrobacterales > 70-9 > VAYN01. The sequence continues at coordinate 379 of DASXOF010000058.1, read as the reverse complement.
CGAAGCGATTCAGCTCAAAACCGAAGCCGAAAAAGACAAAAAAGAAGCTGAAGACCTCGCAGGAGAAGGCAAATTCGCCGAAGCGGGCGTCAAACAAGCCGAAGCGGAAGCCAAAGGCAAAGAAGCTGCCGAAAAAGGCAAAGCGGCAGAAGACAAAAAAGCCGAGGCAGAAAAAAAGGTGGCGGAAGGCCAACCGACCAAGGAACAGGTCGAAAAAGACAACGCCATCGCCGGTGGTCAGCAGCTCGGTCTCGTCTCGTTCTCGGGCCAGGCCCAATAGTTCGAAGGGGATCGGAAGTGCGAAAGGGGCGGCCTACGGGCCGCCCTTTTTCGTGGCTGTGAGCGAGGGGGTGCGAGAGGGCGGTCGCGGGGGGGGGGG
>DASXOF010000057.1:0-23620 GCA_036494495.1 Solirubrobacterales bacterium | reverse complement strand
AGGATCGCAAGGCCCAACACAGAGCCAAGGCACGGCGCACTCAACGACGAGCTGTATGGTTCCGCCGCCTTGCCGCAACCATCGGAGTTGCTCTAACGCTTTCGATACTCCTTGCCGGCACCCTCGCGTGTCTCTCGCTTTTAAAGAGCACGCCAGAGCAGCTCAGTGGTCGACTAACCGGCGTTCGGAATATTGCCCTCACGGAGGGCACCCAGAGAGGAGGTGGCATCAGCCCCGTCTGTGGATGCTTCGCACCGCCTGTGCGATCCTGGCGCGGCATTACGTTCGCAAGTCGTGAGGTAACGATCCACCGCGGCGGCGACTCCCAATGGACTGAGTGGGGAATCTCCGGTGCAGAGCCCGATCAGATGTATCTCTACGGCGGATACAAGCGCCTCAGCATTGAGGCCGTCAGGATACGGCCGCAGGGCCGCTTCGACCCTCGGTGGCTCTTGGGCTCCAACCTATCTCAACATGGAACTGTTGTCTTGCAGCGGCGGTTCACCGCATATAGATTCAGCCTCCTTAATCACGGTACGCTCAAGCTTGGCTTGCAAAGCCCGGTTCCTGTTGGCGCATGGATACCGTTTCCCTCGTCCCATGTTCAGCTGACGGCGCATCGGTCGGAATTTCCAGGCCAGCAGCATCGAACTCCCTATATACGTGAACGCTATGCGACGCGGATTGGTGTGGATGCACATCATGATGCAGCCGAGCCGCAGGCGTATCCGATCGCCGATTTCCTCGGCCCCAATCTTGTGCTATGGAGCTACGATCCCCACACTACGGCTCCCGCGACGCCAATAGAGAGGCCCACCAGTCGAGGGGTGGTAACGGCGCTGTTGATTCGCCATTCGACGTTTAGCACTCGAATTGGCGTTATCCCTATGAGCGCTCACGAGGTTGAAGGCCGCGAAACGCTGAACGCAGAGCACCCCGGTAGAGCGAAGGAAAATTTCTTCTTCGGCCGATATGACGGTGGCCAAGTAACCGTCGCGCTAAATCGCCCTCTCAAGGCGGAGTCCTATGCCGAAGTGCGTTCGAGAGTTAACAAACATCCGATCACGAGCATAAAGACGGTGCAACCACTGGGTAGCACTGAGGACGGCCGACCGAAGGCAGTGCCAATTACCGAATCTGAGCGCTACCCGCCACTGCCGCAGCAGAGTGGATTCAATGTGTTTGGCCCCATGAGCCGACTACTTCTCCACGGGGTGCGCGGGAATGTATTGATTGCCGATAGGCCGCTAGACCTGACTGGCTCCGCTGATTTGGAGCTCAGCGACGTTGATGGTTTGCGTAACGGGAACGGTCAAGAACTGCTCGCTGCCCCCCTCGCTACTTCCGGGGAAGCAACGACCCTTCAATTCCGTGCGGTCAGTGAGGCAAAGGTGAACGGGGTCTCAGAGACGACTGGATGGCAAATGCACCGCGAGGAAATCCTGCTAGTTGCCGCGTTGGCTGGCATAGTTGGATCGCTCGTTGGCATTCTTACTTTTTTAATGGGTTTTCGGGGCGGCAGTGGGCGGGGGGAGCAGCCGCACGGATCCAACCCTCCGCAGGAGGATGTATAAGGGCGTTCAGATCGCCGTCGCGGGCTGGGTTGATTGCCTCGATCACCCGTGGCGGCTTCTCGCCGGTGTGCTCAGACCCGAATCGGTCGCGACAGGCGCACAAACTGGCGCACAGTGGCGGCTTTCCGCATGAGCAAAGGTGATGCGCCGTCATTCTGGTCGCCTTGAAAGCCGTTAGGCGTCGTCAGGCGTCTCGTGGGTTCGAATCCCACCCCCTCCGTCGAAGCCGGCGGGTGTCAGTTGCCGGCAGTGGACGATTTCGGGGTAGGCACTCGGGTCGAGCTCGGCCAGGGTTTCGTCGCCGGCGACGGCTGTGGCCTTTGCCTTGATCGTCTCGTCGTCGAGGAAGTCGGGGCGCATGCCGAGAAAGGCCTCCAGCAGGGTCGCGGCGACTTCGGGGTCACTGACCGCCAGCACCTCGAGGCGGGCGGAGTAGTCGGCCTGCTCGGCGCCGGACGACTCGAAGCCCTGCAGCTCCGCACCCTCGTATTCGGCGTCGCTGCCGGCCGCGGTCTCGAAGGCGATGTCGACGCCCTTGCGCAGCCGATCGAAGAAGGCCTGCGGCAGCGCCTCGAGGTCGATCGAGGGGTCGCCGAGCACGGCGCGGAGGGAGCTCGCGGCGTAGGCGGCCATGGTGATGCCCTGTCCGTAGACGGGGTTGAAGGAGGCGACCGCGTCGCCGACCACGACGAAGCGCCCGGGACGGTTGGCGAGGCTCTCCCAGCGCCGCCGCAGGTTGCCGGGCTGCCGGTAGGCGCGGGGCTCGGAGACCGGGACCGACTGGCGGGCGATGTCGGCAAGCAGGGGCGTCCGCGCCCGCTCGAGAAACTCGATCATCCGCTCCCGCTCAGCGGGTGGGTAGTCCTTCATCATCCCGACCGCGGCCAGGGCGGCGACGCCGTTGTCGGCGGGCATCACCAGCCCTCCGACCGGGTGGCTCGGCAGCGGCATCGCGGCGAGGCCCCGGGCGCCCGCGACGAAGACGTCGCCGGGCACCTCGACGAACTGGGTCGTGTAGCCCATGAACGCCCGCACCTGCTGCTCCGCGGGCTTCGCAAAGCCGAGCTGAGCGAGCCACTTCGGGGTCTTCGAGCCGCGCCCCGAAGCGTCGACGAAGAGGTCGCCGGCGACCCGGTCACCGCCCCGCAGACCCACCGCGGCGAGGTTCGCGCCGTCGTCGTCGAGCACCAGCCCCTCGACGCTCGCCTGTGTGACGGTGACGTTTTCGAGCTCCATCAGGCGGCGGCGAACGACCAGCTCGAAGAGCGGCCGGCGGAAGGCCACGACCCGCGCCGACTCGAGCTCCACCCGCACGCGCCAACCGCATCGGGTCAGGGCCGGGACGTCGGCGGCCTGGTCGTACTCATCGCATCCCGCGGCGAGGAGATCGGCGTGGATCTCCGGGAACAGCTCCTCGATCATCCGCTCGCCGATCGGCAGCAGCACGTGCACCTGGTTGCCCTGGGGGACGCCCTTGCGCGGCAGCGGCGCATCGGGCAGCTCGTCGCGCTCGATCACCGTCACCCGCTCGAAGTGCGGCGACAGGGCAGCGGCGGCGAGGAGGCCCGCGATGCTCCCGCCCACGACGACCGATGACAGCCCCGCGGGCGGCGACATGGAGGAAATCGTAGAAGGCCATGATCGCCGCTCGGGGGATGACATCCGGCGCCCGGAAACACGCGAGGGCGCAAATAGTCAGCTATTCTTGATAAATGTCGCGCAAGGGGTTGCTTGGCTGCCTGGTCGCGCTTGCACTGCTGGCGGCGCTGGCAACGGGAGCGTCGGCGCAGGCCGCGGGAACGAGGCTCTGCAAAACCAACGTTGGAACCACCTGCGGCGCCGTCTACGCCAGTGGGTCGAAATTCGTCGGCACCGGCGCCGGCTCGATCAGTCTCCCCGGCGTCACCGCCTGCTCGAACAGCACGATCGAATTCGAAATCAGTGCGATGGGGACCGGGGCCGAGTCGATCGAAATCAGTTTGCTCACCGGCACCAACTGCACGGGGCCTTGCCTGGTCGCGGGCGCCGGGCCCGTCGGGGCGGAAGTGGAAGCTTCCGGCACCGGCCCCAGTGGGCTGGCGACCGTCGCAGGCTCGCCCGGCCTCGTGGTGGGATGCAATGGCGGCTCGTTCCGATGCGAATACCAGCCCAAGCCGAGCGCGCTGCCGCTGATCGCCGGCATAACCGGCGGTACCTTCGCAACCGTCAAAGTCTCTGGCGTGACGATGGAACTGCTCCCAGGGGGAAGCCTCGGCTGCCCGACCGAAACGAGCCTCTCGATGTTCCAGAAAGTCGGGCCGAAAACCGGGACCGACGGCGTTTACGTGAAGACGGTGTAGCGCCGTCTGGTCGGCCGCCTCGTCGTTAAGTGGGTTCAAATCCCGCCGTTCTGCCGCGCGGATAGGCTTCGTCTCCCTTTGGCTGGGAGGTGCCAATGGCTTTTTTCGACGAGCTGTCCGATTTGGATTTCGAGGAGTTCGCGGCGGACCTCCTCAGCGAGGTGACCGGGCTGGAATTCCGCGCTGGGACGCGCGGGCGGGACAAGGGCGTCGACCTCGAAGCGGTCGACGGCGACGGCCGCCACGTGGTCCAGTGCAAGCACTTCCGCGACAGCGACTACCGGACGCTGAGAAGCGCGGTTCGGAAAGAGGCGAAGCAGCTCGCCGAGCGAGAACCGGAGCTCGCCAGCTATCGCTTCGCGACCTCGCGCCGTTTGAACCACGACCAGCGCAAGGAGATTGCCGAGATCCTCGAGCCGTGGGTCGGCTCGGTGAAGAACGTCTACGGCGAAGGCGATCTGCGGCGTCACCTGAAAAAACACCCGGAGGTCGAGCGACGGACGGTGAAGCTGTGGCTGCGGTCGGTCGGCCAGCTGCGCCAGTCGCTGTCGGCGGCCTCCTACGAGCGCAGCCGCGCCCTGCTGGAGGAAACCCGCCGGCAGCTGCCCCGCTACGTGCAGACCGAGTCTTTCGCCAAGGCCCGGGAGATGCTGGAGGCGGAGCGGGTGTGCGTGATCGCCGGCCCGGCCGGCGTCGGCAAGACGACGCTCGCGAGGATGTTGCTGCTGGACAGCATCGAGGCCGGGTTCCAACCGTTCGAGATCGTCTCGGGAGGGCTGCGCGACGTGTGGGAGCTGCTCGAGCTCGACGAGAGCCAGGTCTTCTACTTCGACGACTTCCTCGGCCGGACCGCGCTGTTCGAATCGCGGGAGCAGGACCAGGACCTGGTGCGATTCCTTCGCCGCATCGCCCAGGACCCGAAGCGGCGGATCATCCTCACCACGCGCGAGTACATCCTCGCCCAGGCGCACCGCGTCTCGGAGACCCTCGACCTCGAAACCGACGCCAGCCACCGCTACCTCCTCACCGCTGAGGAGTACACCCGTTACGAGGAGGCGCGGATCTTCTACAACCACGTCTACTTCTCACCGAACGTCGATGCGGAGGCGAGGGAGTCGCTGGTCGCGGGCCACCGGTACATGGCGGTGATCGACCACCCCAACTACAACCCGCGCCTGATCGAGCTGATGACCGGCCTACTGATGGCGCCGGTCGGCGAGGAGGAGGAAGCCGACTACGCCACCTTCTGCCTCAACGTGCTGGACGCGCCCGACCGGCTCTGGAGCCACACCTTCGAGCGCGGCCTCGGCGACCACGAACGAGCGCTGCTGATCGCGCTCATGGGCCTGACCGAACGGGTCAGCGTGAAGGAGGCGGAAACCGCCTTCGAAGCCGCCTGTGAGGCACGAGGCCTGTCCACGACCGGAAGGCAGTTCGTGCACTCGCTGGCCGTGCTGGACGACTCGCTGATCGCCAGCGACGAAGAGCAGCTGAGGCTGATCAACCCGTCGCTGATCGACTTCCTCCAGGGGTACCTGCGCGAAAGCCCGGCGGACATGGTCGCCGCCTTACGCAGCGCCTACTCGCTCGAGCAGCTCCACTGGCTCTGGCGAACCGCGGAGGGAGACAGCGGCCACGCCCCCGAGCGGCTCTGGCCCGAGTACCTCGCCGCGGTCTCGCGATTGATGGAGCCGCCCGGCCCCGGTGTCGACGGCGGCGGCCCGCAGGCGAGATACCTGCAAGCCCACGCCATCTCCCCCCTCGGTCGGCGGGTGAGGATCGCCGCGAAGCTGCTGAAGGAGCAGCCGTGGCGCGAGGAGGTATCGCCCTGGCTTCCCGCCTACGCTCGGCGGTGGTGGGAGGAGGTGGCCGCCGGCGGGGACCCCGACTTCCACGAATTGGAGCTGCTGGTGCGACTTCTCGAGTACGGCATGCTCGACGAGGAGGCGTGGCCCGCGGTGAAGTCGATGGCGACCGGGCTCGACGACGAGGCGATGCGGTGGAGGCTGCTCGGCAACCTGGTCAGAGTCCGTCCCGAGCTCTTCTCGGAGGAGGAGAAAGCGCGCAACCGGGAGATGCTCGGCCAGTTCATAGCCGAGGTCTTCGAGGAGGCCGTGGGTGAATCGATCCACTCGGCCGTCGCCTTCGACGCGCTGATGAAAGCGGCCCAACTGTGGGGCGTGGCCCTCGATCCCGTGCTGGTCGAGGAACGGCGCGAGGAGATGGAGGAGTTCGAGCAGGCGGAAATCCTCTACGGGGAAGAAGAAGAGGCGGCCATACAGGAACAGCGGGAGGCGATGTGGCGGGCGGACGACGAGTACGCCGCCGAATTGGCCGGCGCGCCCACTCCCGAAGAGGAAGACGAGTACATCGAAGCGATGTTCGCCCGCCTCACCGACTCCTAGTCGACCAAGCCGCCTCAGACCAGGAAGCCCGTCGCTTTCACCGCCGCAAGGATTTGGGCGGCGGTGGCGGTTTCGTCGAAGGCGCCGCCGTCGGGGGAGATGTTCTTGCTGGTCGGCTTGACCAGGAGGCCGGCGACGGAGGCGTGGCGGGCCTCGACCGCCCAGATCGAGAGAGCAGCGGCGAGGTAGGCCTTGTTGGCGATGTTAAGGGCCTGGCCGCCGTAGGCTTTGACGCCGGTGTTCTCCAGGGCCATCGAGGTCGGGAGCCATTTCGCCTTGCTGGTGGCGTCGCCGAAATCGACCTTGGGCGCCTTGGTCGCCATCGAGCCGAGGGCCTTCTTCAGGAACGCGACATGGGCGTTCTCGTCGGCGGTGACCCGCTTCAGGAAGGCCGACTCCTGGGCGCCGCTCGCCACCTTGTTCTTGGTCGCCTCGTTGTAGAAGGCGGCCTCGAGGTACTCGAGGGTGAGGGCGTAGTTGAGGATGCCGATGTCGCCCTTGCCGAAGCTGGCGGGAGGGCGGCCCTTGCCGGCGGCCATCGCGCCGGCCGGGGTGAGGGCGCTGAGCAGGGCGCCGCCGCCCATCACCGCGCCGCCGGCGAGGCCGGCCTTCTTGAGGAAGTCGAGGCGGGTGTCGCCCTGGCGCTCGAGGGCGTCGAGGGCGTCCTGCGCGGTTTCGCGGACGTCGCCGTCGACGTCCACCTGCTCGATGCTGAAGTCCGGGTCCATTAGCAACGCCTCCTTTGGCGCTCGGGGGTTTGGCCCAAGAACGGGCGCGGCGGTCGGGGCGGATCACTCCGGGTGCGGACGCGAGCGTTCCCGGAGCCCCGCGCCGCGGGCAGGAAAGCCGCTGGCGGAGCCGAATCCCGGGCCATGAACGACGGGCCTCGAAACTCCGCCGAGCGACGTCTGCAGATCCGCGCCGAGCAGATCCGCGACGCCTTCGGGCTGTTGCTGGCGCTGGTCCTCGTCACCTACGTGCTGACCTCGCTGCTCGGCGACCGCGGCTGGGAGGCGATCCTGATCTCGATCTCGACCAGCGCCACCTCGATCGTCGCCCTGACCAGCTCCCACGCCAACCGCCGAGTGGTCAACGCCGCGATCTGGATCTCGGCGGCGACCGTGCTGCTGGCGGCCGCAGCGGCGATCAGCGGCGCCCAGCTCTGGCTCAACATCTCCTCCGCGATCCAGGTCCTGCTGCTGACGGTGGCGATGCTCGCGGTCCTGCGGCGGGTGATCGCCAACGCCGGTGCCGACTCGCGCACGATCCTCGGCGCGATCAGCTTCTACACCGTCCTCGGCCTGCTCTTCACCTTCCTCTACGTCTTCGTCGCCCGCGTCCAGAGCGGCCCCTTCTTCGAAGGTCACCCCAACGCCGGCGGCAGCGACTTCATCTTCTTCAGCTATACGACGCTGACCACGACCGGCTTCGGCGACCTCGTCCCCGCAGGCCAGCCCGGTCGCATGCTGACCGGGCTCGAGATGCTTACCGGCCAGATCTTCCTGGTGACGCTGGTCGCCGGCCTGGTCAGCCTCTGGCGGCCGGGCGACGCGATGCGCCGGCGGCGCGAAGAGAAGGGCGAGTCGCGCCCCGGCGAAACCAGCCCGGGCGGCCCGAGCGCGAGCTAGCTGAGCTCGACGCTCTGGATCGTCTGCGGCTCGACCGGCTTGTCGCGGCCGTCGGTCGCGGTCGACTCGATCGCGTCGACCGCGTCCATGCCCTCGACCACCTCGCCGAAGACGGTGTGCTTGCCGTCGAGCCACGGGGCCGAGCCGACGGTGACGATGAAGAACTGCGAGCCGTTGGTGTTGGGCCCGGCGTTGGCCATCGCCAGCGCCCCCCGCACCACCTTGTGGTCGTTGAACTCGTCCTCGAAGGTGTAGCCGGGACCACCGGTGCCGGTGCCCTCGGGGCAGCCGCCCTGGATCATGAAGTCGGGGATCACCCGGTGGAAGATCAGGTCGTCGTAGAAGCCCTCGCCGGCGAGCTTGCGGAAGTTCTCGACCGTCTTCGGCGCGTCCTCGTCGAAGAGCTCGATCACGATCGGGCCGGCGTTGGTCTGGAAGGTGGCTCGCGACATCGGGGAGAACCCTACTAACCGCGGACCTCGACCGTCAGCGGGGCCGAGGAGCCGGGGGCGTAGGGCCAGTCGGCTTCGGCGGGCACCGAGGCCCGCAGCCGGATCCGGGCGATGCCGCTGACGTAGCGGAAGCGGTAGGAGGCGGCGAAGCGCCCGGCCCGGTCGCTTCGGGTGACGATCACCGGCCGCCAGCGATGCGCCGCCCGCTCCCAGTAGGAGATCGTCACCAGCTTGCCGGCGCGCGGGACGCGGGCGCCGCGGCTGCCGACCCGGCCGCGCAGCCGCAGCAGGTCGCCGGTCCGCAGCCGCTGCGACGCCGCCCTCAGCGAGACGCCGCTGCGGACCCGCAGCTCAAGGCGACGACGGGCGGGGCGCCAGCCGTCCTCGCCGGCGAAGACGACCGCGATCCGGCGCGAGGGCCCGGGCTGCAGCCGCAGCTCGAAGCGGCCGTCCGCCGCGGTCACCGACTCGACCGCGACCCTCGGGCTGCCGCCGCTGACGGGGCGGCTGACCACCCGCAGCTGGCGGCCGGGGAGGCCGCCGCCCTCGCCGTCGAGCTTGCCGCGCAGCAGCACCGGGTCGCCATAGGCGACGGTGAGACGGGTCCGGCCATGGCCGCCGCCGCGCCCGCCGCCAAGGGCGGCCAGCAACTGCGTCGAGCGCTGCGGCTGGCCCGCCGCAGCGCCCCCTCCTCCGCCCGGCTTGGCGCCGTTTTCCGGTGCCTGCAGGGCCATCGGGGTGCCGTCGGCGCGGAGCGTCGTGCTGCCGACGTTGCCGGCCCCGTCGCGCGCTTCGGCCCGGAACAGGTACCCGGTTCCGGGCGCCAGCTGGGGCGTGGTCGCGACCAGCTCGGTGGCGAGCGCGCCGGCGCGGATCTGGGTCGGCAGGGCGGTCCACGCTTCCCGGTCGAGGCGGCGGTAGGAGATCGCGCCGTCGGCGACCCCGGAGAGCGGGTCGGCGACCGCGCCGACCAGCTGCGGCGGCAATGCGTCGGCGTCGCCGGGCATGAAGGAGACGGCTGGCGGCACATCGTCGAAGAGGAGCTCCGCGGTGGCGGCCAGCGGTGGGTATTCGCGGCCGCTCGTGTCGCGCAGCCAGACCGTCAGCTGCCAGGCGCCGGCGGCCGGCACCCGCAGGCCGTCGAGCTCGGTCAGGCCGAGGCCGGGCACGAACCGGGCGCTGCCGGGGGTGCCGTGCGCGGCCGCGCTCCAGCTCGCGCCTGCCACCTCGTAGCCGGGTGGGTTGCGCCAGGCGACGTCGAACTCGTTCTGCGCGCGCCAGGCGGTGCCGCCGAGGAGCTCGAAGTCGAGCGGCGTCAGCAGCTCGTCGCCCCGCGCCTCCGTCGCCAGCATCAGCCCCAGGCCGCAGGCCAGCGCGGCGACCATCGCCGCGATCCGCCCGAGGCCGCCCCGGCCGCTCGCCACCATCCTTTTCCGCTCGCTCGACATGCCCGCGACAAGGTCCCGGGCGCCCCGATCTCTCCCCCTCCAGCCCCCCGCAGCGACTGCCGCCGGCCGCGCTTTGCGAGAATGCAGCCATGGCCCTCCCCACCCAGGAGCAGATCACCGAGCAGCTGCGCGCGGTCATCGACCCCGAGCTGCGGCGCTCGATCGTCGAGCTCGGCATGGTCCGCTCGATCGTCGTCCAGGACAGCGGCCGGGTCGAGGTGGTGGTCTCGCTGACCACCGCCGGCTGCCCGATCCGCTCCCACTTCGAACAGGCCGTCGCCCAGCAGGTCCGCGAGCTCGACGGGGTGACCGAAGTCGCGGTCGGCTTCGACGTCCTTTCCGACGAGGAGAAAAGCAGCCTGCAGCAGACCCTCGGCCGCGGCAAGCTGCCGCAGGGCGCCCTCGCCAAGGTCAAAAACGTGATCTGCGTGTCCTCGGGCAAGGGCGGCGTCGGCAAGTCGACCATGACCGCCAACCTGGCCGCGGCGCTGACCGCCGAAGGCCACGCCGCGGGCGCCCTCGATTGCGACGTCTATGGCTACTCGATCCCCCGCATGCTCGGCGTCAACGCCAAGCCGGAGGTGAACGGCGAGCGCAAGATCCTGCCGCTCGAGGCCGCGGGCGGGGTGAAGGTGATGTCGATCGGCTTCTTCGTCGAGGAGAACGCGGCGGTCGTCTGGCGCGGCCCGATGCTCCACAAAGCGATCCAGCAGTTCCTCGAGGACGTTGCCTGGGGCGAGCTCGAGTACCTGCTGCTCGACCTGCCGCCCGGCACCGGCGACGTCTCGATGACGCTCGCCCAGCTCCTGCCGCAGGCCAAGTTCCTGGTCGTCACCACGCCGCAGCCGGCGGCCCAGTCGGTGGCCCGGCGGGGAGTCGAGATGGCGGCCAAATTCGACCTCGAGATCCTCGGCGTGGTCGAGAACATGTCCGGCTTCACGACCCCCGACGGCGAGCGCTTCACGATCTTCGGCGAGGGCGGCGGTCAGCTGCTGGCCGACGAGATCGACGTGCCGCTGCTCGGCAAGGTGCCGCTCTCCGAGCCGCTCCGCGAGCACGCCGACAACGGCGTGCCGCTGGTAACCGCCGAGCCCGACGCCCCCGCCTCGCAGGCGATCCGCCAGGCGGCGCGCGGGATCATCGCGGCAACGCCGCAGGAGCTGCCGGTCCTGCAGGCCGTCCCGGGCAGCGCCGAACCGGCTCCGGTCAGCGGCACGCCGCTGCCGATGGTCCAGTAGCGGCGCCCCGAGCGCCCGCCCGGGGCGCTTTTGTTCGGCCTGGTTGAACAAAGGCGCCCCGAACCTAAATTCTCGGCCCGGGGCGAAACTTTCCGCCCACCAGTACGTTAAGGTCTCCACACATTTGCCTAATCCTCGGCTAAGAGAGCCGGGGAGCGGGGGACCCAGGTTTTCGGGGCGAGCCCACCTTCGGGTGGGGGCGCAGGCTCCTTCAGCGCTAGCCCGTCAGCTAACCCCGCCGGCTGACGAAGGAGGCGTTAGATGCCAAAGGCCCCAGCGGCGGCCGCCCGAATCGCCGTTCTCAGCACTTTCATCGCGCTCGCGGCGCTGTTCATCGCGATCGCGCTGCCCTCGCTCGCCCAGGCCGCCAACCGCGGCGGGCTCACCGCTTACGAATACGAACCGGAACCTACCCCGACCGAACCGACCGAACCAACGGAAACGGAAGAAGTCCCGCCGACCGGCGAAGCCGGCCGGGCGACGCTCCTGAACGGCCGCGCGATCGCACCGGCCAACGCCCCGACCGCGGTCCGCCAGGTGATCGCCGCGGCGAACAAGATTCGCCTCACGCCCTATATCTGGGGCGGCGGCCACGGCCGCTGGTGGGACCGCGGCTACGACTGCTCGGGGGCCGTCAGCTTCGCTCTGCACGGCGGCCGGCTGATGTCGTTGCCGCTGACCTCGGGCTCGATGACGGCCTGGGGCGCGCCGGGACGGGGCCGCTGGATCACGATCTACGCCAACGCCAGCCACGCCTACGCGGTGATCGCCGGCCTGCGCTGGGACACCGCCGGCGACGAAAACGAATCCGGCCCACGCTGGCACGAAAGCCTGCTGGCGGCGGCCGGGGGACGGTTCGTCGCCCGCCACCCGATCGGCTACTGACCCTGGCAGCGGCCGCCTCCCCGAGCGGCCGCACCCAAGACATCCCCGCCGAACGAGAAAGGGCCGCCAACCGGCGGCCCTTTCTCAAGTCTGTGCCGGCCCGAGCGGGCCGGGCCCGCTACTTGCTCTTGTAGTAGTTGGCGTTGATCTCGGCGTATTTGGCCCACTCGGCGGGCAGCTGGTCCTCCGCAAAGCAGGCATCGACCGGGCAGGCCTCGACGCAGGCGTCGCAGTCGATGCACTCGTCCGGGTCGATGTAGAGCATCTCGACCGAGTCGTAGTCGGGCTCGTCGGGCGTGGGATGGATGCAGTCGACCGGACAGACCTCGACGCAGGAGTTGTCCTTGGTACCAATGCATGGCTCGGCGATTACGTAGCTCAAATCGGAGAGTCTCCTAGATCGTTTGCTGTGCCGGAGGGCGAGGGCCTTTGGCCCCCGCCGAAGAGCGAACGCCCATTTTAGAGATGTGCCGCGCCTCTAGGGTGTGTGGCGGATGAGCGAGGCAAGGGAACTTCCCTGGGAAAGGGCGCGGCGGTGCTGCTGCTGACCGGTGCCACCGGCTCGATCGGCTCGCGCCTCTTGCCGCTGCTGCTCGAGCAGGGCGAGGAGGTGCGCTGCCTGGTGCGGGAGCCGCGGCGGCTCGGCGAGCGCCGGGTCGACGTCCAGATCGCGCTCGGCGACCTCGGCCAGCTCTCCGATCCCTACCTGCTGCGGCAGGCGCTGCGCGGGGTCGACACCGTCGTCCACCTGGCGGCGACGATCCGCGACCAGCCGCCGAAGCGGATCGAGGAGCTGAACGGGCTGGCGACGGTGCGCCTGCTGCGCGCCGCCGAGCACAGCCGGGTCGAGCGCTTCCACTTCTTCAGCGCCCTCGACGCCTTCGCGGCGCAGCGGACCCGCTTCTTCCGCGCCAAGTGGCTGGCCGAGCAGGCGGTCGACTCCTCGCCGCTGGCGAGCACCGTCTTCGCCCCCTCGATCGTCTACGACCACAGCGACCCCTGGATCACGCTCCTGCGCCGCTTCTCCTTCCTGCCGGTGCTGCCGGTCTCCGGCGACGGCAAGGCCGAGTTTCAGCCGATCTGGGCCGCCGATGTCGCCCGCTGCGTGGTCGCGGCGCTGGCGCTCGGCGAGGGCGCCGCGGCGCGCTATGAGCTGGCCGGGCCGCAGACGCTCGACTACGACCAGATGTCGGACCTGGTCAGCCGCATCGCCGGCCGGCCTCGACCACTCGTCCACCTGCCGCTGCCCCTGATCCGCTCCAGCTTGATCGCAGTCCGCTCCCTTTTCGGTGAGGCCGTGTTCGCTACTTGGGAGGAGGCCGAGTTGATGGAGGTCTCCATGGTCAGCGAGCGAGGCACCGCTGACGCGCAGGCACTCGGCGTCGAACCGCGAAGGATGAGCGATGTACTGGAGGCGACTCAGGACGTTTAGGAGGTTGCTCGCGCCGCTGGCCGCGGCGGCCGGGCTGTTGGCGATGGCGCCGGGGGCGAGCGCCCTGAGCCTGGTTCCGCCGAAGCCCGACGTCTACCTGGGCGTCTCGGACCGCGGCACGACGGAAGAATTCACCAACTTCGAAGCGCTCACCGGCAAGCACCCGGCGCTGCTGGAGACCTTCCACCCCTGGGGGAACAGCCTCAACGCCGCCTACGAACGCTGGCGCGAAACCCGCACCCGGCCGATCCTCCACATCTCGACCGCCGACGACCAGACCCTGGCCGAGATCATCACCCCCGAGCAGATCGCGCTCGGCGCCGGCGACGACTACCTGCTGCAGCTGAACCAGTTCTTCACCGAACGCAACCTGCCCGCCTACATCCGGCCGCTGGGCGAGCCGAACCGCTGCCTCAACGTCTGGTCGGCGGTCGAATGCGACGGCACGCCGAAAGAAGGCGAACACTCGACCCTCTGGTACAAGGAGGCCTTCCGGCGGATCGTGACGATCGTCCGCGGCGGCCAGTCGCTGGAAGGGATCAACGCGACGCTTGCCGAAATCGGCCTGCCGCCGCTGAACCGGACCACCGGCCTGCCGCCCGAATCGCTGCCGCTGGCCCCGGTCAGCATCATCTGGAGCCCGCTGCCCGGCGGCTCACCGCGGGTCAAAGGCAACTTCCCCGGCAATTACTGGCCCGGCAGCCGCTGGGTCGACTGGGTCGGGACCGACTTCTACTCCGAATATCCCGTCTGGGAAGACCTCAACCGCTTCTACGAAGGCAAGCAGTGGAAGAACAAGCCGATCTCGCTGACCGAGTGGGCGGTCTCCGGCGAAGACAACCCCAAATTCGTCAAGCAGCTGATCGCCTGGATCGTCAAACGCCCCCGCGTCCGCATGCTCGTCTACTACCAGGGCTTCGGCGTCGGCAACCCCTACGACCTCAATCTTTACCCCAAGACCCTGAACCAGATCCGCAAGAAGATCCGCCGCCCCAACTTCCTCGGCGAAGCCGAATCCAACGCCGGCCTGCTGGAACCGCTGCCGCTGAAGGAACCGAAAGCGAGAGCGAAGTAGGGCAGGCGGCCGGCCCCGGCGACCGCCGCCGTTGAGGTTGCCTTTTCGGTCGCATAGCGCCTGAAAAGGCAACCTCGGCAAAAAGAGGGCCCGGCGTGCGCCGGGCCCTCTTGAAGCACAGCTCCCTGGCGGGGGCTGCTTACATCATGCCGCCCATATCCGGCATACCGCCGCCGGGCATGCCGCCGCCGTTCTCCTCCGGCGGTTCGGCGATGATCGCCTCGGTGACGAGGATGTTCTTGGCGATCGAGGCCGCGTTCTGCAGCGCCGAGCGGGTCACCATCGTCGGGTCGATGACGCCGGCCTTGATCAGGTCCGTGTACTCGCCGGTGGCGGCGTTGAGGCCTTCCCCGGTCTTCAGCTCACGAACCTTGTTGACGACAACCGAGCCCTCCAGGCCGGAGTTCTCGGCGATCTGGCGGACCGGCTCCTCGAGCGCGCGGTGGATGATCCGGGCGCCGGTGGTCTCGTCGGCCTCGCCGCCGAGCTTCTCCGGGTCCAGGTCGGACTGCGCGTTCAGGAGCGCGACGCCGCCACCCGGCACGACGCCCTCCTCGAGCGCGGCGCGGGTCGCCTGCAGCGCGTCCTCGACGCGGTGCTTTTTCTCTTTCATCTCGGTCTCGGTCGCGGCGCCGACTTTGACGACGGCGACACCACCGGCCAGCTTCGCCAGACGCTCCTGGAGCTTCTCGCGATCGAAATCGGAATCGGTGTTCTCGATTTCCTGTTTGATCTGCTTGATCCGGCCCTTGATCGCCTCGGCGTCACCGGCACCGTCGACGATCGTCGAGGTGTCTTTGGAGACGACCACGCGGCGAGCTTTGCCGAGCTGGTTGAGCTGCGTGTTCTCGAGTTTGAGGCCGAGCTCCTCGGTGATCACCTCGCCGCCGGTGAGGATCGCGATGTCCTCGAGCATCCGCTTGCGGCGGTCGCCGAAGCCGGGGGCTTTGACCGCGACGCCGGTGAAGGTGCCGCGGAGCTTGTTGACCACCAGGGTCGCGAGGCACTCGCCCTCGACGTCCTCGGCGACAATCAGCAGCGGTTTGCCCGACTGCATGACCTGCTCGAGCACCGGCAGGATGTCCCGCACGGAGCCGATTTTCTGGTTGGCGATGAGGATGTAGGGGTCCTCCAGCACCGCCTCCATGCGGTCCTGGTCGGTCACCATGTAGGGGTTGATGTAGCCCTTGTCGAACTGCATCCCCTCGGTGAACTCGAGGTCCATGGCCAGGGTCTGGCCCTCCTCGACGTTGACCACGCCCTCTTTGCCGACTTTCTCGATCGCGTCGGCGATCAGCGAGCCGATCTCGTCGTCGCCGGCGGAGATGGCGGCGACGCGAGCGATCTGGTCTTTGCCCGCGACCTCTTTGGACTGCTTGCTCTTGAGGTTCTCGACGACCTCGTCGACCGCCTTCTCGATGCCGCGGCGCAGCGCCAGCGGGTTGGCCCCGGCGGCGACGTTCTTCAGGCCCTGGCGGACGATCGTCTGCGCCAGCAGGGTCGCCGTCGTGGTGCCGTCACCGGCGACGTCGTTGGTCGCGGTCGCGACCTCGCGGACGAGCTGGGCGCCCTGGTTCTCGAAGACGTCCTCGACCTCGACCTCGCGGGCGATCGTGACGCCGTCGTTGGTGATCGTCGGCGCGCCGAACTTTTTGTCGAGCACGACGTAACGGCCTTTGGGGCCGAGGGTGACCTTGACGGCGTTGGCGACGGAATCGACGCCGGCCTGCAGGGCCCCCCGTGCCTCCTCTGCGTACTTCAGCTCCTTATGAGCCATCTCTCTTCAGTCCTCCTTGGTTCGGTAAGTCCGGTGGTGGGGGATCTAGGCGACCTTCGCCAGGACGTCCGACTCGCGCAGCACGAGCAGGTCGTCGCCCTCGACGACGATCTCGGTGCCTCCGTATTTGGAGTAGAGGACCTCGTCCCCCTCCGCGACATCGAGCGGCCGGCGGCTGCCGTCCTCGTTCAGCGCGCCGTCGCCGACGGCGAGCACCTTGCCCTTCTGCGGCTTCTCTTTCGCCGTGTCGGGGAGGACGATGCCGCTGGCGGTCGTCTCCTCCTCGTCAACGGGTTTGACGATGAGCCGGTCCCCGAGGGGCTTCAGATTCATCCGTGAACCTCCGTCTTCGGTAAGTGGTGGTAGCTGGCAAAGCTCGGGAATCGCCGCCCTGGAGCCGTTTCCGCTCCTTGCGACGTTTGGCACTCTAGTAGCGAGAGTGCCAACGATGTGAAGATAGCGAAACCAGGGCCTCGGTCAAGCGTCGAGTCCGATCTTTTCCACACCCCGGTGGGGAAAAGATCGGTACCCCGATTTTTTCTCAGTCGGCGGCGAGGAGGCGGCAGCCTAGGAGGGTGGCGAGGCCCTCGCCGCCGCGGGCCATCACCCAGTCGTGGTTCCACTCGAAGGCCGGTCGCAGCAGCGGCGCCAGGCGGTTCATCCACGGCTTCGTCGTCCGCACGTCCCACTCGTAGAGGACGGCGGTGACGCCGTCCTGCTCGTAGAGGCGCCAGCGCCCGACGCCGGCCAGCTCGCCGCTCGCCCGCCCTTCCAGCAGGGTCGGCCGTTCGACCCGGGTGGTCTCGATCTCGAACTCGACCCGGTAGGGCAGGAGGCTGCGCCAGACCATCCGCGAGAGGGTGCCGACGTCCTCGCCGCCCGGCGGCCGGCGGAGCTCCTCGGCGACCTCGACCCCGCGCCACCAGCTCGGCCAGCGCTCCTGGTCGTGGATCGCCTCGAAGACCGGCTCGCGCGGCGAGTCGAGCAGCCAGGTGGTGAGGAAGGAGTACTCGGGCACGTTCGCTCCGCGCTCCTCCGCCCCGCCCTCAGTTGTGGCGGGGCGTCTCCCCGTTGCCGATGTGCGGCGCCGGCGGCTCGACGATCTGCGAGAAGCGGATCACCGTGACCAGGTCGTCGTCGTCGATCGGGCGGCTGTAGAGCTGCTCGAGGAAGCGCTTGGTTTCGTCGAGGCGGCGGAACTCGGGGTTGTCGTGCTCGATGTCGCGCCGCGAGAGCCGGGCCAGCTGCTTGACCTCGACGTCGTCGATCACCGCGGTGAAGATCTTCTCGCGCGGGCTGTGGCGCGGTCCGACCGTGATCCAGACGACCTGGCCGCGCTCGTACTTGTTGCTCTTGTCGCCGAGCCGGATCGTGGCGGTCTTCCGCCCCCGCTTCAGCTGGTCGATGAAGAACGCCGAGTAGAAGTTGAGTACGTAGATGCCGCCGCGCATGCGCGCCCGCAGGTTATAGGAGCGGCGAACCGTCGCCGCCGTGGACGTTTGTTCGGCGAGAACTAAGGGTTCGGCCGAGGCGTCCGATGGGGGAATTGATGCCCCCCGCAGCTGTCATTCGTCCCGGCCGCGTCCTCCTGCTCGTCGCCTCGGCGGCGATCGCCCTGCTCCTCCTGGCGCCGCTCAGCGGCCGCGCCGCAGCGGCCACCTGCGGCGGCAAGCACGTCACGATCATGGGCACCCCCGGCGACGACACGATCGTCGGCAAAGGCGCCAGTGACGTGATCGACGGCGGCGGCGGCAACGACACGATCAGCGGCGGCCGCAACGGCAACGACACGATCTGCGGCGGCCCGGGCAACGACACGATCAAGGGCGGCAAGGGCTACGACTCACTCTACGGCGAAGGCGGCGAGGACACCCTCTACGGCGAAACCGGCTCCGACATGCTCGACGGCGGCGCCGACCACGACAAGCTCTACGGCGAAAAAGGCGCCGACAAAGAGCACGGCGGCGGCGGCGAAGACTTCCTGATCGGCTCCAAGGGCCCCGATCAGCTCGAAGGCGGGTCGGGCGACGACTACATCGACGGCCAGCAGGGCTCCGACGACCTCGAAGGCGGCGCCGGCGACGACCGCCTGATCGGCGACAAGGGCAACGACAAGGCACTCGGCGGCGAGGGCGAAGACCGGATCGAAGGCGGCCCCGGCGACGACCCCGAGCTGAACGGCGGCGGCAGCGCCGACGAAGTGCTGGGCGGCGCCGGGATCGACACGGTCGAAGGCGGCGACGGCGACGGCGACATCGTCCGCGGCGACTCCGGCACCGACGAACTGTCGGGCGGCGGCGGCGCCAACGACATCGTCTCCTACGCCAGCGCCACCCGCGGCGGCGTCGACGTCAACCTCGCCGCCGACACCGCCAAAGGCGACGGCCACGACGAGCTGGCCGAATTCGAGGACGTGGTCGGCTCGCCGCAGGGCGACGAAATCGTCGGCGACGGCGAAGGCAACAAGCTCGACGGCGGCGTCGGCGACGACGAACTCTCGAGCGGCGGCAGCGACGGCGAAGCCTACGGCGGCCCCGGCAACGACGAATGCGACGGCTTCACGGTCGAAAACTCCTGCGGCCCCGAAGAAGGGCCGCCGCCGGGCGGCGCCTACGTCGTCCTCAACAAGGGCCTCGACGGCTCGAGCCTGGTGGTCCAGGGCGCCGGCGGCGACGACAACCTCAGCCTCGACAAGACGGCCGAAGGCTGGACCGTCTCCGACAGCGGCCCGGTCTACGCCGGCGACGGCTGCGCCAACACCGCCGGCAGCGCCGTCCTCTGCGGCGGCGAACCGGGGCTGGCGCTGATCGTCGTCACCGGCGGCGACGGCAACGACCAGATCACGGTCGGGCCGAGCGTCCCGGATTCCGCCCACGTCCGCGCCAACGGCAACGCCGGCAGCGATGACCTGGTCGGCGGCAACGGCGACGACGTGCTCGAAGCCGGCGAGAACTACAACAACCCCGACGACGGCAACGACCGGCTCGAGGGCAACGGCGGCGCCGACGTCCTCTACGCCGACCCCGGCGCCGACGTCCTCCTCGGCGGCCCCGGCAACGACCTGCTGGTCAACGCGGTCCCGGTCTGCCAAGGCAACACCTACGACGGCGGCCCCGGGATCGACACCGTCTCCTACGGGCGCTCGACCACCGGCGTCAACGTCAGCATCGGCGGCAGCGGCGGGCCGGCCGGCTGCGGCAGCCCCGACCAGGTGCTGGGCGACAACGAGAGCCTCGAGGGCTCCGATGGCTCCGACACTCTGATCGGCGACAACGGCCCCAACAGCTTCCTCGGCCACCTCGGCTCCGACACCTTCATCGGCAAGGGCGGCAACGACTTCGTCGACGCCGCCGACGGCCAGCACGACGCGAAAATCGACTGCGGCGCCGGCAACGACGAAGCCGCCACCGACAAACCGGACCCGAAACCGATCAGCTGCTAGCTCGGACTTGCACTTTTGGTCGCTATCCGACCAAAAGTGCAAGTGCGGCGTTCAGTCGGGGCTGAAGCCGCCCTCGCCGATCAGCGGCACGAAGCGGCAGGAGGCGACGGCGGCGCGGGTCAGGCGCTCGCCGTGGCGGTGGAAGGCGACCAGCGTCTCCTCCCCTTCCTCGTGGAGCGGCACCACCAGGTGGCCGCCGTCGCGCAGCTGCTCGACCAGTGCCGGCGGCGGGCCGGGGGCTGCGGCGTGGACGGCGATCGCCGCGAAGGGGGCGCGGTCGGGATCGCCGAGGCTGCCGTCGCCGACCTCGAGGTGGACGTTGGCGACGCCGAGCCGGGCCAGGGCCCGGCGGGCCGAGCGCGAGAGCTCGGGGTCGCGCTCGATGCTGACCACCTCGGCCGCGAGCAACGCCAGCACCGCCGCCGAGTAGCCGGAGCCGGTGCCGACCTCGAGCACCCGCTCGGGCCCCCGGAGCACCAGCTCCTGGCAGATCGCGGCGACGATCCAGGGCTGGGAGATCGTCTGCTCGCCGCCGATCGGCAGGGCCGAGTCGGCGTAGGCGCGGTGGCGCAGGCGGCGCGGGACGAATTCCTCGCGCGGCACCGCCGCCATCGCCGCAAGCACCCGCTCGTCCCAGATCCCGCGGGCGCGGAGCTGACTTTCCACCATCGCGGTGCGGCGGGCGGCGTAGTTGCTCATCGCCTGACCCGTACCCCCGGCGGGGCTAGTAGATGTAGTTGCGCAGTTTCGGCGGGTCCAGGACGGTGACGCGGCCGCGGCCGGAGCGGACGACGCCCGCCCGCTCGAGCTCGGCGAGGAAGCGGCTGACGCTCTCGCGCGAGGTGCCCGCGAGCTGGGCGAGGTCGGTCTGGTTCATCCGGATCGTCACCTCGCCGGCGCCGTTGGCCTCGGCGCCGTTGGCGGTCCCTTCCTGCGCCTCGCGGCTGAGCTGGGCGAGGATGCCGGCGACCCGGCTGGGGACGGTCTGGAAGGACTGGCGCGAGATGCGGACGTTGGCTGCGCGCAGCCGCCGGACCAGGCCGGCGACCAGCTTCAGGGCGATCTCCGGGTGGCGCGAGAGCAGCGAGCGCACGTCGCCGGCCGGCAGCGCCAGCAGTTCGCCGTCGCTCAGCGCCTCGGCGCTGGCCGAGCGTTTGTCGCCGTCGAGCATCGCCAGCTCGCCGAAGATCTCCCCCGGTTCGAGCGTCGCGAGGGTGATCGCGCGGCCGTCGGAGTGCTCGCGGGTGACCCGGAAGGTGCCCGATTTGACGATGTAGCAGGCGTCGGAACTGTCGCCCTCGTGGAAGACCCGCGTCCCGGCCGGGAACGAGCGCGGCACCGCGACGTGGGAGAAGCGCTCCA
Source organism: Solirubrobacterales bacterium (assembly GCA_036494495.1). GTDB lineage: Bacteria > Actinomycetota > Thermoleophilia > Solirubrobacterales > 70-9 > VAYN01. Next base: position 2,563 of record DASXOF010000057.1, on the reverse strand, counting down.
GCTCGTCGTCTTCGAGATCGCTGAAGAGCGGCACGCTCTGCAGCAGCTCGACGGCGCTCTGCTCCCCGGAGGACACGGGTCGATTATGGCCTAGGCGCCAGGCGGGAGCGTCCAGGCAGGCCCGAATGGGTGATCGATCTCTAACGTGCCGAGGCGGTCAGTTTGCGGGGGCCGCGGCTGAAGCCGGCGGCGAGCAGCGCCTCCTCGTGGCCGGAGCCGATCACCGCCTCGCCGTCGAGCTTCTCGATCGCCAGTTTCGGCAGCCGGCCGGCGACGACGGCGTCGGCGAGGGCGCGCATCGCCTCCCCCAGCTCCGCCTCGTCCATCGAGCGCAGCCGCAGGAGACCGCGGCCGCCGCGCTCGACGAAGACGCACGGCTCGCCGTCGCGCAGCAGCAGGTGGGCGCCGGGGGCGCGGCCCGGTTTGCGGCCGCCCTCGAGTTTCGGCCAGGGCAGCGAGGCGCCGTAGGGGTTGGCCGGGTCGGTGGCGGCGAGGACCAGGTACTCGCCGTTCGCTTCCGGCAGCGAGCGCAGCCGCTCGACCGCGCCGGGGAGGGCGAACTGGGCGCCGCCGAGGCCCTCGACGAAGTAGCCGCGGCGGGCGGTGCCGAGCAGCTCGAGGTTGCCGAGCTCGGCGTAGAGGGTCGAGAAGCCGCCGGGGACGCCCTCGGCGAGGACCGTCTCGCGGGTGACGATCCCGTAGCGCTCGAGCATCAGCTCGGCCTGGGCGCGGAGGCGGGCGCCGGGGCCGGGGGCGCCGGCGAAGAGCGGCTCGGTCAGCGACCAGCGGCCCTGGACGGCGGCGCCGGCGGTCGAGCGGCGGCGGGCGAAGCGGCGGCCGGGGCGCTCGCTGGCCGGCACCGCGCGCAGGCGCGGCGCGCGGAGCGGCGCGAAAGCGTCGTTGGTGACGGCGCCGGTCCAGGCCAGGTCCCAGAGCGCGTTGTGGATCTCCTCGGCCGGGTGCGCGAGGTCGGCCAGCAGGTCGAGCCAGAACGAGGGGCCGGCGGCGAGGCGCTCGCGGATCGCCTCGTGGACCTCGCCGCTCGGCGCCTCGAGCTTCGAGTTGGCCGGCGGCGGCCCGGCGAGGCGGACGTCTTCGCGGAAGTAGAGGGCGACGCGGCCGTCGGAGCGGCCGAGGGCGCCGGCGCCGATCCAGACCAGCTCGCCGCTGGTGCAGAGCTCGTCGAGCCAGCTCGGCGAGTAGCTGCCGAGCCGCCGCGGCAGCACGTCTCCCTCCCAGACCTTGGGAGTCAGGGCGACGCCCTGCAGCGGCACCAGCGCCTCGCGCAGGCGGTCGAGGCCGGCGCCGGCGGGGCGGAAGGCGTCGACGTTCTGCCAGCTCGGCAGGAAGCGGGCGAGCTCGGAGCGGTCGGCCGCCTCGACCTCCTTGCGCAGCCGCGCCAGGCTGGCGCGGCGGACCCGGCGCAGGACGTCGGCGTCGCACCACTCGCGCTCGGTGCCGCCGGGCAGCAGCTCGCCGCGGACCAGCGCCCCTTCGGACTCGAGCTCGCGCAGCGCCGGCCCCGGGTCGATCCCGTAGCGGGCGGCGAGCTGGTGGGTCGGGAAGGGGCCGTGGGTGCGGGCGTAGCGGCGGACCAGGGCGCGCATCGCGTCGGGGTGCTCCTCGAGGAAGGTCTCCGGCAGCCCGGGCGGCTCGGGGACGCCGAGGGCGTCGCGGTAGAGGCCGGCGTCCTCGGCGGCGATGAAGCGCTCTTCGCCGGCGATCCGGACCTTGGCGACGCGCCGCTCGGCGACCAGTTTCTCCAGCATCGAGCTCGCCGAGTAGCCCTCGGCGACCCGCGCCTCGCACTCCTCGGGCGTCAGGTCGCCGAGGTTCCGCAGCACCTGCTGGAGGGCGTCGCGGTCGCCCGCGCGGCCCGCCTCGGTGCGGTGCTGGAGCTGCTTCTCGACCTCTTCCAGCGCCTCGGGATCGATCAGCTCGCGCAGCTCCTCCTGGCCCAGCAGCTCGCGCAGCAGGTCGCGGTCGAGCGCCAGCGCCGCCGCCCGCCGCTCGGCGTTCGGGGTGTCCCCCTCGTACATGTAGCTGGCGACGTAGTCGAAGAGCAGCGAGGAGGCGAACGGCGAGGCGGTCGGGGTCTCGACCTCGACCAGGCTCAGCTGGCGGGCATGGAGCTTGCGCAGCAGATCGTCGAGCGCCGGCAGGTCGAGGACGTCGCGCAGGCACTCGCGGTAGGTCTCCAGCACGATCGGGAAGTCGCCGTAGCGCTTGGCGACCTCGAGCAGCGACTGGGACTTCAGGCGCTGCTGCCACAGCGGCGTGCGCTTGCCGGGGTAGGCGCGCGGGATCAGCAGCGCGCGGGCGGCGTTCTCGCGGAAGCGGGCGCCGAACAGCGCCGAGGCGCCGAGCTCCGCGACGACGCGGTCCTCGAGCTCGTCCGGGTCGATCAGCGCGACCTCGGCGCCGGGCGGCTCGTCGGCGTCTGGGAGGTGGACGATGATGCCGTCGTCGGACCAGATCGCGTCGGCCTCGAGGCCCAGCTCGTCGCGTATCCGGGCGCCGAGAGCGAGCCCCCACGCCGCGTGCACCCGACCACAGAACGGTG